>NZ_CP130427.1:6092322-6415403 GCF_030518795.1 Micromonospora sp. NBRC 110009 | reverse complement strand
CGATCGTCGCCTTCAGCGGCGCCCGGGACCGGGCGGTGACTCCCGCGCACAGCGCGGCCTGGGCCGAGCACACCGCCGCCGGCTTCACCCTGCGGGAGATCGCCGGCGGGCACTTCTTCCTGCACGACCAGCTCCCCGAGCTGCTCGCCGCGATCCGCGCCGACCTCACCGAGGCGCTCGCCGCCGCCCGGCCCGACGCCGCGCCGCCGGCCGCCGGCGTCGCCCCGGCGGGCGCGCACCGGGTGCCCCTCGGCGACACCGGCTGGTCGGTGTGGCGGGACGCGATCCTGCGCGGCACCGGGTTCCCGGCCGACGGGCTGACCCTGTTCCACGCCCCGCGCGCCGCCGCCGCGGCCGACGAGCTGCTCGCCGCCGGCTCCGGCGCGGACCGGTTCGACAAGGAGTTCGACGAGGCGGTCCGCGCGGGCGCCCACCAGCTCAGCGAGCTGGCCGGCCAGCCGCTGCTGCGCGAGGCCGTCACGTGGCAGAACGGCGGTGCCCTGGTCGCGCTGGACGGCCTGGTCCGCGGCGGTGGCGAGGCGGCCCGCAACGTCCGGCGCCGGGACCGGGAGCGGGCCCTGCTGAAGTACTGGCAGCGCTACACCGGCAAGAACGAGACGGTCGGCTTCTTCGGCCCCGGCTGCTGGGTGACGGTGGACCCGGACCTGCCGGAGGTCGCCCGGATCAGCCAGGGGCCCGGCCTGACCCGCCGCCGCTGGGTCTGGTTCGAGTCGTGGGCGCTCACCGCGTACGCCGACACGCTCGGCGCGGACCTGGCCGTGCGCCGCTGGTGGCCGCCGATGCTCTGCTCCCACCTGAGCCTGCGGGACCGCGCCGTGCTGCGGCCCGGCCGGCCGCCGGTGGCCCTGTCCCCGGTGGAGGCGGCGCTGCTCGGCGCCGTCGACGGCCGCCGCCCCGCGCACGAGCTGGTGACCGACCCGGCGGTCGGGTTGCGCCGCCCCGAGGACGGCTACACCCTGCTGGACCGGCTGGCGGCCCGGGAGCTGATCACCTGGGACGCCGCGCTGCCCGTCAGCCCCGAGGCGGAACCGGTGCTCACCGCCCGCATCGAGGCGATCGGTGACGAGCCGGTGCGGGCGGCGGCGCGGGCCGGGTGGGACCGGCTGCGCGCCGCGCGGGACGCGGTCGCCGCGACCGCCGGCGACCCCGACCGGCTGCGCACGGCCCTCGACGCGCTCAACACCACCTTCACCGAGCTGACCGGGGCGGCGCCCCGGCGCCGGGACGGCCAGATGTACGCCGGCCGGACCGTCTGCTACGAGGACACCAGCCGCGACCTCGACGTGGTCTTCGGCGCGCCGCTGCTCGCCGACCTGGCCGCCCCGCTCGACGTGCTGCTGCGCGCCGCCCGGTGGATGGTCGAGGCGCTCGCCGAGGCGTACGGGGAGGTGTTCCGCGGGCTCTACGAGGAGCTGCGCGCCGAGGCCGGGGACGGGCAGGTGGCCCTCTCCGACCTCTGGTTCCTGGTGCAGGGCCTGTTCTGGGGCGCCGGCGAGCGGCCGGTCGACGCGGTGTCCGCCGAGTTCGCGGCGCGCTGGGCGGGCCTGTTCGGGCTGGACTCGCTCCCCGCGGGCACCACCGAGGTCCGGCTGCGGGTCGCCGACCTCGCCGCCCGGATCGACGAGGTCTTCCCCGGCACCCGCCCGGACTGGTCCAACGCCCTGATGCACAGCCCCGACCTGCAGATCTGCGCGACCGATGTGGACGCGCTGCGCCGCGGCGAGTACACCGTGGTCCTCGGCGAGCTGCACGCCGCCTGGTCGTCGTTCGACTGCGCGGTCTTCACCCCGTCGCACCCGGACGTCGAGCGGCTGCGCGCGGCGCTCGCCGCCGACCTCGGCGAGCGGCGGATCCGGCTGCTGTTCCCCTCCGAGTGGCCCCGCCGGACCAGCCGCACCGCCGAGTCGCTGACCGGCCCGACCGACCGGCACCTGGCGTTCCAGCCGGCGCCGGGCGGGGAGCCGGAACGGGTGCTGCCCACCGTGGACCTCACCGTCAGCGACGCCGACGGCCGGCTGGTCGCCACCGCCCCGGACGGCCAGCGCTGGCCGCTCACCGAGGTCTTCGCCGAGCTGCTCAGCGCGCACGCGGTGGACGGCTTCAAGCTGGTCGCCGCCGCGCCGTACACGCCGCGGATCACCCTGGACAACCTGGTGGTGGCCCGGCAGACCTGGCGAACGACGGTGGGGGAGAGCGGCCTGGCCACGGTCACCGGGGAGCGGGAGCGCTTCCTCGCGGTCCGGGACTGGCGGCGCCGGCTCGCCCTGCCGGAGCAGGTCTACATCAAGCTCGGCACCGAGACCAAGCCCTGCTTCGTCGACCTGGGCAGCCCCGCCTTCGCGAACATGTTCTGCGCGATGGTCCGGGCCGCCCGGATCGACGGCGGGGACGGCGTGTCGCTGGTGGTCAGCGAGATGCTGCCCACCCCGGACCAGGCGTGGGTGCCCGACGGCGAGGGCCGGCGGTACTTCAGCGAGCTGCGCCTGCAGATCGTGGACGAGCACCGGGAGGCGGCCCGATGAGCCATTTGCTGCCGCTCGGCGACACCGGCTGGTCGGTGTGGCGGGACCTGGTGCTGCGTACCGCCGGCTTCCCGGCCGCCGGGCTCGACCGGTTCGCCGCGCCCGAGGCGGCCGCCGTCGCCGACGCCCTGCTCGCTGGCGAGAGCAGCCCGGAGCTGCTCGACAAGGCGCTGCGTGAGGCGTTCGCCGAGTCCTCCGCGGTGGCCGGGGAGATCGCCGCCGACCCGCTGGTGCGCGAGGCGGTCACCTGGCAGAACCCGGACATGCTGGTGGCGCTCGACGGCCTGCTGCGCACCGACCCGGCGGTGCGCAACAAGCCCCGCCGCAAGCGGGAGATCGCGGTGCTGCGGTACTGGCAGCGCTACTGCGGCAAGGCGGAGACCATCGGCTTCTTCGGCCCGGTCTGCTGGGGCGCCGTCGACCCCGCCGAGCCCGACACCCGGCTGGCCCCGGGGCCCGGCCTGGTCGCCCGCCGGGAGGTGTGCTTCGAGGCGTGGGCGCTGCTGGCGTACGCCGACCGGCTCGCCGACGACCTGGCGGTCCGCCGGTGGTGGGCCCCGGCGCTGCCGCCCCACCTGACCGTCGAGGGACGGCAGCTGCGCCGGCCGCTGCACCCGCCGATCGAGCTGTCCCCGGTGGAGGCTCGGACGCTCGCCGGCTGCGACGGCCGGACGCCGGCGGTCGAACTGGTGGAGCGGGTCCGCGCCGACGGCGGCGTGCGGACCGCCGGCGACGGCTTTCTGCTGCTGGACCGGCTGGTCGAGCGGGGCCAGCTGACGTGGGACGCCGGCCTGCCGAACAATCCGCGCGCCCAGCGGGTGCTCGACCAGCGGATCGCCGCGATCGGCGACCCGGCGGTGCGGGCCCGGGTGACCGCCGACTTCGACCGGCTCCGCGCGGCCCGGGACGAGGTGGCCGCGGCCGCCGGGGACCCGGACCGGCTCAGGGCGGCGCTCGCCGCGCTGAACGCCGAGTTCACCGCCGTCACCGGCCGGGCGGCGACGCGGCACGGCGGGCAGATGTACACCGGACGCACCATCGTCTACGAGGAGACCGGGCGGGACCTCGACTTCACCCTCGGGACGGCGGTCCTCGACGCGCTGGCCGCCCCGCTCGCGGTGGTGCTCCAGGCCGCCCGGTGGCTGACCGCGGAGATCGGCGCCGGCTGCGAACGCATCCTCGCCGAGCTGTACGCCGAGCTCGCCGCCGACGGACCGGTGCGGCTGGCCGACATCTGGTCGCTGGCGCAGGGGCTGCTGGTGGCCCCCGACGGCCCGGTCGCCGCGGCCGGCGCCACCTTCACCGCCCGCTGGGCCGAGCTGTTCGGGCTGTCCGACGTGCCGCCGGAGCGCACCGAGGTGCGGCTGGACAGCGCCGACCTGGCCGAGCGGGTCCGGGCCCTCTTCCCGGCCGACCGGCCCGGCTGGCCCTCCGCCCGGATCCACAGCCCGGACGTGCAGATCAGCGCGCACAGCGTCGATGCGCTCAACCGGGGGGAGTTCCTGCTCGTCCTCGGCGAGCTGCATCCGGCCACCGTGCCGTTCGACAGCGCGGTGCTCAGCCCGTTCCACCCGGACCCGGCGCAGCTGCGCGCCGGGATCGACGCCGACCTCGGTCCGGCCCGGATCCGGCTGCTCTACCCGGCCGACTTCCCCCGGCAGGCGACCCGGACCACCTGGTTCTTCGCCGGCCCGCGGGACCGCCAGCTCGGCATCGACACCGCCCGCGGCGCCGACCTCGACCGGCTGGTCCCGGCGACCGGCGTACGCGTCGAGTCCGCCGCGGGCGAGTTGACCGCGGTGCTGCCCGACGGGTCCCGCTGGCCGCTGGTGGAGGTCTTCGCCAACCTGCTCGGCTCGGTGCTGCTGGACAGCTTCAAGCTGGTGGCCCCGGCTGCGGTGACCCCGCGCATCACGATCGACCGGCTCGTCGTGGCCCGCCGCACCTGGCGGACCACCGTCGGCGAGTCCGGCCTGGCCGGCCACGCCACCGAGTCCGACCGGTTCCTGGCCGTCCGCCGCTTCCGGGCCCGGCACGGCCTGCCCGAGCGGGTGTTCGTCAAGATCGGCACCGAGGTCAAGCCCTGCTACGTCGACCTGACCGGCCCGCTCTACGCGCAGTCGCTCTGCGCCATGGTCGACGCCGCCGCCCGGTCCGGCCCGGACGTCTCCCTGGTGGTCGGCGAGCTGCTGCCCGGCCCGGACGAGGCGTGGGTGACCGACGCCCACGGCGCGGGCTACGTGAGCGAGATCCGGCTGCAGGTCACCGACCCCGCCGCCTTCCGTACCGAAGAGGAGTCCCGGTGACCACGAGTCCGCCCACCTCCGCCCTGCACGGGGTGCCACTGCCGTACCCGGACGTGACGCTGGTCGAGCTGATCCTGGACCAGGCCGCCCGTACCCCGGACGCGGTCGCCGTGCGCCAGTGGGACGACGCGCTCAGCTACCGGCAGCTGGTCGAGCGGGCCGCCCGGCTGGCGGCGGTCCTGCGCGAGCAGGGCGTGGGACCGGAGACCCGGGTCGGGGTCTGCGCGTCCCGCCGGCCGGAGCTGGTGGTCACCGTGCTCGGCGTGCTGCTGGCGGGCGGCTGCTACGTGCCGCTGGACGCGGGCGGCCCGGGCCACCGGCTGCGGGACATCGTGGCCGACGCGGGTGTGCGCCTGGTGGTCGGTGACCTGGCCGAGGCGGAGTTCGGCGCGCTGCCCGGCATCCGGACCCTCGCGCCGGCGGCCACCGCGCAGCAGCCGGTGGCCCCCGCCGGCCCGCCGCCCTGCCCCGCGATCCCGGACAACACCGCGTACGTGCTGTTCACCTCCGGCTCCACGGGTCGGCCCAAGGGCGTGCTCACCACCCACCGCAACCTGGTGCAGTTCGTCCTCGGCTGCGCCGCCGACACCGACGCCGACCAGGGCGTCCGGGCGCTCTGCTACGCGTCGCTCGGCTTCGACGCGGTCGTCATCGGACTCTTCGTGCCGCTGGTGGTCGGCGGCGCGGTGCAGCTCATCGGCGAGGCGGACCGGGCCGACCCGGACCGGATCCGGCGGTTCGTCGCCGCGCACGAGGTCAACTGGGGACACCTCACCGTCCCGGTGCTGGCGCTGCTCGACCCCGCCGACCTGCCCGGCTGGCGGCTGGTGATGTGCGGCGGGGAGGCGGTCCCGGCCGACCTGGCCCGGCGGTGGTCCCGGGACCGGCGGTTCGTCGACACCTACGGACCGACCGAGACGACCGTGACGGCGGTCGCCGCCGAGCTGACCGGGCCGCTGACGGATCCGGTGTCCATCGGACGCCCGGTGCCCAACCACCGGGCCTACGTGGTCGACGCCGAGCTGCGGCTGGTCGAGCCCGGCGCGGTGGGTGAGCTGCTGATCGGCGGCCCCGGCCTGGCCACCGGGTATCTCAACCGGCCCGGCCTCACCGCCGAGCGGTTCGTGCCGGACCCGTTCTCCGGCCTGCCCGGGGAGCGGCTCTACCGCACCGGCGACCTGGTCCGCCAGCATCCCGACCACACGCTGGTCTACCTCGGACGCGCCGACCGGCAGGTCAAGATCCACGGGCAGCGGATCGAACCCGGCGAGGTCGAGGCGGTGCTGCGGGAGCACCCCGAGGTGGACGCCGCGGTGGTCGAGGCGGTGCCGGGCCCGGAGCGCATCGAGCTGGTCGCCTTCCTCACCCCGGCCGGCGCACCCGACCAGGAACAGCTCCGCGAATACCTGCAGGACCGGCTCACCCCCGCCATGCGGCCGAGCCGGGTGGTCCGCCTGGACCGGCTGCCGGTCGGCGCGGTGACCGGAAAGCTCGACCGGGCCGCGCTGCGTGCCCTGGCCGCGCCGTCCGCCGCCGCCGACCCGACCGGCGACGGCGACGACGACCCGGTACGGGGGCCGCTGGCCCGGATCTGGCGGCGGATGGTCGGGGTGGCCGCCCGCCCGGAGAGCGACTTCCTCGCCGACGGCGGCGACTCGATCGCGGCGATGCGGCTGGTCGCCGCGATCCGCGACGCGCTGGGCCGGCGGGTGGAGGTGGCGGACGTCTTCGCCGCCCGCACCTTCGCCGACCTGGTGGACCGGACGCGCCGGGCGGAACGCCTCCCCGAGCGGGAGTTGACCACCGGGAACCCGCCGACCCTCTCCCCGCCGCAGCGGCGGCTCTGGTTCGTCGACCAGATCGCCCGGTCCAGCGCCCCCTACAACATCGCGTTGGCGCACCGGCTCCGCGGCGACCTGGACACCGCTGCCCTCGGCGCCGCGCTGCGGGCCGTGGCCGAGCGGCACGACGTGCTGCGCTGGCGCATCCCGCAGACCGCCGGCATGCCGTACGCGGTCTGTGAGGAGCCCACCGACGTGGCGGTCCCGGTGGTGGACCTGACCGGGCGCGCCGACGCCGAGACCGAGCTGACCGCGATGCTGGCCGCCGGTGCCGCGCACGCCTTCGACCTGGCCACCGGCCCGCCCTGGCAGGTGACCGTCTACCGGCTCGGGCCGGACGAGCACGTGCTGGCCGTCACCCTGCACCACGCGGTCTTCGACGGCTGGTCCGAGGCGGTCTTCGCCGCGGACCTCGCCGCCGCGTACGAGCGGGCCGTGGTCGGCGAACCGGCGCGGCTGCCCGAGCCGGCCGCCCGGTACGCCGACTACGCGGTCTGGCGGGCCGAGCGTGACCGGCGGCGGGGCCCGGCGGACCTGGACTGGTGGACGGCGCACCTGCACGCCGCGCCGACCGTGCTGGACCTGCCCCGGGACCGGCCCCGGCCGGCGGTGCAGACGTACACCGGGGCGGAGGCCCGCGCCGCCCTGACCGAGGCGGCCGACCAGGCCGTCCGGCGGCTGGCCCGCCGGCACCGCACCACCGTGGCCGCGGTCCTGCTGGCCGGCTTCGGTGAGCTGCTCAGCCGGGTGACCGGCGGCGACGACCACGTGCTCGGCGCGGTGATGGCCGACCGGCGGCTGGCCGCCTTCGACGACGTGGTCGGCTTCTTCATCGACACCGTGCCGGTCCGGGTCCGCACCGGCGAGGCCAGCTTCGCCGACCTGGTCGACCGTTGCGCCGCCGAGCTGCACGAGGTGAGCGAGCACCCCGGCGCCCCCCTCGAACGGGTCGTCGAGGCGCTCGGCGTGGGCCGCGACACCTCCCGCGCCCCGCTCGTGCAGGTGCTGTTCAACGTGCTGAACTTCGTCCAGCCCCGGCTGGCGCTCACCGGGCTGACCGGCGAGCCGGTGCCGGTGCCCCGGCCGGGCTCGCCCTTCGACATCACCGTCTACGTCGTCGAGCGGGCCGGCCGGCTCGGCGTCGAGCTCGTCTACAACCCGGACCTCTTCGACGCCGACCGGATCGACGGGCTGCTGGCGGACCTCGTCGCGCTGGTCGGCGCGCTGGCCGAGGCGCCCGACGCGAAGACCGCCGAGGTGGCCACCGGCCTGCCCCGCCCCGCCGTACGGGTGCCGCAGCTCGGCGCGATGACGGTCGTGGCCGAACCGAACCGGGCGGTGACGCTGCCGGCCGGCCCGGACGCGCTGACCGACACCGAGGAGCTGATCGCCGGCATCTGGCGGGAGGTGCTCGGCAAGGACCGGGTCGGGGTCGCCGACAACTTCTTCGACATCGGCGGCCACTCGATGGCCCTCGCCGCGGTGCACGCCCGGCTCACCGAGGCCACCGGCCGCTCGATCACCATGCTCGACCTGTTCCGCCACCCGACCGTGCGGGCCCTCGCCGCCAGCCTGGACGGCACCGCCGAGCGGCCGGAACTGGCCCGCGCCGCGCTGCGCGCCGCCGCCCGGCGCAGCCGGGCCCGCCGTACCCCGCCCCGACGACCGAACCAACCGTGACGCCGGCTCCCTCCCCGCCGCCACAAGCGGCACCACGCGACTAAGGACGACCCCGATGCAGAACGACACGCCCACCGCGCACCCCACCGAGGACGGCATCGAGCCGATCGCCATCGTCGGGCTCGCCGCCCGCCTGCCCGGCGCCGCCGACGCCGGCGAGTTCTGGCGCAACCTCGTCGACGGCGTCGAGTCGGTCACCGAGCTGACCCGCGAGGAACAGCTCGCCCGGGGCGCCACGGCCGAGGAGGTCGACGACCCGGGCTGGGTGAACCGGGCCCCGCTGGTCGACGGCTACGACGAGTTCGACGCCGGCCTGTTCGGGATGACCGCCCGAGAGGCCGAGATCACCGACCCGCAGCACCGGCTCTTCCTCGAGAGCTGCTACACCGCGCTGCAGGACGCCGGCTACGACCCCGCCCGCTACGACGGCGCCATCGGCGTGTACGCGGGCACCGGCGGCAACACCTACCTGCACAAGTACGTCATGCGCAACAAGCGGGTCGGCGGCAACCCGCACAGCGCGGTCTCCATCGCCACCGGCAACTCGCCGAACTACGTCGCGACCAACGTGTCGTACCGGCTGGACCTGCGCGGCCCGAGCATGACCGTGCACACCGCCTGCTCCACCTCGCTGGTCGCGTTCCACCTGGCCTGCGAGGCGCTGCGCAACGGCGAGTGCGACATGGCCCTCGCCGGCGGCGTCAACGTGGAGCTGCCGCACGTCGGCTACCTCGGGATGGACGGCTTCACCTCGCCGGACGGCCGATGCCGCCCGTTCGACGCCGCCGCCAACGGCACGGTGTGGGGCAGCGGCGCCGGGGTGACCCTGCTCAAGCGCCTCTCCGACGCCATCGCCGACGGCGACGCCATCCGCGCGGTGGTGCTCGGCAACGCGATCAACAACGACGGGGCCGGCAAGGTCGGCTTCACCGCCCCCAGCATGGACGGCCAGATGGAGGCGGTCGCCCAGGCGGTCGGCATGGCCGGCATCGACCCGCGCACCATCAGCTACGTCGAGGCGCACGGCACCGGCACCGCGCTGGGCGACCCGATCGAGATCTCCGCACTCGCCGCCGTGTACACGAAGGACACCGACGACCGGGGCTGGTGCGGCATCGGTTCGGTGAAGTCCAACATCGGCCACCTCAGCCAGCCCTCCGGCATCGTCAGCGTGATCAAGGCGGTGCTCGCCATGGAGCACGGCCTGATCCCGCCGACCATCAACTACGAGACGCCGAACCCGGCGATCGACTTCGCCGACACCCCGTTCTACGTGGCGAACACGCTGACCAAGTGGGACACCGACGGGGCGCCGCGCCGGGCCGGGGTCAGCTCGTTCGGCATCGGCGGCACCAACGCGCACGTGGTGCTGGAGGCGGCGCCGCCGGCGTACCGGACCGAGCGGCGGCTCCGCCCGGCGCACCTGCTCCAGGTGTCGGCGAAGACCCCCACCGCGCTCGACGCCGCCGTGCGGCGGCTCGCCGACCACCTGGAGACGGCCACCGCGGGCGGCCCGGACCTGCTCGCCGACGTCGCGCAGACCCTGCGGACCGGCCGCCAGGAGTACCCGCACCGGGCCGCCGTGGTCGCCACCGACCTGCCGACGGCGGCCGCCCTGCTCCGCGATCCGCGGCGCGGACATCGCGGCCTGACCGACGGGCCGGCGCCGGCGATCTGTCTCCTCTTCTCCGGGCAGGGCTCCCAGTACGCGGGCATGGGCGCCCAGCTCTACGCCGAGGACGAGGCCTTCGCGGCCACCGTGGACGAGTGCGCCGAGCTGCTCCGGCCCGAGCTGGGGCTGGACATCCGCGACCTGGTCCTGGGCCGCGACCCGGAGGCGGGGGAGAAGCTCACCGAGACCCGCTACACCCAGCCCGCCCTGTTCACCGTCGAGTACGCCCTCGCCACCGCGTGGCGGCGGGCCGGGGTGACCCCGGCCGCGATGATCGGCCATTCCATCGGCGAGTACGTCGCCGCCACCGTGGCCGGCGTGCTCACCCTGCCGGACGCGCTGCGGGTGGTCGCCGCCCGGGGCCGGCTCATGCACTCCCTGCCCGCCGGTTCGATGCTCGCCGTGTCGCTGGACGAGTCGGTGGTCGCCGACCGGCTGCCCGAGGGGCTCGCCGTGGCCACCGTGAACGGCCCCGGCACCTGCGTGGTGGCCGGCGAGACCGCCCTGATCGAGGAGTTCGCCGCCACCCTCAAGGGCAAGTGCAAGAAGCTGCGCACCTCGCACGCGTTCCACTCGCCGATGATGGCGCCGATCCTCGACGAGTTCACCGCGCTGATGGCCACCGTGCCGCTGCGGGCGCCGGCGGTGCCGTTCCTGTCCAACGTGACCGGTACCTGGATCACCGAGGCGCAGGCCACCGACCCGGCGTACTGGGCGGCGCACCTGCGCCAGCCGGTCCGCTTCGGCGCCTGCGTGGCCACCCTGCTCGCCGAGGGCACCTGGGCGCTGGTCGAGTGCGGCCCCGGCAGGCAGCTGGCCAACCTGGCCCGGATGCAGGTCGCCAAGGCGTCCGAGGCGCAGCGCAAGCTCGCCCCGCTGGGCAGCCTGCCCGGGCCGGGCGAGGCCACCGGCGACCTGGCCACCCTGCTCGGCAGCGCCGGTGCACTCTGGTGCGCGGGCGTCCCGGTGCGGCTGGCCGTCGACCCGGACGCGCGGCGGGTGCCGCTGCCCACGTACCCCTTCGAGCGTCGCCGCTACTGGGTGGAGCCGGACCCGGAGCAGCAGATGGCGGCGGCCCCGGTGGAGACCGGGCCCCGGCCGCTGCCGGAGTGGTTCGCGGTGCCGGTGTGGCGGCAGGCCGCGCCCGCGCGGACCACCGCGCCGCTGGGCCGCTGCCTGGTGCTGGTCGACGGCCCGCGCGGCGAGGCGCTGGTCGCGGGGCTGCGGGCCGCGGGGGCCGACCCGGTCGAGGTACGCGCCGGCGACGCCTTCGCCGCCACCGGCACCGGCTTCCGGCTGCGCCCCGGGGTACGCGAGGACCACGAGACGCTGGTCGCCGCACTCGGCGCCGACCTGCCGGGCCGGATCGTGCACGCCTACGCCCTCGACGGGGAGCCGGCCGGGACGGACATCGCCGCCGCCTGGGCCGCCCAGGACCGGGGCTTCTTCAGCGCGCTGCACCTGGTGCAGGCGCTCGCCGGCGCCGGCCTGACCGCCGACGAGCACGGCCGCACCCTCGATCTGGTCACCGCCGGGATCGGCGACGTCCGGGGCGACGACCTGGTCCGGCCGGAGCACGCCACCCTCGCCGGCCTGGCCCGGGTGCTGCCGGTGGAGCTGCCCGGCCTCACCGTCCGGCTGGTCGACGCGGACGCCGCCGCGCGCGGCGTGGCCGCCCTGGTGGCCGAGCTGGGCAGCCCGGTCGACCCGGAGCACCCGGAGGTGGCGCTGCGCCGTGACCGGCGCTGGGTGGCCGGGTACGAGCAGGTCACCGTGGACGCCGAGAGCGAGCCGGGCGTGCTGCGCGAGGAGGGCCGCTACCTGATCACCGGCGGTCTCGGCGGCATCGGCGTCACCCTGGCCGAGGACTTCGCCCGCCGGGTTCGCGCCAAGCTGGTGCTGCTGGCCCGCTCCGGCCTGCCCGAGCGGGACCGTTGGGACGAGCACCTGGCGGTGCACGGCGGCGCCGACCGGGCCGGTCGGGCCATCGCGGCGATCCGCCGGATGGAGGCGGCCGGCGCCGAGGTGCTGGTGCTCGCCGCCGACGTCACCGACCCCGCGGACCTGCGTCGGGTGCGCGCGGCGGCGGAGGCCCGGTTCGGCGGGCTGGACGGCATCGTGCACGCGGCCGGCCTGCCGGGCGGTGGCATGGCCGAGGTCAAGGACCGGGCCGAGGCGGAGCGGGTGCTGGCGCCGAAGCTCGCCGGCACCCTCGCCCTCGCCCAGGTCTTCGGCGACCTGCCGCTGGACTTCGTGGCCCTCTGCTCCTCGATCACCGCGGTGATCGGTGGCTTCGGCCAGGTGGACTACTGCGCGGCCAACAACTTCCTGGATGCGGTCGCGCGGGCCGGCGTCGGCTTCCGGGCGCCGGTGGTGTCGCAGAACTGGGGCGGCTGGGCCGAGGTCGGCATGGCCGTGGAGACCAACGCCCCGGCCGCGTTCCGGGCCGCCGGCCGGGACACCGCCACCAGCCCGGTGGACCACCCGGTGCTGACCACGAAGGTGGCCGGCCCGGACGGCACCGTGCTGCACGGCCTGGTCTCCGCGAGCACCCACTGGCTGCTCGACGAGCACCGGATCGGCGGGGTGCCGGTGGTGCCCGGCACCGCCCACCTGGAGTCGGTCCGCGCCGCGGTGGTCGCGGCGCTGCCCAGCCCCGGCCCGGACGCCGCGGTGGAGCTGCGCGACGTGGTCTTCCTGGAGCCGTTCTCGGTGCCGGACGGCACGGTCGCCCAGTACCGGGTCGAACTGACCCCCACCGACGACGGCGTCGACTTCACCGTCGCCAGCCTCGCCGTCGGCCAGCTCCGCACCCACGTCCGTGGTGCCGCTGGCTGGACGGTGGAACCGGCCCCGCCGGCGGGTACGCCCACCGTCGCCGGGCGGCGGGTGGACGACGACGCGTCGTTCGGCCGGGGCCGGACCAGCATGCTCACCTTCGGCCCGCGCTGGGCGGCGCTGGCCGAGCACCACCTCGGCGAGCGGGAGGAGCTGGCCCGGGTCGAGGCGCCGGCCGCCGCGCTCGGTGACCTGCCCGCCTGGGGCCTGCACCCGGCGCTGCTGGACGTGGCCACCGCGTTCGGCCGGGGCCAGGGCTCCGGCACCTACCTGCCGCTCTCGTACGGCCGGATCGTGGTGCGCGGCGCGCTGCCGGCCGGCTTCCTGAGTCACCTGCGGCACCGGGACAGCGCCACCGACGAGGTGGTCGCCGCCGACCTGTCCCTCCGCGACGCGGCGGGCCGCGAGCTGGTCGCGATCAGCGACTTCGTGTTGCGCCGGGTGGACCAGGGCGCGGTCACCGGCGGCCTCACCGACACCCCGGCCGAGGCGGCCCCGGCAGTGCCGGCGGTCACC
Source organism: Micromonospora sp. NBRC 110009 (assembly GCF_030518795.1). Lineage (NCBI taxonomy): Bacteria > Bacillati > Actinomycetota > Actinomycetes > Micromonosporales > Micromonosporaceae > Micromonospora > Micromonospora soli. The sequence continues at coordinate 6,402,007 of NZ_CP130427.1, read as the reverse complement.
GAGGACATCCGGCCGGTGGACGGGGCGGAGGCGTTCCGCCGCAGCCTCGGCGCCGGGCTGGGCGCGCAGGTGGTCATCACCACCCGTACCGTCGCCGACATTCGCCGGCGGGCCGCCCGGGTGACCACGGAGAGCCTCGAGGCGGAGGCTGAGCCGGCGGTCTCGGCGCCGACCGCCACCGGCGGTGGTTCCGCCGCGCCCGCGACGGAGCTGGAGAAGACCATCGCCCAGGTCTGGCGGGACGGCCTCGGCGTGACCGAGGTCGGGGTGGACGACGACTTCTTCTCCCTCGGTGGCAACTCGCTGGTGGCGGTGCAGCTCATCGCCGCGATGCGCAAGGCCACCGGGGTGCGGCTGCCGATGCGCAGCCTCTTCGAGACCCCCACGGTCGCCGGGCTGGCCGCCCGGATCGAGGAGCTGCGCGCCACCCGGCCCGCCGACGAGCCGGCCGCGCCGGCGACCGCCCCGGCCATCCCGCGGCTGCCCCGCGCCTGACCCCGAGCGAACAGGAGAGACCGCACCATGAGCGAGACGACCGCCACCCTTCCGGTGGTCATCGAGAACGACGGCCGGGCGCTGACCGACCTGATCGACGCCCGGCGCGCCGAGCTGCGCGCGAGCCTCGTCGAACACGGCGGGCTGCTGTTCCGCGGCTTCGACGTCGGCGGGGTGGACGGCTTCGACCGGGCCGTCCGCGCGCTGAGCGGCGAGCCGCTGACCTACACGGAACGCTCCTCGCCCCGGCACTCCATCAAGGGCCGGGTCTACACCTCGACCGACTACCCGCCCGACGAGGAGATCTTCCTGCACAACGAGAACTCGTACCAGGCGCGCTGGCCGCTGACCCTCTTCTTCTACTGCCTCACCGCGCCGGAGACCCAGGGCGCCACCCCGCTCGCCGACGTGCGCCGGGTGTACACCGAGATCGACCCGGCGGTGCGCGAGGAGTTCGTCCGGCGGCGCTGGATGCTGGTGCGCAACTTCCACGGCGACTTCGGCACCCGCTGGCAGGAGGTGTTCAACACCGAGAACCGGGCCGAGGTCGAGGCGTACGCGACGGCGAACGGCATCACCGTGGAGTGGATCGGCAAGGACGGCCTGCGCACCCGGGCGGTCCGGGACGTGGTGCACCACCGGCCCGGCTCGGACGCCCCGCGCTGGTTCAACCACGCCACCTTCTTCCACCTCAGCACCCTGCCGGAGGACTACCAGGAGGGGCTGCTGGCGATGTTCGGCGCCGACGGGCTGCCGTCGAACACCTACTACGGCGACGGCGGTGAGATCCCCGCCGACGTCATGGACCACCTGCGCGCCGCCTACCGGGCCGCCACCGTCCGCTTCGACTACCAGCGCGACGACGTGCTGGTGGTGGACAACATGACCGCCGCGCACGGGCGGGAGCCGTTCACCGGTCCCCGCAAGATCGCCGTCGCGATGGCCGAGCCGTACACCCCCGACACCCCTGGAGCGAACTGAGATGGCCGAACCCCGATTCCTGGTCGTCCGCAACGACGAGGAGCAGTACTCGATCTGGTCGGCCGACCGGGACGTCCCCGCCGGCTGGCACGATGCGGGCTTCACCGGCACCCGCGACGAGTGCCTGGCCCACGTCGACACCGTGTGGACGGACATGCGTCCCCGCTCGGTCCGCGAGGCGCAGTCATGACGCAGGAGTGGACCTTCCCGGCCTCCTTCGCCCAGGAGCGGGTGTGGATGGCCAACGACGTGGACGCCGACTCGCCCGTGTTCAACGTCTCCAACCCGTGGCGGTTCCCGGCCGGCATCGACCCGGAGACCGCCGCCGAGGTCGTCAACCAGGTGGTGGCCCGGCACGAGTCGCTCCGCACCTACCTGCGGGTCGACGACGGCGCCCTGGTGCAGGTGGTCCGGGCACACGAGCGGGTCGCGCTGCCGGTCGAGGACCTGCGCGGCCTGTCGGAGACGGCCCTCGCCGAGCGGCTGGACGCGCTGCACGAGGAACTGGCCCGCACCCCGATCCGGCTGGCCGAGCCGCCGCCGTGGCGGGCCCGACTGATCCGGTCCGAGGGCGCGCTTTCGCTGCTGTTCGTGGCGCACCACGCCGTCTTCGACAGCCACTCGGCGGTGCTGTTCACCCGGGAACTCGCCGCGTTCAGCGAGGCCGCGCTGACCGGCGCCACCGCCGCCGTGCCCGAGCTGCCCATCCAGTACGCCGACTTCGCGGTCTGGCAGCGCGACCAGCTCACCGGCGCGGAGCTGGAGCGCCAGCTCGCCTTCTGGACCGGCCACCTGGCCGGCGCGCCGCCGGTGACCGGCCTGCCACTGGACCGGCCCCGCCCGGCCCAGCTCGGCTTCGCCGGCGACGAGGTGCGCTTCGACCTGCCGGACGGGCTGCTGGACCGGGTCGGCGCGCTCGCGGCCGGCGCGGCGGCCACGCCGTACATGGTGCTGCTGGCCGGCTTCGCGGCGTTGCTGTCCCGGATCTCCGGCGACCCCGACGTGGTCGTCGGGGTCTCCACCGCGGGCCGGGACACCGCCGAGCTGGGCCCGCTGATCGGCATGTTCGTCAACCCGGTGGCGCTGCGCTGCGACGTCTCCGGCGATCCCACCTTCGCCGAGCTGCTCGGCCGGGTCTGGGACGGCCTGGTCGACGCGATGGAGCACGGGCAGACCCCGTTCCAGAAGATCGTGGAGGCGGTCCACCCGCAGCGCGACCCGTCGGTCCAGCCGATCTTCCAGACCGCGCTGAACTTCATCCCGGACTCCGGCCTGGACCCGGTGGAGCTGGGCACCACCAAGGACGACCTGGCCTTCGACATCACCACCGGGGAGTGCCGACTGGTCTACCGGACGGCCCTGTTCGACCGGGCCACCGCCGAGGCGGTCGCCGACCGGTACGTCCGGCTGCTCGCCGCGGCCGTCGCCCACCCGGGCCGCCCGGTCGGCGCGCTGCCGCTGCTCACCGACGCCGAGCGGGACCTGGTGCTGGGCGCCTGGAACGACACCGCGCACGAGGTGCCGCCGACCACGGTGGTCGCCGAGGTGCAGCGGCAGGCGGCGGCCGGCCCGAACGCCGTCGCGCTGGTCTGCGACGGCGCGCCGCTGACGTACGCCGAGCTGAACACCGCCGCCAACCGGCTCGCCCGGCTGCTGGTGGCCCGCGGCGTCGGCCCGGAGACCCGGGTCGCGCTCGCCCTGCCGCGCAGCCTGGAGCTGGTGGTGGCGGTGCTCGCCGTGCTCAAGGCCGGCGGCGCGTACGTCCCGGTGGACACCGGGTACCCGGCCGGCCGGATCGCCTACCTGCTGGCGGACGCCGAGCCGGCGCTGGTGGTGGCCGCCCCGGAGACCGCCGCGCTGGTGCCGGCCGACGCCCTGGTGCTGGACGGGGAGGTGGGTGCCGACCAGGCCGACGAGGACCTCGTCGACGCCGACCGGCTCGCCCCGCTGCGTCCCGAGCATCCCGCGTACGTGCTCTACACCTCCGGCTCCACCGGCCGCCCTAAGGGCGTGGTGGTGGAGCACCGGGCGGTGACCGCCTACCTGGCCTGGGCCCGGCACACCTACCCGGGCCTGTCCGGCACGGCGCTGCTGCACTCGCCGGTCTCGTTCGACCTCACCGTCACCGGCCTGCTCGGCACCCTCACCGCCGGCGGCACGGTGCGGCTGGCCGCGCTCGACGAGCCGGCCGCCCGGGCCGGCGGCCGGCCGACCTTCCTCAAGGTCACCCCGAGCCACCTGCCGCTGCTCGACGACGAACTGTCGCCCACCGGCGACCTGGTCATCGGCGGCGAGGCGCTCACCGGCGAGCAGCTAGCCGGCTGGCGGGCCGCGCACCCGGACGTGGCGGTGATCAACGAGTACGGTCCGACCGAGGCGACGGTCGGCTGCGTGGCCGCCCGGATCGCCCCCGGCGAGCCGGTCGAGCCCGGCCCGGTGCCGATCGGCGCGCCCACCTGGAACACCGGGGCGCTGCTGCTCGACGCCGCGCTGCGGCCGGTGCCGCCGGGCGTGGTCGGTGAGCTTTACGTCGCGGGCACCCAGCTGGCCCGCGGCTACCACCGCCGGCCCGGCCTCACCGCCGAGCGCTTCCTGCCCTGCCCGTACGGGCCGCCGGGCAGCCGGATGTACGCCACCGGCGACCTGGCCCGCTGGCGTCCGGACGGCACGCTGGACTACCTGGGCCGCCGGGACGACCAGGTCAAGGTGCGCGGCATGCGGATCGAGCTGGGCGAGATCGAGGCGGCCCTGCTGGCCCACCCGGACGTCCGGGCGGCCGCCGCGGCGGTGCGCACCGACGGCGGCGAGCCGGTCCTGGTCGGCTACCTGGTCGGCCCGGCCGTCGAGGAGTCGGTCCGCGCCGAGCTGGCCCGCGAGCTGCCCGCCCACCTGGTCCCGGCGGCGCTGGTCCGGCTCGACGCGCTGCCGCTGACGCCGAACGGCAAGCTGGACCGGGCCGCGCTCCCCGCCCCGGCCGCCGCCGTCCCGGCCGAGGACAGCTACGTCCCGCCCCGCACCGACGCCGAGTCCCTGGTCGCCGAGGTGTACGCCGAGATCCTCCAGGTGGAGAAGGTCGGCGCGCTGGACGACTTCTTCGCCCTCGGCGGCAACTCGCTGCGCGGCATGCGGGCGATGGCCCGGATCCGGGCCGAGGTGGACGTCGACCTGCCGATGCGGGCGCTGTTCGGCAGCCCCGTGGTCGCGGACCTGGCCGCCCAGATCGAGGAGCGGATCGCCGCCGAACTCGACGGACTCTCCGACACCGAGGTCGCCGCGCTGCTCGCGGCGGAAGAGGAAACGCGCTGATGACCGACCTGAAGGATCCGACCCGGGAGGCGGCCCGGCAGGCGCTGATCGCCAGGCGACTGCGCGCCCGCCGGGCCGCCCCCGCGGCCCGGATCACGCCCCGGCCCGCCAACGTCGAGGTGCCGCTGTCGTACGCCCAGGAGCGGGTCTGGTTCATGGACCAGCTCGCCCCGGGCGAGGCGGCGTACCACATCGCCGTGCCGCTGCGGGTGCGCGGCCCGCTCGACGTCGACGCGCTGCGGGCCGCCCTGGCCGGGCTGACCGCCCGGCACGAGTCGCAGCGGACCCGCTTCCCGGCCGATACCGACGGACGTCCCACCGTGGTGATCGAGGAGACGGTGGACGTCCCACTGACCATCGTGGACGCGCCGGACGAGGTCGCCGCCCAGGCGCTGGTGGAGGCGGCCGCCGCCGAACCGTTCGACCTGGCGCACGGCCCGCTGCTGCGGGCCCTGCTGGTCCGGCTGGCCGCCGACGACCACGTGCTCTTCCTCGGCCAGCACCACATCGTCGGCGACGGCTGGTCGGTGGACGTGCTGCTGCGCGACCTGATCACCCTCTACCAGGGCGGCGAGCTGCCCTCCCTCCCGATCCAGTACGGCGACTTCGCCGCCTGGGAGGCCAGGGAGCTGGACGGCCCGCAGGCCCGGGCGCACGTCGACTACTGGAAGCAGCGGCTCGCCGGGATCACCCCGTTGACGCTGCCGCTGGACCGGCCCCGCCCGGCCACCCAGACCTACCGGGGCGACTTCGTCGAGTTCCAGCTCGACCCGGCCACCACCGAGGCGCTCAACGCGCTGACCCGGGCGGGCGGCGGCACGCTGTTCATGACCCTGCTCGCCGCGTACCAGGTGCTGCTGGCCCGGCACGCCGGCCAGGACGACTTCGCCGTCGGCGCCTCGGTGGCCGGCCGGTCCGCGCCGGAGCTGGAGAACGTCGTCGGCATGTTCATCAACATGCTGCCGCTGCGCGCCGAACTGGCCGGCGACCCCACCTTCACCGAGCTGCTGGAGCGCACCCGGCGCAGCGTGCTGGACGGCTTCGAGCACGCCGAGGTGCCGTTCGCCAAGGTGGTCCACGAGCTGGGGCTGCCCCGCGACGTCAGCCGCTCCCCGGTGTTCCAGGCCATGTTCGTGCTGCAGAACTACGAAATGGGGCGCTTCTCCGGCGTCTCCGGCGCCGACGACGTCCGCTTCGAGTGGACCCCGATGGAGCTGCGAGCCACCCGGTTCGACTTCGAGCTGCACGCGGTGGAGACCGCCGGCGGGCTCTGGGGGAAGCTGGTCTTCAACACCGACCTGTTCACCCGGGACACCGTCGAGCGGATGGCCCGGCGCTGGACCACCCTGCTCGCCTCGATCGTCGCCGCGCCGGACACCCCGGTGTCCCGGCTGGAGCTGCTCCCCGCCGAGGAGCGGGCGCTGCTGGCGGCCTGGAACGACACCGCCGCCGACTTCCCGCGTGCGCAGACCCTGCACGGGCCGATCGAGGAGCGCGCCGCGGCCACCCCGGACGCGGTCGCGCTCACCATCGAGGGGCGCAGTCTCACGTACGCGGAGCTGAACGCCGCCGCCAACCGGATCGCGCACCGGCTGCGCGCCGCCGGTGTCGGCCCGGAGACCCTGGTCGGGGTCTGCGCCGAACGCTCCGTCGAGCTGGTCGCCGGCCTGCTCGGCGTGCTCAAGGCCGGCGGGGCGTACCTGCCGCTGGACCCGGAGTATCCGGCCGACCGGCTCGCCTTCATGGTCACCGACGCCGACGCGCCGGTGGTGCTGGTCCAGCAGCACCTGCGGGACGTGCTGCCGGACACCGCCGCCGCCGTGCTCGCCCTTGACGACCCGGCCGTCTGGGCCGACCAGCCCGGCACCGATCCGGCGCCGACCGCCGGCCCGGAGCACCTGGCGTACGTCATCTACACCTCCGGCTCCACCGGCCGGCCGAAGGGTGTGCCGAACACCCACCGGGGCATCGTCAACCGGCTCGACTGGATGCAGAAGGCGTATCGCCTCGGCGCCGACGACGCGGTGCTCCAGAAGACCCCGGCCAGCTTCGACGTGTCGGTGTGGGAGTTCTTCTGGCCGCTGCGCGAGGGCGCCCGGCTGGTCCTGGCGAAGCCGGGCGGACACAAGGACGCCGGCTACCTGCGCGACCTGCTGGTCGGCGAGCGGATCACCACGGCCCACTTCGTCCCCTCGATGCTCACCGTCTTCCTCGCCGAGGAGGGCATCGAGGCGGCCACCGCGCTGCGCCGGGTTGTCTGCTCCGGCGAGGAGCTGCCGCTGGCGTCCGCGGTGGACTTCTCCGCCCGGCTGCCCTGGTGCGGCCTGCACAACCTGTACGGCCCCACCGAGGCGGCCATCGACGTCACCGCCTGGCCCTGCGACCCGGCGCTGCTCGGCGGGCTCAGCAGCGTGCCGATCGGCGCGCCGATCGCCAACCTGCGCCTGCACGTGCTCGACGCGGCGGGTGCCGAGTGCCCGGTCGGCGTCGCCGGGGAGCTGCACATCGGCGGCGTCGGGCTGGCCCGCGGCTACCACCGCCGGCCGGCGCTGACCGCCGAGAAGTTCGTCCCCGACCCGTACTCCGGCGAGCCCGGCGCCCGCCTCTACCGCACTGGCGACCTGGCCCGCTGGATGCCCGCCCCGGAGGGGACGGGGGAGCGCGGCGTCGTCGAGTTCCTCGGCCGGATCGACCACCAGGTCAAGCTGCGGGGCCTGCGGATCGAGCTGGGCGAGATCGAGAGCGCGCTGCGGGAGCAGCCCGGGGTGACCGAGGCGGCGGTGATCGTCCGCGAGGACAGCCCCGGCGACAAGCGGCTCACCGCCTACCTGGTCGGGCCCGCCGAGCACGCCGCACTGAAGGCGGCGCTCAAGGAGACCCTGCCCGAGTACATGGTGCCGGCCGCGTTCGTCACCCTGGACGCGCTGCCGTTGAGCCCCAACGGCAAGCTCGACCGCCGGGCGCTGCCCGCGCCGGTGGTCACCCGCGAGGCGTCCGTGGCGCTGGTCGAGCCGCGCGACGACACCGAACGGGCGCTCGCCGCCATCTGGTCCGAGGTGCTCGGCGTCGACACCCTCGGCATCGACGACGACTTCTTCGACCTCGGCGGGCACTCCATGCTCGCCACCCAGGTGGTCGCCAAGATCCGCAAGGCCGAGCTGGGCGGCCGGCCGGTCGGCGTGATGGACCTGTTCCAGCAGCGGACCATCCGCGAGCTGGCCGCGTTCGTCTCCGGCGACGCCGCCGAGGCGGGCCCGCGCCGGCTGCTCTACGAGCTGACCAAGCCGATCCCCGCCGCGCAGCGGGTGCTGTCCTACGTCTGCGTCCCGTACGGCGGCGGCAGCGCGATCGTCTACCAGCCCTTGGCCGACGCGCTGCCGGCCGGGCACGCGCTGTGGTCCCTCGCCATCCCCGGCCACGATGTCGGCCTCAGCGAGGACGCGCTGCCCTTCGACGAGCTGACCACCCGGGTCGCCGACGAGATCCTGGAACGCGTCGAGGGCCCGCTGGCCCTGTACGGCCACTGCGGCGTGGGCAGCGCGATCATCGCGGAGGTGGCCCGCAAGGTCGAGGCGGCCGGTCGCGACCTCGAGGCGGTCTACATCGGGGCGATGTTCCCGTTCGCCCGCCCCAAGGGCCTCTTCGCGACGGCGCGCAACCGACTGGAGCAGCTGCGCAGCAACAAGCACTACGCGAGCTGGCTCAAGTCGATGGGGGTGGACACCGACGAGCTGGACCCGGAGCAGGCCGACCGGATCATCAGCAACATGCGGGCGGACTCCCGCGCCTCCGAGGAGTACTTCACCGGGCTGCTCGACCAGCGGGCGACGAAGCTGCGCGCTCCGATCATCTCGGTCGTCGGCTCGGAGGACCCGGTCACCGACTACCACCGCGAGCGGTACGCCGAGTGGCAGTTCCTCAGCGACACCCTCGGGCTGGTCGTCCTCGACCAGGCCGGCCACTTCTTCCTCAAGTACCGCGCCGAGGAGCTGGCCGAGATCGTCACCCGGGCGCACCCGGCGGTGACCGCCGGGGACGTCAGCGCGCTCACCCCGCAGGCGCGGGGCGAGGACGCCGGCTGGGCGGTCCTGGACCGCCTGCGGATCGGCGAGACGCCGCAGCCGGCCACGGCGACGGTCAAGCCGAGCATGGCTCGCTTCGTGGCGGTGACGGTCGGCCAGCTCGTGTCGAGCACCGGCTCGGCGCTGACCGCGTTCGCCCTGCCGATCTGGCTGTTCAACCGGACCGGCTCGGTGGCCGACCTCGGCCTGCTCTGGGCGCTCGCGCTGATCTGCGGAGTGCTGATGCTCCCGGTGGCCGGCGCGGTCATCGACCGGGTCGACCGGCGCAAGGTCATGATGCTGACCAGTTCCGTGGCCGGGCTGATCCAGCTGATCCTCGCGGCCCTGCTGTGGACGGACAACCTGGTGCTCTGGCACATCTATGTGCTGGTCGCGCTCAGCTCCGTCGCCGGGTCGTTCCAGCGGATCGCGTTCCAGTCGGCGGTGCCCCAGCTGGTGCCGAAGCGCTACCTCGGCCACGCCATGGGCATCACCCAGCTCTCCACCGGGGTCGCCACCCTGCTGATGCCGGTCTTCGCCGCCGGCCTGCTCGCCGCGATCGACCTCAAGGGCATTCTCCTCGTCGACGTGGCCAGCTACCTGGTCGCCGTGGCCACCCTGGCCGTGGTCCGATTCCCCGACCTGCTGGGCTGGCGGCCCCGGGAACGGCTGCTGGCCGCCATCGCCAACGGCCTGCGCTTCTCCTGGCAGCACCGCGGCTTCCGGCTGATGCTCGGCTATTTCGCGCTGGGCAACATCTTCCTCGCCCCGGCGCTGGTGCTCACCACCCCGCTGGTGCTCTCCTTCGGCACCCCGACCCAGGTGGCGCAGGTGGCCCTCGCCCAGGCGGTCGGCGCGGTGGCCGGCGGCGTGCTCATGTCGCTGTGGGGCGGCCCACGCCGGCGGCGGATGATCGGCGTGCTGGTCGCGAACCTCGGCACCGCGATCGGCTGTGTGCTGATCGGCCTGGACGGCTCGGTGGCGATGATCTGCGTCGGCATGTGCTGGCTGGCCATGGCGATGACCACCGCGCAGTCGATCTACGCGACCATCGTCCAGGTCAAGGTGCCGCAACGCTTCCACGGCCGGGTGTTCAGCCTCAACCAGACCATCGCCTGGTCGACGCTGCCCATCGGCTTTGCGCTGCTCGCGCCGGGGGCCACCGCCCTGTTCGAGCCGATGCTCGCCCCGGACGGGGCGCTCGCCGGGTCGGTGGGCGCCGTGATCGGCACCGGTCCCGGCCGGGGCATCGGCTTCGCGTACGTCTGCTTCGGGCTGGCCCTGGTGCTGACCACCCTCGGCGGGTTCGCGATCCGGCTGCTGCGCCGCTTCGACCTCGAGGTGGAGGACTCCCTCCCCGACGACCTGATCGGCGCGCAGGAGCGGGAACGGCGGCTCGCCGCCCGGGCCGCGGTCGCGGCGTGACGAAAGGAAGGGCCCCTTCTTAACGCCTGCGGTAGAGAAGGGTTCCCTTCTCACGGGCACAGCGGCGGGGCCTCCGGCGGCACGACCGGGGGCCCCGCGCTCACTACTGTCGGGGCGGGTCGGCCAGTTCGTCCTCAGGCAGTTCCCGCGGTTCGGCCACCCACGCCGAGTAGACCGGCAGCCCGTGCCACGGCCCGCCGGCGTCGTCGGTGGCCACCGCCACCACCGCGTACGGGTGGCCGAAGCGCAGCTCCGCGACGCGGGCGGTGCCCTGCGGCGGCAGCCCGGTCACCATGCCGAACGCTGTGACCGCGGCGGCCTCGAAGCCGTACCGCCCGAACCGGGCCACCGCGGACTGGACCGCCTCGTACGGCAGGTCCGGCGCACCGATGCGGGTGCCGAGCGCCCGAGCGGCGGCGCCGAAACCGAACTCGACGCCGGCCAGGTCGTGCCGACTCTCCGCCGACCAGCAGGGCAGCACGGCCGTGCTCCGTTCCTCCCGCCCGTCGCGCGCGAACGTGTGCACCGTCTCCTCGCGCAGCGTCCACAGCGGGGTGTCGCCGAGCGGCAGGTCGAACAGGGACCGCTGGTCGGGGCGGGGCCCGTCCGGAGCGGCGGCGGCCGACGCGGCGATCTCCTGCGCGGCGGCGAGGACGTCCGCCGCCGGCACCTCCGGCGCGGCGGCGACGGACACCACCAGCAGGCCGGCCTCGGCGCCCGCGGTCGGCACCGGGCGGCCCGGCGCGGCGTGCACCGCCACGTCACCGGCCCGCGTGGTGGCCGCGATCCAGCTCGCGTGCCCGTGCCGGGGGGAGTGGAGCACCCGACGCAGCCGACCGGCCCAGGCGCTGTCCGCCCCGAGCCGCTCGGCGGGCGCCACCTGGAACGGGTCCGCCCAGGACACCCTGGTGGCCAGCGCGCTGGCCAGGATCAGCAGGGTTTCCGGGGTGACCCGGACGGGGAACCGGTCGATCAGGCCGTCGGTGTGCTGCCGCGCCCACGCGTCCAGCGCCGCCTGGTCGGGCAGCGGCCCGGCCTGCGTCGGCTCCGGGAGGCTCGCCCGCCAGCCGGCCAGCCCGCCGAAGGGCGTCCGCTCCCACAGCGCGGTGGCCGCGGCGACCAGCGGGTGGGGCGCCTCCAGCAGCGCGTGGGCCGCCGCGGCGGCGGTGTCCACGTCGGTGCCGAGCGCCTCCTCCAGTTCCTTGCGGACGTCGCCGCTGGCGGCGGGGCCGGCGAGCGCGAGGAGCAGCCAGGCGCCGAGCGGGGACGCGATGTGGTGCGCGTCGCCCGCGGCGCGGTGCAGCCGCTGTGCGTAACGGGCCAGGGGCACGTGGAGAAGGTTCACCGCTCCACTGTGCCGGTTGCCGCGGCGTCCGTCACGACCAGAGTTCGAACGGTTCGTCGATCTCCTCGCCGGCCAGGAACGCCGGCAGCAGCTCGGGCAGCCGCCCCGGATAGCAGCGCGGCCGTTCGGTGACGATCTCCGCGACCGGCCACCAGCGGAAGCCGAAGTAGTCCTCCACCTCGTAGTCGAGCCGGTCCGTCTCGTCCACGTCCGGTCCCGGTCCCGGCAGCCGTACCGGGACCACCACCTCGTCCTGCAGGTGGCGCAGCTGCCGGTGGATGAAGCTGGCCCGGCGTCGCCAGGTCGGTGCGCCCACGCCGCTCGGCCCGACCACGATCCCGGTCTCCTCGCGCAGCTCCCGCACCGCCGCCTCCAGGTACGTCTCCCCGGGGTCGAGCCCGCCGCCGGGCAGCTCCCACCAGGTGCCGAGGCGGGGGTGCTCCGGGTCGCGGGTGTGGAACAGCAGCACGCGGTCGGTGGCGTCGAGGACCACCAGCCGGACCGCGCGTCGTTCGAGCAGCGGCAGGTCCCGGGGCAGTTCGGGGTGCACGACACCTCCCAAGGGGTCGGCGGCGACCGGCCCGCCCTGCGATGATGCGATCCATGTCGCAGCTCTTCGGTGAGGTGGCCGGCGGTTACGACGAGGCCCGCCCAGGCTATCCGCCGGAGATCGTCGAGGCGATCCGGGCCTACCACGGCCGCGGGCCCGGCGCCCTCGTCGAGGTCGGCGCCGGGACCGGCCTGGCCACCCGGGCGCTGCTCGGCCTGGGCGCGCCGATGACCTGCGTCGAGCCGGACCCGCGGATGGCGCGGGTGCTCGCGGCCCGGTTCCCTCAGGTCGAGGTGGTGAACGTGCCCTTCGAGGGGTGGCGCCCGCCGCCCGGTGGGGTGCCGGCGCTGGCCTGCGCGATGGCCTGGCACTGGCTCGATCCGGCCACCCGCAACCTGCGGGCCCACGACGCGCTCGCCCCCGGCGGCACCCTGGCCGTCTTCGCCCACCGTTACGACTACGTCGACCCGGACGACGCCGCGGCGCTGCGGGCGGCGTTCGAGTCGGCCGATCCGCAGCCGACGTACGACCGTCCGGAGAGCTGGTTCCACGACGACGTGGTGGCCAGCGGCCTCTTCACCGACGTGCGGTCGTTGCCCTTCCGCCGGGCGGTGCCGCTGGACACCGCCGCCTACCTGCGGTTGGTCAGCACGTTCTCGCCGCAGCTCAAACGCCCGCCCGAGCTGCGCGAGCGGGTGCTCGCCGCGGTCGGCGCGGCCGTCGACGGGTTCGGCGGCACCGTCGTCATGGACCTGCGTACCACCCTGGTCCTGGCCCGCCGCCCGGCCTGACCCGAGCGAGCCCGCGCGTCAGGCCGCGTCGCCGGTCACCTCGGCGTGCCGCAGCCGCACCGGTGTGCCCCGGCGCAGCGAGTTGGGGATCTCCGCGATCGCGTCGACCCGGGCCACCAGCTCGCGCAGCCGCGCGTCGTCCGCGTCGCCGGCCACCTGCACGTCGTAGCTGATCTCCGTCGACACCGCCGGGTCGCCGGTGAAGTCGCCGTGCACGGTGACCTCGACCCGGTGCAGGGTGATTCCCAGTGCCCGCGCCTCCCGGAACAGGTCGTTGGAGACGCAGCCGGCCACGGCCAGGTAGAGCAGCTGCCCGCCGTTGAAGCCGAGGCCGTCCCCGCCGCCGTCCGCCGGGCGGTCCAGCACCAGCGTGAACGGACCGGCCGAGCCGATCGCCGCCGGCCGGTCCGGCAGGCTGCGCGTGCGCACCTCGAAGGTCATGCCGACCCCTCCCTCCCGACCAGGCCGAGTCAACCACCCGGGCCGGCGGGGCGCCCTCCCCGGTTCAGTCCGAACTGGCGTCGACCACCCGGGCCACCTCGGCAGGCAGCGGGTACGGGCGCTCGACCGGCAGCAGCCCGGCCGCGCCGGGCTCGTCGCCGTCATTGAGCCGGCCGTGCACGGCCCGGGCCAGCGGCGTGACGTCGGTGAGGCCGACGAGCCAGTCGTCGACGTAGCGGCGTACCGCGTCGCCGGAGAGCCCCACCTGCACCGCGCGGTACGGCAGCGGCGCCAGCCGCAGCGACCGCTCGGGGTCCCACTGCACGCGGACCGGGCTGGACCGGAGCTGCCGCCGCCAGGCGGCCCGGTCGCCGTGCAGCCGGGGGTCGTAGCCGCTGAGGCAGGCGTGCGCGAGGGCCCACTCGAAGCCGGACCGACTGATCTCGACCGCCAGCACCCGCTCCTGTCCGGGCTTGAGCGCCCAGCCGCAGCGGTACATCATCCACCGGAACGACGGCTTGATCCAGGTCATCCGGTCCCGGCTGAAGGGCGGCACGAACCGGCCGGCGGCCAGCGCCGGGTCGGCGACCTCCGGGCCGTACGCCTGGTAGACGGTGACCGTGTCGGCGGTGAAGGCGGCCCGGATCTGGTGGCGGGGAACAGTCACCGGGGGATCGTCGCCGAGGACCGGCCGGCCCGGCCACCGGGTTTCGCCCCGCGTCGCGGCCGCCTTCCCGGGTGCGGATAGGCTGCCGGCCGTGGCAGGTCTGTTGAGGAGCGTGGCGTCCCGGTTCGGTCGGCTCACCGGGGGCACGACCGTGCCGGCCCGGACCGCCGGGCCGATCCCGGCCCAGGTCGCCCGGCGGCGCCAGGTCGCCGCGCTGCAGCGGCGCGAGCTGGCGTACGCCCCGGAGCTGGACGGCCAGGCCGACCCGGGGGAGATCGTCTGGACCTGGGTCCCGTACGAGGACGACCCGCGTCAGGGCAAGGACCGGCCGGTGCTGGTGGTCGGCCGGCAGAGCCGGACGCTGTTCGGGCTGATGCTCTCCAGCCAGAGCGAGCGGGACGGGCAGCGGCACTGGCTGGCCCTCGGCCCGGGGGAGTGGGACCACGACCGGCGCCCGAGCTGGGTACGCCTCGACCGGGTGCTCACCATGCGCGAGGACTGCATCCGCCGCGAGGGCGCGGTGCTGGACCGGCGCCGGTTCGACCGGGTGGGCCAGGCGCTGCGCGCCGGTTACGGCTGGCGCTGACGGGGCGGCGCGTGGACGCGCGGCTCGCCGCCCGGGTCGCCGAGGAGTTCGGGCTGACCCTGCTCACCACCGTGCCGGTGGACCTCGGCGCGGACCCGGCCGCCCGGCTGTGGCGGGCCACCACCGCCGACGGCCACGACTACGCGGTGAAACTCACCGGCGGGGGCACCCCGGCCGGCGCGGTGGTGACGGCGCGGCTCGTCCGGCAGGGCGTACCGGGCATCGCGGCACCGCTGACCACCCGGGACGGGCGGCTCGGCGCGGTCCACGACGGACGGCGGCTCACCGTGGTGCCGTGGGTCTCCGACGAACGCGCCCCCGCCGGCGGCATGCGCCCCGCCCACTGGCGCGGGTACGGCGCGCTGCTCGCCGCCGCGCACGCGGTCCCGGTCACCGCCGAGCTGGCCGAGCTGCCCCGGGAGGACCACACCCACGCCGCGGTCGCCGCGGCGTTCCGGCGGACCGACCGCCGGCTGCGCGCGGTGGACGACGCCGCGGACCGGTGGACGCGGGAGACGGCCGGCCACTGGCGGGCGGCCGCCGCCGACCTCGCGCGCCTGCTGGCGGCGGTGGACCGGCTCGGCGCGGAGCTGCGGGCCCGGCCGGCGGAGCTGGTGGTCTGCCACGGCGACCCGCACCTGGGCAACCTGCTGCTCGGCGCCGACGGGCAGGTCTGGCTGATCGACTGGGACGACGCCGTGCTGGCCCCACGGGAACGGGACCTGATGTTCGTGATCGGCGGCGGGCCGGCCTTCGCGCCGCGGGGACGGGTGGACGAGGCGGCCTTCCGGGCCGGCTACGGGCCGGTGGAACCGGATCCGGTCCGGCTCGCGTACCAGCTCGGGGTGCGGGCGCTGGACGACATCTGGAGCTGGTCGGCGGACGCGGCCGACCCCGGCCGTGCGGAGGCCGACCGGGTGCGGGCCCTGCGGATCGTGGTCGAGCTGCTGTCGCCACTGGGTCTGGTCAGCCTGGCTCGACGCGCGCTGCGCGACCTGGGCCGCTGGGCGGACTGACCGGCCGCTCAGTATTCGGCCACGAGCTGTCGGGCCGCCCGGGCCGCGCCGACGCTCTTCGCCTGGTACATCGCGGCGTCGGCCCGGCAGAGCGCCTCGGTCAACTGGGTGGGCCCGTGCACCGGGGCGAGCCCCACGGAGGCGGTCACCTGGACCGTCCGGGTGCCGAGCGGGATCGGGGCGGCGAGCGCCTCGCAGAGCCGGCGGGTGGCGTGCTCGATCCAGCGCCGGTCCACCGTCGGGCCGGCCAGCAGCCCGGCGAACTCGTCACCGCCGAGCCGGGCGACGAGGTTGTCCCCGGCGAACGCGGCCAGCCGCTGGGCCACGCAGATCAGCACCTGGTCGCCGGCGGCGTGCCCGTAGCGGTCGTTGACCTGCTTGAAGCCGTCCAGGTCGAGCACGATCGCGACCAGGGGCTGGCCGGCGGTGTCGGTCAGCAGCGTGGCGGCCAGCCGGAAGAAGGCGCGGCGGTTGGGCAGCCCGGTGAGCGGGTCGTGACTGGCGGCGTGCCGCTCGGCCTCCAGCTCGGCCTGGAGCAGCTCGATCTCCGTCTCGGCGCGCAGCGCGCGGCGGCGCAGCTGCCAGGCGGAGAGCAGGGCACCGACGGCGGAGATGCCGGAGGCGACGGTCATCGGATCCGGCACACGCCCTCCTCACCGCAGCCTGGTGGTGACCGGGATTGCGGTAACCCACAGTGAACGGATGGGTACACCGCACGTGCGTTATCATGCTCGCTGTCCATTGCAGATGCAATAGCAGATGCACGTGCATCTCAGTCCTCAGTCGACAGACACCTCCGCCACCACCGCCCCTCCCCGCGGCATCGGCTGGCCCGTGCAGAGAAAGACGCCACATGCAGCAGCCTCAGAACGGCGTACCCACCAGCCAGTTGCCGCCGTTGCGATGGCAGAAGAGTCGCCGGAGCAATCCCAGCGGCAACTGCGTCGAGCTGGCCCGACTGCCCGGCGGGGCCGGCATCGCGGTGCGCAACTCCCGGCACCCGGAGGGCCCGGCGCTCGTCTACACAGTGGACGAGATCGCCGCGTTCGTGCTCGGCGCCCGGGACGGCGACTTCGACAACCTCATCGCCGACCGCCGATCCCGCTGACCGGACCCACTCCGCCGTCCGGAGGAGTACGCCTCACGCAGAGTCCATGGCATGCTTACACGTCGGCCGGGCCAGGTGCCCGGCCGACCACAGTCGACATACCAAGGACCAGCAGGTGACGATGGTGCCCGCCGAGGGAGGTCCGGCCACCGGGCCGACGGTGCTGCGCATCCTGCTCGGGTCCCAGCTGCGCCGGCTCCGCGAGGGCGCCGGGGTGACCCGGGAAACCGCCGGCTGGGAGATCCGCTCTTCCGAGTCGAAGATCAGTCGGATGGAGCTGGGTCGGGTCGGCTTCAAGGAACGCGATGTCGCCGACCTGCTCACCCTCTACGGCGTCAAGGACGTCGAGGAGCGCGACGCGCTGCTCAAGCTCGCCCGGGAGGCCAACAGCCCCGGCTGGTGGCACCGCTACGGCGACGTGCTGCCCGGCTGGTTCCAGTCCTATCTCGGCCTGGAGGCCGCCGCCGCGCTGATCCGCACGTACGAGGTGCAGTTCGTCCCCGGCCTGCTGCAGACCCCCGACTACGCCCGGGCCGTGATCCTGCTCGGCCACCGGGGCGCCCCGGCCGCGGAGATCGACCGGCGGGTGAGCCTGCGGATGGCGCGCCAGGACGTGCTACGCCGCAGCAGGCCGCCGCAGCTCTGGGCGGTGCTCGACGAGGCGGCCCTGCGCCGGCCGATCGGTGGGCCGGACGTCATGCGCGGCCAGCTCGACGCGCTGATCGAGGCCACCGCCGCGCCGCACGTCCGGCTGCAGGTGGTCCAGTTCGAGGCCGGCGGGCACGCCGCTGCCAGCGGCGCCTTCAGCATCCTCCGCTTCGGCGACGAGGAGCTGCCCGACATCGTCTACATCGAACAGCTCACCAGCGCCATCTACCTCGACAAGCGCGACGACCTCGACTACTACGCGCTGGCCATGGAGCGGCTCTGCGTGGAGGCCGCCCCGCCGGAGCGCACCCCCGAGCTGCTCACCCGGATCCGCGACGAGCTCTACCCGGCCTGACGCCCCCCGGCATTGACCCGCACCGAACCGGACGGGTAGTCTCTGGATCGATCCAGTACTGAATCGATCCAGAAGGGGAGACCGTGAAGCCGACCCTGCAGGACGTCGCGAACGCCGTGGGCGTGTCCCGGAGCACCGTCTCCAACGCCTACAGCCGGCCGGACCAGCTCTCCGCGGCACTCCGGGCGAAGATCCTCGACGCCGCGCAGCGCCTCGGCTACTCCGGCCCCGACCCGACCGCCCGCTCGCTGCGGCGCGGCTTCGTCGGCGCCCTCGGTGTCCTCTTCACCTCTGAGTTGTCGTACGCCTTCACCGACCCCTTCGCGGTCCGCTTCCTAGCCGGGGTCAGCCAGGCCGCCGAGCGGCACGCCACCAGCCTGCTGCTGGTGCCGCTCCCCACCGAGCGGGGCCGGGTCCGCGCCGCCGTCGAGAACGCGGCGGTCGACGGGTTCTGCGTCTACTGCGTGGGCGACGAGGACTGGGCCCTGCAGGTCATCCGCGACCGGGGCCTGCCCTACGTCACCACCGCACCGCCGGCCGACGTCGGCCCCACCGACCGGTACGTCGGCATCGACGAGCGCTCCGCCGCCCGATCGGTGGCGGACCACGTCGCCGCCCTCGGCCACCGACGGGTCGCCCTGCTCGGCGACGCCGTGCTGCCCGACGCCCCGGCCGGGCCGCTCCGGCTGGCCGGCCCCGCGGACGCTCCCCACCCGACGACGCGCGGCCGGCTCACCGGCTTTGCCGACGCGTTCGCCGCCGCCGGCGTCCCCTGGTCCACGATCACCGTGCTCAACGCCACCGGCAACAGCCGCGCCGCCGGGGCTGCCGCCGTGGCCCCCGTCCTGACCGGCGAAGATCCGCCCACCGCCGTGCTGGCCTGCTCCGACGTGCTGGCCCTCGGGGTGCTCGACGCGCTCGCCGCGGCTGGCCCGCGGCTGGCGCAGCCCGTCTCGGTCACCGGCTTCGACGACATCGCCGAGGCGGCCGGCGCGGGGCTCACCACCGTCCGGCAACCGGCCGAGGAGAAGGGCCGGCTCGCCGCGCAGCTGCTGCTGGAGCCGCCGGCCGCCCCGGCCGACGGCCACCTCCTGCTCCCCACCGATCTCGTCGTCCGCACCTCCACCCGACCTGTCCCCAGGAGCTGATCATGGAACACGTCACCGGCTTCGTCCTCGCCGTCGACGCGGTCACGCGGCACGTCAACTCGGCCCGGCCCGACGCCCCGGTCCGCCCCGACCGGCCGCGCCCGCCCCGGCTGGCGCCCACCCGGCTGGCCGCCGCCGGGGCTCTGCGCCGGCTCGCCGACCGGATGGAGCCTCGCCCGGCCGCGGTACCGACCTGCCACCCCTGACCCCCGTCGACCCGCCGTCCGGGTGGCCGGCGCCACCCGGACGGCACCCCGTTCGCCCCAGAAACGCCTGGCCGACACCGAACCGGGCACCGGGTTGGTCGGTTCGGCGGGGCGCCAGGCAGACTGGACCATCATGTCGCCGTTCACGCCCTCGCTGCGCCTGCACGATCGGTACGTCCTGCGCGAGCGCATCGGGCTCGGCGGGATGTCCGAGGTGTGGCGCGCCGACGACGAGGTGCTGCACCGCCCCGTGGCGGTCAAGGCCCTCGCGACGCAACTCGCCGCCGACCCGCAGCTGCGCGCCACCATCCAGCGCGAGGCCCGGGCCGCGGCCCGGCTCACCCACCCACACGTCACCCAGGTGTACGACTACGGCGAGGCGACGCTGCCCGACCGCTCGGTGGTGCCCTACCTGGTGATGGAGCTGGTGGAGGGGCGCACCCTGGCCGACCGGCTGGCCGGCGGCCCGCTCGCCTGGCCGGAGGCGGTCCGGCTGGCCGGCCAGGTCGCCGCCGCGCTGGCCGCCGCGCACAAGCTCGGCGTGGTGCACCGCGACATCAAGCCCGGCAACGTGATGCTCACCGAGACCGGCGCCAAGGTGCTCGACTTCGGCATCGCCACGCTCGCCGGGCCGCGCCACCCCCTCGCCGGCCAGACCGGCGAGCTGATGATGGGGACCCCGGCCTACTTCGCCCCGGAGCGGATGACGCCCGGCCCGGCCAACCCGGCCAGCGACGTGTACGCCCTCGGCGCGCTGCTCTACCGCACCCTCACCGGGCGGGCCCCGCTGCCCGTGCAGACCTGGGACGACGTGCTCGACGTGCAGGCCCGGCGGCCCGCGGTGCCGCCGCTGCGGATCCCCGGGCTCCCCGCCGACCTGGCCGAGCTCACCCTGGCCTGCCTCTCCGTGGACCCGGCCCGCCGACCCACCGCCGCCCAGCTCGCCGCCCGGTTCGGCGGCGGCCCGCCGGCCGACCCGCCGACCGCGATCATGCCCACGCTGGCCCCGCCCGAGCACTCGCCGACCCTGATCGACCGGGCGGCCGCGCCGGTGCGTCCCGTGCCGCCGTCGGCGCCGCACCCGCCCGCCCGGTCCAACCGGCTGATCGGCGTGCTGGTCGCGGCCGGGCTGGTACTGCTGCTCGGCCTGATCGGCACGCTGCTGCTCAACGACGACGCCAAGTCGCCGACGGATGCCGGGCCGGCCGCCTCGGCCCCCGCGGCGGAGCCGGCGACGGAGTCGTCCGCCGCGCCCGAGCCGGCCACCACCGAGCCCACCACCACCCAGCCGGCTCCGGCGACGCTGCGGGAGCTCGCCGCGCAGTTCGCCGATCTGCTCGACCAGGCCGTGGCGGACGGCCAGCTCGACCCGAAGACCGCGAACGACCTCCGGGAGAAGGCGGCCGAGCTGGACCGGGGCAAGCCCAAGGACCGGGCCAAGCGGGTCGAGGACCTGCGCGAGCGGATCGACGAGGCCGCCGACCACGACAAGATCGACGACGGGACCGCCGCCGCGCTCCAGCAGCTGCTCGACCTGTACGGGCAACTGCGCGGCAACGGCCGCGACCAGGGCTGAACCCTCCGTTCCGGCACCGCGTCACGGCACGAGCAGGGCGCACTCGGTCGAGCCATCCGCCCGGCGCGCTCCGCCGGCACCGCCGGGTCGCCCGTCGCCTCCAGCACCCCCGCCGGGTGCGCGTCGCTGCCGAGCGCCGCCGTCTGCGCGGCAACCTGGGCGGTGCCTGAGGACAGGACGAATCCGTGGTCGCCCGATGCGAGGCACCGTAACGTGGGCGGATGATCGGAAACGCGCAGCTCCTGGTCGGCCCCCGCGTCAGTGCTCCGCGGGCCGCGGAGCCGGCCGGCGACGGACCCGTCGGCTGGGTCACCGGCCTCGTCGAACGGCTCGGCGGCCCCGGCGCCGGCCTCGCGGTGGCCCTGGAGAACCTCTTCCCGCCCATCCCCAGCGAGGTGATCCTGCCGCTGGCCGGCTTCACCGCCAGCCAGGGCCGGATGAGCCTGGTGGGCGCCATCGGCTGGACCACCCTCGGCTCAGTGCTGGGGGCGGTCGTCCTCTACTACGTCGGGGCCGCGCTCGGCCGGGACCGGATGCGCGCCATCGTGGCCAAGCTGCCGCTGGTCAAAGTGGAGGACGTCGACCGTACCGAGGCATGGTTCCTCCGGCACGGCGTCAAGGCGGTCTTCTTCGGCCGGATGATTCCGATCTTCCGCAGCTTCATCTCCATCCCGGCCGGCGTCGAACGGATGCCGGTGCCGATCTTCCTGCTGTACACCACGCTGGGCAGCCTGATCTGGAACACCGCCTTCGTGCTCGCCGGGTACCTGCTCGGGGAGAACTGGCACCTCGTCGAGTCGTACGTCGGCACGCTCCAGAACGTCGTCATCGTGGCCTGCGTGGGAGCGGTCGGCTGGTTCGTCGTCGGCCGGGTCCGTCGGTCACGCCGATCCGCGTCGGCGGTCGAGCCGCGTCGGGGGACGCTGTACCGGGGCGGTTGGTACCTCCCCGAGGACGATCGGTAGTTCCTGTCGGTGGTTGCGGTTGTCGGGTGTGGCCCGTGCCCCGGCTCCGGTCGGGGGTTGCGGTTTCGGATGTGGCCGGCCGTGCCGCTCCGCTCGTCTGTGGTTGCGGTTGGCGGGTGTGGCCCCGTCCGGACCGTGTGGCCTGCGCGGTCGGCGTCTGCGGTGCGCCGAATGTCCGTCGGCCAGCCGGATGTCCCGCGGGCGCGGTGGGCCAGGCGGCTCTCGGACATCCCTGGAGGATGACAAAGGGTCGTGAGCGGTATGCCGCTGAGTCATAAATATGCCTCAGAGGCATATCGCTCACTCGTGATGTGGCTCCCGGCGGGGGTCACGGTGAGTAAAAGACGCGGCGGGGCTTGGCTCTGCCCGAATTGTGCGCGGTAGGCGAACAGAGGGCCGACGGTCAGGCCGCGCGGGTTCCAGCCCCCGCCGGCCGGCCGCCCTGCCGTGCTCGGCCGGCGGCGCAACCGTTCCAGGCATGCCGCTGCTTCCCCTGTATCCCGGCCTGCTGTCGCCCTCCTCCGCACAGGGCGCGGGCTGTTTGTCCGGTTGTGGGTTGGCTGGGTGGGCTGGGTGGAACGTCATGGCTGTCTCCGGGCTCCGGTTGACCTGCATGGTGTTCCACTGACCGCGCCGCCGCCCGCGCAGCCTGACGCCCGCTGGGTGGTGTGTCCGGTTTTCGGGTGTGACCGGTGGCATCCCGGGGCCGGAATGGTGGGTGGGCGGGGGTCGTTGAACACGGGTGAATGACCGAGGAAGACGCGCCGCCGAGGCGGGTGCGTGGGTCGCCGGAATGATGGTGGGCCGCCGGTCGTTACACATGGTCCCGGCGCCGCGAAGAGGCCCTGCCCCGCACGCCGGATCCCCCCAAGACTTTTCCCCTTTTTGCTTTTTGGGCGCCTGACGGTGCTTGCGTCTGCTGTTGACCCCCATCGGCGTGGACGCCAACCCCCGAATGGAGCTTTGTGATGAACTCGATGCTGCGTAAGAGCGTGCTTGGTATCGCTGGTGTGGCTTTCACCGGTGGTGTGTTCGCCGGTCCGATCGCCGCTCACGCCGACGCCCGCCCCGTCGAGGGCAAGCCGGTCGCGGTGGCCGTGCAGGCGGACAAGCCGGGTGTGGACAAGGCCAAGCTGGTTCCGCATGGTGTGCAGGGCGCCCAGTCGCGCATCGACCTGAACGATGAGCAGGTCGCGAATGCGAAGGCGATCATTGCGGCGACGAAGAAGGCGGGTCTGCCGGAGCGGGCCGCGGTGATCTCGATCGCCACGAGCCTGCAGGAGTCGAAGCTGGAGAACCTGGGCCACCTCGGCGACGCCAATGACCACGACTCGCTGGGCCTGTTCCAGCAGCGGCCGTCCAGTGGTTGGGGTACGCCGGAGCAGATCACCAACCCCGAGTACTCGACGCTTGCGTTCGAGAAGGGTCTGAAGCAGGTCGACGGGTGGCAGGACATGCCGCTGACCGAGGCCGCCCAGACCGTGCAGGTGTCGGCCTACCCGGACGCCTACGCCCAGTGGGAGCAGCAGGCCGCCGACCTCGTCGCCCAGCACTGGAACAGCTGACAACCGAACAAGCGCATCAAGCCGCTGGCCGGCACCCGAACACGGGTGCCGGCCAGCGGCGTCTATGCAGAAGCAGCAACCACCGACTCAGCAGGGCGCGTACAACCGCCGGGTCCCGGACCCCGTAGCCCAAGCCGCCCGATCGCTGAACCGGCAGCCGAAGTCCGGTGCTGCCACCGCCTGAGGATCGGTGACCGCGTCGCCGGCCGGCCGCTGCCCGGTGCGTACCCAGGAAACGAGGTCGTCCCAGGCGGCGCCGGCCTCGGCCGGGCTGAACTCGCAGTGCTGCGCGGCGCGGACAGCCCGCTGGACCACGAGGCCGCTACGGCCGTGCCACGCCGCGTCCCGGGCGTAGGCCTGTTCCATGCTGAACGGCACGAACAGGTCGCCGAGGTCGTGCAGGCCGAGCACCGGCGCGGTGGGGCGGCCGCTGATCCGCGGCACCTCGGTCAGCGTCGGGGACAGCCGCTGCCGCAGGTCCTCCGGGGCGACCCGCTGGACGCTGGTGTTGACGTCCACCGGGCTGTTCGGTGAGTACCGGGTGAGCAGGTTGGTGGCGAGCTGGCCGGGCCGCTGGGCGGGGGAGTCACCGCCGTTGGTGGTGGCGATGCTGAAGAGGAAGTCCTTCCAGACCGCGAAGGCGGCGTCCGCGCCGGGGCGCTGCCCGCCGGACCGGGCGACGGTGATGGCGCGCAGTTCCTTGCCCAGGTCGTTGGTGGTGTCCGGGCCGCCCGGCCGGAGGCCGGCGAGGCCGAGCGCGACCTGGATCCGGGGCACCGCGTCGGTGAGGTAGTCGTCCGGCGTCGGGTAGGCGCGCACTCCCGTGAGGGCCTGCGCGACCAGGTTGTAGTCCAGGAAGAAGTCGAACAGCTCGTGGTCACCGAGCACCCCGCACATCGGCAGCGCGCCGTCGTAATAGCCGGGGTACTGCTCCAGCGAGCGGCCGATGATGTGCCCGCCCATCGACACCCCGGCCAGGTAGACCCGCTTCGGCCGCCGCACCGTGTCAGCGAAGAGGTCGGCCAGCGCCCGGGTGCTCAGCACCCCGGAGCGGATGTCGTAGCCGTTGTGGTCGTACGAGGACGACGCCCACGCGTACCCCTGTTGGAGCATCCGTTGGCGCAGGTCGTAGCCGGGCGGCTCGGGGGAGAGGACGGCGCCCTGGCCGCGGTAGCCGTGCGCCCACATGACGAGTTCACCGTTCCACCGGGCGGGGGTCTCGATGATGAAGCCGGCGTGCTCGTGCACGCCCTGGCGGACGGTGGTGGTGGCGCCGTCGACGATCAGCGGCGCGAGCGGCGGGTTGCTGATGGTGTAGCCGGGCAGCGGCTGGCCGCCGTCGTCGTCGCGGTCGGTGGCGGCGGCCGGTGCCGCGCCGGCGAGACCGACCGCGAGGGTGAGGGTGGCGCCGGCGGCGAGCAGCCGGCGGGCCAGGCGGGTGGGTGAGGTCAGCATCGTTGCTCCCCCGGGGACGGGTGCCGCCCCGGGACGGGGGCGGCCAGGCGGGACGGATGCCTACCGGCCGGTAGCGCCCTGAACCTAGGCCGGACCTTGACCTGTGTCAATCGTTGACTGACCGAACGGTCAGCCACGTTCGCCCGGTCCGCCCACTGTGGCCGCTCACACCAGGCCGTGCGCCAGCATCGCCTCCGCCACCCGGCGGAAACCGTTGATGTTCGCGCCGGCCACGTAGTCGCCCGGCAGGCCGTACTCCTCCGCGGTGGCCCAGCAGCGGGCGTGGATGTCCCGCATCGTCTCCCGCAACCGCTGCTCCGACTGGGCGAACGTCCACGAGTCCCGGCTGGCGTTCTGCTGCATCTCCAGCGCGCTCACCGCCACGCCGCCCGCGTTGGCCGCTTTGCCCGGGGCGAACCGCACCCCGGCCCGGCCCAGGATGCGCACCGCCTCCGGGGTGGTGGGCATGTTCGCCCCCTCCACCACCGCGACACAGCCGCCGGCCACCAGCGCCGCAGCCTCCGCCCCGCCGATCTCGTTCTGCGTCGCGCAGGGCAGCGCCAGATCGCAGGGCACCTCCCAGACGGTACGACCGGAGGCCGCCACCGCGTGCGGCACGTGCCGGACGTAGCCGTCGAGCCGGGCCCGGCGCTCCTCTTTCAGCTCCCGCAGCAGCTCCAGGTCGATGCCCTTCTCGTCCAGCACGTACCCGTCCGAGTCCGAACAGGCCACCACTCTGCCGCCGAGCTGGTGCACCTTCTCGATCGCGTAGATGGCCACGTTGCCCGAGCCCGACACCGCCACCCGCTTGCCGTCCAGGCTGTCCCCGGTCTGCTTCAGCATCTCCTCGGCGAAGAAGACCGCCCCGTACCCGGTCGCCTCCCGCCGCACCTGCGCGCCCCCGTACCCCAGGCCCTTGCCGGTGAGCACCCCCGACTCGTACCGGTTGGTGATCCGCTTGTACTGCCCGAACAGGTAGCCGATCTCCCGGCCGCCCACCCCGACGTCCCCGGCCGGCACGTCCGTCTGCGCGCCGATGTGGCGGTACAGCTCCGTCATGAAGCTCTGACAGAAGCGCATCACCTCCCGGTCCGAGCGGCCCTTCGGGTCGAAGTCCGCGCCACCCTTGCCGCCGCCGATCGGCAGGCCGGTCAACGCGTTCTTGAAGATCTGCTCGAAGCCGAGGAACTTCACGATGCCCAGGTAGACCGACGGGTGGAAGCGCAGGCCGCCCTTGAACGGGCCGAGCGCGCTGTTGAACTCCACCCGGAAACCACGGTTCACCCGGACCCGGCCGTGGTCGTCCTCCCACGGCACCCGGAAGATGACCTGCCGCTCCGGCTCGCAGATCCGCTCGATGATCCGGGCGTGCGTGTAGTCGGGGTGACGAGCCAGGGCCGGGCCGATGCTCTCCAGCACCTCCCGTACCGCCTGGTGGAACTCGGGCTCACCAGGGTTCCGCTTGACTACGCTCGCGAACACCGTCTCGACGGTCTCCGACATCACCGCACGCCCCTTCCGGTCGCGGCGGCGGCCCCGTCGCCCCCACCGGATCGGCATCCCGCCGACCGCCCCCGGATACGGATCGTCACCCTCGTCCGGTTCACTGATCGGGTGGACGAGTTGATCTGGGACGCGGCCCGGGCCGCCCGGGGCTGGCTGGACGCCGCCAACGGCACCGGCGACACGGAGTTGACGTGCCGCATCCTCAAACTCACCGAGGAGTCGGGGGAGGCGGCCGCCGCCTGGATCGGGGTGCTCGGGCAGAACCCCCGCAAGGGGGTGACGCACACTCGCGAGCAGGTCGCGGCGGAGCTGGCGGACGTCGTGTTCACGGCGCTCGTGGCGATCGAGAGTCTCGGCCTCGATGCGCGGACCGCGGTTTCGGCTTGTGCCGCCAAGGTGCAGGCTCGTCTCGGATAGCTACCTGCTGCTCTTGTTCGGTGGTTGCTCTTGTCGGGTGTGGCCCGCCGTGCCGGCTCCGGGCGGTCAGGCTGATCGCTGCGCTGGTCTCGGCGGGCCGCACCCGCGTCGTGGTCCGGACCCGTGCGGTCTGCGCGGTCGGCGTCTGAGGTACGCCGGATGTCTGGTTCCAGGTCTTCCGGCGGCGGCCCACGACGCGCGGGTTCGGGGGCCGGGCCAGCGCGATGGCCTGCCGGACATCCGGCGGTGCCGCCCGGCCGGCGCCGCGATGGCCGCCAGACGTCCGGCGGTGCCGCCCCGACGGCGGCGCAACTCTCCCGGTGTCCCCCGCGACGGTCTGGCGCCCCGGCCCGTCATGCCGCTGCTTCCGCCGCCCCGGCCCTGCTGCCGCCATCCTCGATATGGAGTGGCGGACTGTTTTGGCCGGGTTGTGGGCTGGCTGGGTGTGCTGGGTGGAACGTCATGGCTGTCTCCGGGCTCCGGTGACCTCCATGGTGTTCCACTGACCGCGTCGGGGTCTGCGCGGCCTGGCCCGTGACGGGGTGGTGTGTCCGGTTTGTGGGTGTGACCGGTGGCATCCCGGGGCCGGAATGGTGGGTGGGCGGGGGTCGTTGAACACGGGTGAATGACCGAGGAAGACGCGCCGCCGAGGCGGGTGCGTGGGTCGCCGGAATGATGGTGGGCCGCCGGTCGTTACACATGGTCCCGGCGCCGCGAAGAGGCCCTGCCCCGCACGCCGGATCCCCCCAAGACTTTTCCCCTTTTTGCTTTTTGGGCGCCTGACGGTGCTTGCGTCTGCTGTTGACCCCCATCGGCGTGGACGCCAACCCCCGAATGGAGCTTTGTGATGAACTCGATGCTGCGTAAGAGCGTGCTTGGTATCGCTGGTGTGGCTTTCACCGGTGGTGTGTTCGCCGGTCCGATCGCCGCTCACGCCGACGCCCGCCCCGTCGAGGGCAAGCCGGTCGCGGTGGCCGTGCAGGCGGACAAGCCGGGTGTGGACAAGGCCAAGCTGGTTCCGCATGGTGTGCAGGGCGCCCAGTCGCGCATCGACCTGAACGATGAGCAGGTCGCGAATGCGAAGGCGATCATTGCGGCGACGAAGAAGGCGGGTCTGCCGGAGCGGGCCGCGGTGATCTCGATCGCCACGAGCCTGCAGGAGTCGAAGCTGGAGAACCTGGGCCACCTCGGCGACGCCAATGACCACGACTCGCTGGGCCTGTTCCAGCAGCGGCCGTCCAGTGGTTGGGGTACGCCGGAGCAGATCACCAACCCCGAGTACTCGACGCTTGCGTTCGAGAAGGGTCTGAAGCAGGTCGACGGGTGGCAGGACATGCCGCTGACCGAGGCCGCCCAGACCGTGCAGGTCTCGGCCTACCCGGACGCCTACGCCCAGTGGGAGCAGCAGGCCGCCGACCTCGTCGCCCAGCACTGGAACAGCTGACAACCGAACAAGCGCATCAAGCCGCTGGCCGGCACCCGAACACGGGTGCCGGCCAGCGGCATCTGTGCGTACCAGAAGGCAAGAGTGACCGGCGCGGGGATCAAGCCTGACAGTGAGCCCGGAGCCGGTCGCCCTCGCCCCCAGCCCTCACCAGCAACCACCCCGGCGAACGCGATGATCGTCGGGGAGAGCTGAGCGTAGAGTCGGGCGGTGGACCGAACCGAATCCCTGCCTGCGCAAACCCTCCCGCCCGGCGCTGCTCCCGCCGAGCAGCCGAGCGTCCTGCTGCCCGGTCACGACGTGCCGCTCGGCCGCTACACCACGGTGCGGCGGCTGCTGCCGCAGCGGCAGCGGCGGCTGGTCGGGGCCTGGTGCTTCGTCGACCACTTCGGACCGGACGACGTCGCCGAGCGCCCCGGCATGGAGGTGCCGCCGCACCCGCACACCGGGTTGCAGACGGTCACCTGGCTGCTCGACGGCGAGATCATGCACCGGGACAGCCTGGGCAACGTGCAGCCCATCCGGCCGGGGCAGCTCAACGTGATGACCTCCGGCCACGGCATCGCCCACTCGGAACGGTCCCCGGCGACGCATCCCCCGGTGATGCACGGCGTGCAGTTGTGGGTGGCACTGCCGGATCCGGCCCGGGCCGGTGCGGCGGACTTCGCCCACCACGCGGAGTTGCCCCGGTGGCGCGACGGCGACCTGGACTTCACCCTGCTGGTCGGCGAGGTCGGCGGTGAGCGTTCCCCGGCCGTGGTGCACACCCCGCTGGTCGGCGCGCAGCTCGAGGTCCGCGGCCCGGCGACGGCCCGGCTGCCGCTGCGCCGGGACTTCGAGTACGGGCTGCTGGCGATGTCGGGCTCCGCCGAGGTGGACGGCATGTCGCTGGAGCCGGGTGCGCTGCTCTACCTGGGAGCCGGCCGGGACACCCTCGTCGTGGCGGCGGCGCCGGGCAGCCGGCTGCTGCTGCTCGGCGGCACGCCGTTCGAGGAGCCGCTGGTGATGTGGTGGAACTTCGTCGGCCGCTCGCACGACGAGGTCGCCGCGGCTCGGGAGGACTGGATGGCGGGCCGGCGGTTCGGCGTGGTCGCCGACGACCCGGCGCCTCCGCTGCCCGCCCCGGCGCTGCCGACCACCCGGCTGAAGGCCCGCGACCGGCGTGGCGGCGTCCTGGGCTGAATGCCCGCTGCGCGCGCGGGTAGACGCGGGGCATGCCGACCACTGCGATCTCCAGCATCGAGGACAAGAAGCGGCTGGTCCGCCGGCTCGCCGGGGACGGCCGGGGTTTCGCCGAACGGTACGGATTCCGGGTCATCAACAATCCGTCCGCGCTGTTCCAGGTGCTCTACCTGTCTGTTCTGCTCGCCCGCCGGGGTGACTTCCGCAAGGCGGTCGACACCGCGGCGGCGTTGCGGGACGCGGGCTGGGACAGCGCGGCGCGGCTGGCCCGCTCGCTGCACGAGGATCGGGTACGGGTGTTGCGCGCGGCGGGCCAGCGCGGCGACGTGGACGGCCTCGCGAACGCCCTGGGCGACCTCGCGCAGACCGTCGCCGACCGCTACCGGGGCGATCTGCGTCGGCTCCGCACGGAGGCGCACCAGGATCCGGCCCGGGAGCGGCGGTTGCTCACCGCGCTGCCGGGCGTCGACGACGAGGTGGCGGACCTGTTCCTGCGGGAGGCGCAGGCGGTGTGGCGGGAGGTGGCGCCGGTGGCGGACCGCCGGGCGCTCGCCGCGGCACGCCGGCTGGGCCTGGGCCGGTCCGCGCAGGACCTGGCCGGCCTGGCCGGCAGTGGCGAGTCGGAGCGGCTGGCCTGGCTGGTGGGGGCGCTGGCCCGGGTGGACCTGGAGAAGAGCTACGCGCACCTGACCCCGTGAGCGGCCGTGCGGCGGGCCACATTTTCGCGATAGTCACCCGTTCGGCTGATCTCCCATCGTATGATGATCGTGGCAGCGATGCCCGCCCGGTTCGGGCGAACATCCACCGCCTGGCGGTCGCGACCCGGTTCGGGCGCGGACCGGCAGGAGCAGGTGCTGCGTGGCGCCCCAGGTCGCGGTTCGTGACCCGGGGCGCCCGCCTGCTCCGGCATTCACTTGGCGAGGCTGGCGAGCAGGTTCACCGTCGCGGCGATGATGACCGCCCCGAACAGGTACGACAGCAGCGTGTGCCGCAGCACGGTGCGCCGCATCTCGGCGCTGCACAGGTCGGTGTCGGAGACCTGGAAGGTGGAGCCCACGGTGAAGCCGACGTACGCGAAGTCGGCGAAGCAGGGCGGCTCGTCCTGGTGGAAGTTGATCCCGCCCGGTTCGCCCGTGTAGTACAGCCGGGCGTAGCGGGTGGTGAAGACGGTGTGCACCACGAACCAGGAGGCCACCACGCTGACCACCCCGAGTCCGCCGTACAGGTCGCGGGGGAGCCCCGGGCCGGCGGCGTGCGCGCTGGTGAGCAGCACGACGACCGCCAGCAGGCTGGCCAGGCAGGCGGCCAGCAGCAGCACGTCGCGCATCGCGCGGTTGGGGTCCTCGAGCTGGGCCAGCCGCTCGGTCTGCTCGGCGTCCAACCGCGACAACCGGCTCCACTGCAGGTACAGCCAGCTCAGCGCGGCGGCGTCCCAACCGACGAGCGGCGCGAGCGCCGGCGATCCCAGCATCCCGGCGAGCGCACCGCAGGCGACTCCGACCAGCCCCATCACGGCGAGCTGGAGCGCCGCCGGCACGTGGCCGTGCGCCCGCCGGGCCGCCGTCGGGCGTGCCACCGGCCCGCGCGTCAGATGCCGCGGAGGTGCTGCGAGACCCGCAGGTGCTTGTCCCGGGCCTGCGCCGCGCGCTGCGAGCGGCTCACCTCGGGCGCGGCGTCGATGCCGGCCGACCGGGCCACCTGGTTGCCGTCGGCGTAGTCCACCGGGGGCAGCGCCCGCAGCGCCTGCAACACGTCCGGCGGCGCGCCCTCCCGTTCGGCCTCCCGGATGACGTCGTCCTTCCCGGCCGGGTAGTCCAACGCCGACAGGTACTCAAGGACGTCCGCGTAACTCGCCATGGGTGGGCTCCTCGCGCCTGTAGTTGCGGTCACGACCGGGCGGCGGTTACCCGCCGGGCCGCTGGTCACGCGCGGGACCGGCGGAAAAATCCGGCCACCGTTTCCGGGCGGCCGGGACGGGTAGGCGGTCGGCTGGAGGACCGAAGGGGGTACCACGGATGCACTACCTCACCTTCGTGGACCGGGTCGCCCGGCGTACCGGAACGTCCGACGATCGGGCGGCGCAGCTGACCACGGCCACGCTGGAGACCCTGGCCGAACGGCTGACCGGCGGCGAGGTGCTGGATCTCGCCGCGCAGCTGCCGAAGCCCCTGTGGGGGATGCTCAAGCCCCACCCGCGCACCGAGGCGGCCGACCGGTTCGGGGCGGCCGAGTTCGTGGCCCGGGTGGCCCAGCGGGCCGGCTGCGACGAGAACGTCGCCCGGGACGCGGTGCGGGGCGTGTTCACCACGCTGCGCGAGGCGATCACCGGCGGCGAGTTCCAGGACGTGGTGGTGCAACTGCCGCGCGACTACCGGGACCTGGTGGAGCCGGCCCTGGCGCCGGCCATCGCACGCCGCACCTGAGCCGGTGGGTCAGGCGACCGTACCGGCGGCGCGCAGGGCGGCGATCCGCTCGGCGTCGAAGCCGGCCTCCGCCAGCACCTCGTCGGTGTGCTCGCCGGGCTGCGGGGGCGGCCGGCGCACCGAGGTGGGGGTGGCGGAGAAGCGGGGCGCGGGGGCCGGCTGGGCGACGCCGTCGTGCTCGACGAAGACGCCCCGGGCCGCCAGGTGCGGGTGCTCGGGCGCCTCCGCCCAGTCCAGCACCGGGGCCACGCAGGCGTCGGAGGCGGCCAACAGCTCCGTCCACTCGTCCCGGGTACGGGTCCGGAACAGCCGGGCCCACGCCGCGCGCAGCGCCGGCCAGTTCGCCGGGTCGGTCCGGTCCGGTGCCTCGTCGCCGTCGAGCGGGAAACCGGTGAGCCGGACCAGCTCGTCGTAGAACTGCGGCTCCAGCGCGCCGACGGCCAGGTGCCGGCCGTCGGCGCACTCGTACGTGTCGTAGAAGGGCGCGCCGCCGTCGAGCAGGTTCACCCCGCGCGGGTCCTGCCACATGCCGAATTGGCGCAGCGCGTGGATCTGGGTGGCCAGCACCGACACGCCGTCCACGATGGCCGCGTCGACGATCTGCCCGGGGGCGCCGGCGCGGACCGCGTACAGGGCGGCGACGACGCCGAGCGCCAGCATCATCCCGCCGCCGCCGAAGTCGCCGAGCAGGTTCATCGGCGGCACGGGGCGCTCGCCGGCCCGGCCGATGCCGTGCAACGCGCCGGTCAGCGCCAGGTAGTCGATGTCGTGGCCGGCGGTCCGGGCGAGCGGCCCGTCCTGACCCCACCCGGTCATCCGGCCGTACACCAGGCGGGGGTTGACCGCCTGGCAGTCGTCCGGGCCGAGGCCGAGCCGCTCGGTGACCCCGGGCCGGAAGCCCTCGATCAGGGCGTCCGCGCCGGCGACCAGGGCCAGCACCACCTCGCGCCCCTCGGCCGTCTTGAGATCGACGGCGAGCGAGCGGCGGTTGCGGTTCAGCAGGTCGCCGGGGATGCTGCCGAATCCGCCCGGTGCGATGCGGTCGACGCGGACCACGTCCGCGCCGAGGTCGGCCAGCATCATCGCGGCGAACGGGCCCGGTCCGATGCCGGCCAGCTCGATCACCCGTACCCCGGCGAGCGGCCCGTGGTTGGTCATCGCGTCACCATAGGACCCCGGCGCCGCGGGCACCATGCCCGCCCCGCATCCAGCTGTTGACCAGGGCAATCATCCGAGCGACCGGCGTCCCGCGGGGTTGGCGGGCGGGCTGAGGTTGCCCTAACCTGGTGTCCGCGAGGGGAGTACTTCCCACGAACCATTCCGGTCAGTACGGCGTGCCCCGGGCGCGCCTCGGGTGGTTGCCCACCGAGGGTGGGTGAAGGAGACCTCGAACATGACACGGTGTTCGAGGAGGCTCAATTGACCGAGTTGTCTAACCTGTCCGCCGGCTCGCTGTCGTCGGTCGGCACCCCCTCCCTGTGGGCGGTGACCATCGCCGGCGTGCTGGCCCTGCTGGTGCTGGACTTCCTGGTCACCCGCAAGCCGCACGAGGTGTCGATCAAGGAGGCGCTCGGCTGGTCGGCGTTCTACGTCGCCCTGCCGCTGGCCTTCGGCGCCTGGGTCTGGTCCCGCTACGGGTCGGAGCTGGGCGTCCAGTACCTGACCGGTTATCTCGTCGAGAAGTCGCTCTCCGTCGACAACCTCTTCGTCTTCATGCTGCTGCTGGCCGCGTTCGCGGTGCCCGCCGTGCTCGCCCAGCGAGTGCTGCTCTACGGCATCGCGGGCGCCCTGGTGCTGCGCGCCGTGTTCATCGCCCTCGGTGCCGCGGCCCTGCAGACCCTCGACTTCGCCTTCCTGCTCTTCGCGATCATCCTGATCGCCACCGCGGTCAAGCTGCTCCGGGACGCCCTCGCCGGCCACGAGCAGGAGGTCGACATCAACAAGATGCGGTCGGTGAAGCTGCTCCGCAAGGTCATGCCGGTGGTCGACGAGTACCACAGCACGAAGCTGACCGTCCGCCAGCAGGGGCGCCGGGCGCTCACCCCGTTCGCCCTCGTCGTGGTCGCGGTGCTCGCCACCGACGTGGTCTTCGCCGTCGACTCGGTGCCCGCCGTCTACGGCATCACCGAAGATCCCTACCTGGTCTTCGCCACCAACGCGTTCGCCCTGCTCGGCCTGCGCGCGCTCTACTTCGTGCTGCACGCCGCGCTGAGCCGCCTGGTGCACCTCAGCTACGGGCTGGCCGTCATCCTTGCCTTCATCGGCGTCAAGCTCGGCCTGCACTGGGCGCACAGCATCTGGCCCGGCGTGCCGCAGATTCCGACGCTCGTCTCGCTCGGCGTCATCATCGGCGTGCTGGTGGTCGTCACCCTGACCAGCCTGCGCGCCACCCGCGACCGGGAACCCGGCGCCGCCGTCGCCGCCGACCGCCACTGAGGCGCAAGGAAGGGCCCCTTCTTAACGCCTGGCGTAGGGAAGGGGCCCGTTCTTAACAGCGAACCGGCTGCCCGGGGCCAGCGCAGGTGGTACGACTGACCGGTGGGAATCGTGTCGCCCGGCTTCCAGGGCCGGCCCCGTTCGGCCGAACCGGCCCTGCCGCCGGGGCAGTACCTCACCCAGGACTTCCCGGTGCTCTCCGCCGGCCCCACGCCGCGGGTGCCCCTGGACACCTGGGAGTTCGTCCTCACCACCGACGGTGGCGCCGAGTTCCGCTGGTCCTGGGACGAGCTGATGGGCCTGGCGCAGGAGACGCCGACCGTCGACATCCACTGCGTCACCCGCTGGTCCAAGCTCGGCACCAGCTGGCAGGGGGTTTCGCTGGACACGCTGCTCGACGGCGTCGACACCGCCGCCCGATACGCGCTGGTCCACTCCTACGGCGGGTACACCACCAACCTGCCCCTGGACGACCTGCGCGGTGGCCGGGCCTGGGTGGCGCACACCTACGACAACGGCCCGCTGCCCGCCGAGCACGGCGGTCCGGCGCGGCTGCTCGTCCCGCACCTCTATTTCTGGAAGTCGGCGAAGTGGGTCCGCGGGATCCGGCTGCTCGTCGACGACCAGCCCGGCTTCTGGGAGACCGCCGGCTACCACGACTACGGCGACCCGTGGCGCGAGCAGCGCTACCAGGGCGACTGAGGTGGGCGCGCCCACGACGGCGGGCCGGGTCGCCGCGCCGCTGACCTGGCAGGTTGCCCGCCTCGTCGAGCGGCGGGTCGAGACCCCGACCGCGCAGACGCTGGTCCTGGAGGTGCCCGGCTGGCCGGGGCACCTGCCCGGGCAGCACGTCGACGTCCGGCTCACCGCCGCCGACGGCTACCAGGCCGCCCGGTCGTACTCCCTGGCGGCGCCGGCCGAAGGTGACCGGGTCGAGCTGAGCGTGCAGCGGGTACCGGACGGGGAGGTGTCGCCGTACCTCATCGACGTGTGGGCGCAGGGCGACCCGGTGGAGGTGCGCGGCCCGGTCGGCGGCTGGTTCGTCTGGCGGACCGAGGAGACCGCACCGGTGCTCCTGGTGGCCGGCGGCTCCGGAGTGGTGCCGCTGATGGCGATGGTCCGGGCCCGCCGTGCCGCCGGCAGCCGGGCGCCGTTCCGGCTGATCTACTCGGTGCGCACCCCCGAAGACGTGTTCTACGCCGACGAGCTGCGCCGCCGGACCCGCGACGACCAGGGCCTGGACGTGGCGTTCGTGTACACCCGGCAGGCGCCGGCGGGCTGGCGCGGCGAGCCGCACCGGATCAGCCTGGCCGACGTGAACAGCCACGGCTGGCCACCCGAGCTGGAACCCCTCTGCTACGTGTGCGGCCCCACCGGCTTCGTGGAGACCGTGGCGGACGCACTGGTGGGGCTGGGCCATCCGACCCGACGGGTGAAGACCGAACGCTTCGGCCCCACCGGGTGACGAGCGAGGAGGACACATGACCGACCTGTCCTACCTGGACGGCAACATGCTCGACGGGCCGCTGCGGGAACTCTTCGCCGTGGACCTGAGCGCCGCCACCGGACGCTGCGACAACTGCGGGATGACCGGTCCGATGGCCGGGATGCACGTGTTCTCGCACGCGCCCGGCCTGATCGGACGCTGCCCGGCCTGCTCGGAGGTGATGCTGCGGCTCGTCCGCGCCCCCGACCGGGCCTGGCTGGACCTGCGCGGCGCCACCTTCCTCGAGGTGCCGATGCCCTTCGACCAGCCCTTCCCCCGCCCACTCTGAGGCTCGCTGGCGGCTCCCCGACCCGAACGGCGCCGGTGGATATCGGGTCGCCGCGAGGCAGTCGGGGGTCTAGCGTCCGGCGACATGACCTACCTGCATCCGCTGGCGTTCCTGCTCGGGCTGGAGGGGGTGGCGCTGCTGCGGGCCACCGCGGGCGACGACGGGCTGGACCGGGCCTTCGTCGAGGCCCGGCTCGCCGAGGTCCGCCGGCTCCTCGACGAGGCGGGCCCGACCCTCGGTGGCGGGGTGGAGCGGGGCCCGCTCGGCACGGTCGACGGCTACCGCACCTGGGCGTCCACCTACGACCAGCCGGGCAATCCGTTGGTCGAGGTGGAGGAACCGGTGGTCAGGGCGATCCTCGACGGGCTGCCGCCCGGGCGGGCGCTCGACGCGGCCTGCGGCACCGGGCGGCACGCCGCGTACCTGGCCGGGCGCGGGCACGTGGTGACCGGCGTCGACAGCTCACCCGAGATGCTGGACCGGGCGCGGGCCAAGGTGCCGGGGGCGGAGTTTCTGGTCGGCGACCTGTGCGCGCTGCCCGTCCCCGAGGGCGCGTTCGACCTGGTGGTGTGCGGGCTGGCGCTCGCCCACGTGGCAGAACTGCCGGCGGTGCTGGCCGAGTTCGCCCGAGTGCTGCGGCCGGGCGGGCACCTGGTGGTCTCCGACGTCCACCTGCTCTCGCTCTACCTGGGCGGGGTGGCCCACGCCGCCGGCCCGGACGGCCGGGTGGGCATGCTGCCCGCGTACCGTCGGGGTGCCGCCGACCACCTGGCCGCCGCGCTCCCGGCCGGCTTCCGGGTACGCGGCTGCGCCGAGCCCGGCTGGCCGCCCGGCGACGAGGCCGGCGGCCCGCCGGCCCGCCGCTGGTGCCCCGACGCCGCCGATGCCGCCTACACCGGCACCCCCGCCGCGATCGTCTGGCACTTCACCCGCGACGACTGACCCCGCGGCCCCGCTTCGTGCTGATCAAGGAGTTTGCGTCGCGGACCGGGCCGTTCCCGACGCAAACCTCTTGATCAACTCGGCTGGACCGGGGCGGGGGGAGGGGTTTCAGGACGTGCTGGTGAGCTGGCCGAGTTGGGCCGGGGTCGGTTCGGCGTGGTTGGTCGGGGTGGTGACCGGCGCGGGGGAGCCGGCCGGCCGGGTCTCCGGCACCGGGGTGGGGACCGGGCGGGAGACCTGCGCCCCGGTCCGCCGCAGGCGGCGGCGCAACCGGCTGACCAGCTGGCCCACGGTCACCGGCACCACCGACAGGACGAGCTGGCCGCTGCGCGGGTCGACGGTGGCGGCCACCCCGTACAGCCGGCTGCCGTGCCGCAGCAGCCGGGGACGGCCGGCAGCCAGCCGCGGCGCGCGGACCGGCGCACTGCCCCGGCCGTGCGTGCCGGTCACCTCGGCCCGGACCGGGTGGCGCTGGCCGGTGTGCGCGCTGCCGGCGAGGAGCCGCTCGACCGGGAAGTCGGTGCGGACGGTCCGGCCGGTCGGATCGGTCGCGTCCAGCAGGGTGGTGCCGGTGACCTGCCCGGCGACCAGCCGCACCGGCCCGGCCTCGGCGGCGAAGCGGGGGTACGGGCTGCGCGTGGTCACCGCCAGGGTGTGCCCGCCCTCCCAGCTCACCTCGACGGTGTCCAGCTTGGCCAGCCAGTGGGCGCGTACCTCGGTCACGTCGGCCCAGTCGCCGGCGCCCGTGCCCGGGTAGCCGGCGTGCCAGCGCTCGCCGGCCACCACGGTCGGCGGCACCCCCCGTTCGGCGTCCTGGTCGATGACGGCGAGCAGCTCGTCGACCCCGCCCGTGGTGACCGCGCCGAGCCGCAGCCGGGCCTCGATGTCCAGCCGGTCCCGCAGCCCGTCGGTGACGTGCCGCTCGACCAGCCGGCGGACCACCGCGTGCACCCGTTCCTGCTCGGCCCGGTCCAGCCGGCGGAAGTCGTCGCCGACCAGGTTGGCCAGCTCCAGCCCGACGTGGCGGCGCAGCACCGCGTCCCGGCGCGGCCCGGCCGGGATCAGCTCGGCCACGAACGCGAACAGCCGCTCCACGCTGACCATCCGCTTCTCCACCCGGCTGTGGTAGGTGATGTTGCGGGCGTCGAGCCGGCGGACCGCGTGGTAGTAGTCGTAGTCGGCGAGCACGGAGATCCGGCGGGCGTGGTAGCACGCGGCCAGGGTGAACGGCTGGTCGCTGAGGACCGGCATGTCCTCCGGGAAACGCAACCCGTGCCGGTCGACCAGCTCCCGGCGGAACAGCTTGGTGTTCGCCAGCGACCAGGGCAGGGCGGAGTCGTACAGGTCCACGTCGGCGGCGTTGCCGCCGGCGAACACGTCGGAGAAGACGTGTCGGCCGTTGACCCCGACGACCTTGCCGAGCACGACGTCGGAGCCGTACCGGTCGGCGGCGGCGACCAGCCGTTCCAGGGCTTCCGGACCCAGGTGGTCGTCGGAGCCGAGGAAGAAGACGTACCGGCCGGTGGCCAGTTCCAGGCCCCGGTTGCAGGGGGCGGCCGGGCCGCCGGAGTTGGGCTGGTGGGCCACCTTGATCGTGCCGGGGTGGCGGGCGGCGAGCCGGTCCAGCAGCCGGCCGCTGCCGTCGGTGGAGCCGTCGTCCACCGCGACCACCTCTATCCGCTGGTGGCCGATGGTCTGCCGCAGCAGGGAGTCCAGGCAGCGCCGCAGGTAGGGCAGGGTGTTGTAGACCGGGACGATGACGCTGACGTCGGGGGCGGTCATCGAAGCGCTCCTCGTGGGGTCGGCGGGTCGGGCGCCACGGTGTCGGGGATGGCCGAGGTCGCCGCGTCGGGCAGCAGCCGGCGGTACACGGCCTCCAGCGCCTCGGCCTGGGCCTGCCAGGTCCAGCCGGCGAGCAGGCCCGGCCGGTCGTACGCGGCGCGGTACCGGGCGGGGTCGGCCAGCACGGCGCGGACCGCACGGACGAAGTCGTCGACGTCGCCGGCCCGGAACACCTCGCCCTGGCCGGTCTCCCGGACGGCGCCGGCCATGGTGCGCACGTCGCTGACCACCACCGGCAGCCGGGCGTGTGCGTACTCGAAGAACTTGGTGATCAGCGCGATCTCGTGGTTGGGCCAGCGGTGGATCGGGATGACGCCGACGTCGGCGCCGGACAGGAACGGCACCACCTGCCAGTGCGGGACGTACGGCAGCACGTGCAGCCGATCGGCGACGCCGAGGCGGGCGGCCCGCTCGGCGAGCCGCTCGACGTAGCGCAGCGCCGGGTTGACCACCAGCGCGACGTGCACCCCCGGCAGCCGGGGCAGGGCCTCGACCAGCGTGTCCAGGCCGCGCTGCGGGGCCGCCGCGCCGCTGTAGACCAGCAACGGCTCGTCCGGGCCGACACCGCACTCCACTCGGAGCTCCGGCGCGGGCGTGGCGTCGGCCGGGCGGTGCTCCACGGCCGGGGCGTTCAGCAGCACGTCCGGGGTCGCCGGCAGCCGGTGCTCCCGGCGCAGCAGCGCGGCCAGGTCGGCCGAGACGGTGAGGACCGCGTCGGCGTACGGGGCGTACTCCCGCTCGTGCGCCCGGTGCGCGGGCAGCCAGCGGGCGTGGTCGCGCCACGGCTTGATCCCGGGCAGGAACTCGTGGGCGTCCCAGACCAGCGCGACCCGCCGGCCCTCGGCGGCGGCGCGGACCTTGGCGCGGGCGCCGACGCCGAGCATCCGGAAGTCGTGGGCGTGGATCAGGTCGGGGCGCAGCCGGTCGACCTCGGGGCCGTAGGCCAGTTCGTAGTCCCACAGCCCCGGCTCCAGTCGCCGCCACGCCCGGTCACCCCGTACGAGCTGCCAGAAGAGCGTGTACGCCCGGTCCCACGGGCTGCGGAACTTCCGGCCGTACCGGACCCGGTTCAGCATCTTGGTCCGCAGCCACACCCAGCGGTCCAGCACGTGGGCGGCCGTGTCGCCCAGCCGTAGCGCCCTGCGGGCCCGCCGCAGCGCGGCCCCGCCCAGTTCGCCGGTGGCGGCGCGCCGCTCGAGCAGCGCGGACCGGAAGGTCAGGTCGGCCTGCCAGGCGCGGACCCACTGGGCCCGCTGCTCGGCGATACCCCCCGGTCGGTACGCCAGCGGCCAGCGCAGCCATGCCCGGCGGAACTCGTGCCGGCGGCGGTCCAGCAGGTCCGGCACCGGCAGTAGCCGGACCTCGGCCGCGCCGAGCCGCCAGCTGCGGCCCACCTCGTCCGGCGAGCGGCCGAGCAGGGTCACGTCCCAGCCGGCCTCGGCGGCGGACCGGGCGATCTTCTGCACCCGGGAGTCGCCCTCGACCTTGTTGTCGACGAGCATGACGATCCGGCCGCGGCGCGGCGGCGTCGTCGCCTCGTCGTGTCCCACTGCTGGCCCTCCGCTGGTCGGCCGGCCTCTCCGGCGCGACACCACGCTGGTGGAGCCAACCGTCGGCGGAGCGACGTCGACGTGACGGAGAGGTGACCGAGAGGCGGAGATTCGGTTGTGAGCCAGGACACATGGGACGCCGGTGGGGAGACCGGGCGCCCTCCCCACCGGCGGCCGGCGGTCAGCCGTCGGTGTCGGCCAGCCGCCGCCAGACCAGCGTGGTGAGCAGCGCCAGCGCGGCGGCCGCCAGCCAGAACGGGGCCAGCACGCTCCCGGTGGCCCGGGCGACGACGCCACCGAGCGCCGTGCCGACCGCCGCCCCGCCCAGGTCGGCCAGGGAATACACGCTGTTCACCCGGCCGCGTAACTCGTCGGGCACGAGTCGCTGCCGCAGCGACACCACGAGCACGCCCCAGACCATGGTGTGCACGCCCCAGACCGCCAGCGCCGCGCCGGCCACCCAGGGCTGCCGGGTGACGGCCAGCACCACCTGGAGTCCGACCTCGATGAGGAGCCCGAGGCGCAGCAGCGCCGGGGTGCCGAACCGGGCGCGCAGCCGGGTCGCCAGGACGCTGCCGGCCAGCCCGCCGAGCGCCGAGGCGGTCAGCAGGACGCCGTACCCGATCGGGGAGAGGCCGAGCCGCTGCCGGGCGTAGAGCACGAACGCCGCGAACGCCGCGCAGAATGCCACGTTCATCACCGCGATGCAGACCGCCAGGATGCGGAGCACGGGCACGCGCCAGAGCCCGCGTATCCCGGCGATGATCTCCGCTCGCAGCCCGCCCTGCCGGCCGCCGTCCGCCACCCGCGGCGGCGCGGCCGGCACCGGCCGCCAGCGGAGCAGGGCCACCAGCAGCGCGGCGAGCCCGAAGGTGGCCGCGTCGAGCCCGAACGGCAGCGCCGCCGCCAGGACGAACAGGTACGCGCCGAGCGGCTTCGCGGCGAACTGGTTGCCCACCACGAAGGTGGCGAACAGCCGGCTGTTGGCCTGCTCCAGCCGCTCCGGCGGGACCACCGAGGGCAGCAGCGCCCCGGACGCGGTGTCCGCCAGGGTCTCGCCGATGCCGGTGAGGAGGAACGCCAGACAGATCAGTGGCACGGTGGCCACCCCGGCGAGCACCGCGCCGGCCAGTGCGGCCAGGACCAGCCCCCGGCCGAGGTTGACCCCGATGATCAGCCGACGCCGGTCGACGCGGTCCGCGAGTGCGCCGCTGACCAGGGAGAACAGCAGCCAGGGCAGCTGTGGGGCGAGCGTCGCGGCGGCCACCGCGGCCGGGTCGCTGGTGAGCGACGCGACCAGCAACGGGCCGGCCACCATGGTGACGCCGTCGCCCAGGTTGGAGACCGCGTTGGCGGCCCAGAGACGGTGGAAGTCCCGGCCGAGCCGGCCGGCGGAAGCGGTGGCCGTCATGCCGGCCACCGGACAGGGACACGTGGTCCGGGCGCGGCAGGGCGCCCGGACGGGATCTCCGGAAACACGAGGAACTCCCTCGGAAGCGATGTGGTGGCGTACGCACGCCAGGACGGGGGACCCGCGCGGGGCGGGTCACCTGATCGCTTCGCGGCGAGGAAGGAGGTGTCGGGGGAGCGGCGGGGGAGCGCCGACGGCCCGGATCAGGACACCGTGGCCCCCAGCGGCGAAGCGGAAACCAGCACCGTGCCGAGCGGAGCAATCCTCATGATCGACCTCCCGTCGTCCGGGCCCACGGTAGGGGACGCCGAGCGCGGGCGCGACCCGGTTGGACACCGGCCGGGTGGGTGGCCGAGAGTGAGGCACCGTGAGATATCTGCGTACCGACGGCCGGGTCGGCATCCGGCGCCCGCGCCCGGCCGACGAGGCCGAGTTCATCGCCGCCGCCCGACGCAGCCGGGAACTGCACCACCCGTGGCTCGCCGCCCCGGACGACCCGGAGAAGTACGCCGCGTACCTGCGCAAGATCCGGGGACGGGCCAGCCCGGGGTACCTGTTCTGCGACCGGGCCACCGGGGAGATCGCCGGCTACGCGAACATCAGCGGCATCGTCATGGGCGCCCTGCGCGGCGGCTACCTCGGCTACGCCGCCTTCCTGCCGTACGCCGGCACCGGACACGCC
The DNA here is from genome assembly GCF_030518795.1 of Micromonospora sp. NBRC 110009. Taxonomy (NCBI): domain Bacteria; kingdom Bacillati; phylum Actinomycetota; class Actinomycetes; order Micromonosporales; family Micromonosporaceae; genus Micromonospora; species Micromonospora soli. The sequence continues at coordinate 6,359,707 of NZ_CP130427.1, read as the reverse complement.
TCGGCCGGCGTCCGCCTGGTCATCGCGCACGCCTTCACCGCGCTCGGGCTGCACCGGCTGGAGGCGAACATCCAGCCCGGCAACGAGCCGTCCAAGCGGCTGGCCGAGCGGCTCGGTTTCCGGCTGGAGGGCTTCTCCCCGGACTACCTGTTCATCGACGGCGCGTGGCGGGACCACGAACGGTGGGCGATCACCGCCCCGGCGCCCGGGCAGGGCTGAGCGCGCGGTGGCGGCCGCCCTCGCGGCGACCGCCACCGTTGTCGTCGACTCAGCGTCCAGGCCCCCGGGCCTGCGGGCGCTGCCCGGTCAGCCGCTGCAGCTTCGCCTGCTTGTGCTCGACGCGCCGGCGCTGCCTGGGTGTGAGCCGCGGGCTGCCCCGCTGCTGGTGGTAGTTGGAGATGCGCTGGTCGGGCGGCAGGATGCTCATAGCGGGCTCCCTCCGATTGACTGGACGGCGAGCGCGACGTCCCGCAGCGCCGGCACCTCCTGGCGCTGCGGCTCCCGGGTCAGCGTCGCGGTGCCACGGTCCGGCCGCACGTCCAGGTACGGCGGGACGTCGCCCTCGACGTGACCGGCCATGGCGACCGCGACCGGGGCGCGGCACTGCCGCTCCGGGCGAACCTGGATGGTCTGCCCGGGACGAACCAGGTAAGAGGACCGGTTGACCTTGCCACCGTCGACCGTGTACGTGTTGTGGGCGATCAAATCCCGGGCCTGGTCGATGGAGCGGGCGAAGCCGGCGCGGTGCACCAGCGCGTCCATCCGCTGCTCCAACTGGCCGGCCAGGTTCTCCGCCGAGTCACCGGGTTGGCTGACGGCCGCCACCAGCGCCCGGGCCAGCTGCCGGTCCCGCAACTCGTAGCGGGCGCGCACCTGGTGCCGTGCGCTGTCGTCCAACCAGGGTCCGCCGGGGGCGGGCCGGGGTCCGCCGCGTACGCCCACCGGGTGCCGTTGTCGCCGCATCCGGTAGCCGTACGCGGGGTGGATCGGGATCACGTCCTCGGGCGCGGGACGTACGGTGGTGCGGACCGCCATGTCGTTTCCTCCTTCGACTCTCGCGGTCCCACCACCCTCCGTCCCGACCGGGTGAGGCGACCCCACCCGGTCGGGGTGAGCCGGCCGGGTCAGCTGCCGGGTTTCGGGAAGGCCACCGGGCTGCGGTGCCCCTGCCGGTCCACCGCGCGTACGCCGAAGAAGACGTTGTCCTTGGACAGGTCGATCGTCACCTCCGTGACGTCCCCGACCGGGAGCACCTTCTGCCACTCGGGCGCGGTGGTCTCCCGCCACACCACCTCGTAGCCGGCGAGGTCCGGCTCGGTCCCGCGCTGCCAGCGCAGGGCGGTGTCGTTGGTCAGGTTGGTGGTGACGACGATGACGCCCTTGGGGGTGCCGGGCGCCTGGGCCAGGGACCAGAGCGTCGCCCCGTTCACCCGGGCCACCCGGGTGATGTAGTCGAAGTCGCAGAACTCCGGCAGGTCGCCGTACTGCACCCCGTCGACCGCCCGGACGTCCTGGTGCTGGTGGGCGAAGTCCTCGTTCGGCTCGGTGAACCGCCCGGCCGGCCAGCCCTGCCGCAGGAACGAGATGTGGTCGCTGCCGCGCAGGTAGCGGTCCCGGCGGTAGATCACCCGCACCCGCATCTGGGTCGCCCCGTTCTCGGCCACGTCGCTGACGAAACGGGCGAGCTGCCGGGACGGGGAGTCGTTCTCGCCGCCGACCGACTGCCGGGTGCTCGCCTCGGCGGGGGTCTCCGCCGTCGGCACGCCCTCGGCGAAAAGCCGGACGCTGCGCGGGTCCCGGGTGCCGTCGTCGGCGGTGCAACTGCCGACGATGTCGTTGCTGAACATGCCCTGCACGTCCACACCGGCCGCCTTGAGCTGGCCCGCCAGGTACGTCGAGCCGTACAGGTTCTGCTCCTCGCCGGCGACGGCGGCGAAGACGATGGTCGCCTCGGTGCGCCGGGTGGCCATCACCCGGGCCAGTTCCATGACCACCGCCACGCCGGAGGCGTCGTCGTCGGCCCCGGGGGCGTCGCTGACCGCGTCCATCACGTCGGTGCAGCGGGAGTCGTAGTGGCCGGTGATCACGTAGACCCGGTTCGGTGTCGAATCGCCGTGCAGGGTGGCCACCACGTTGGTGATCCGGGTGGCGGTGGGGATCCGGGAGGCGGGCTGCTGGACGTACGACTGGAGTTCGACCGTCATCCGGCCGCCGGAGGCGGCGGCGTACGCGGAGAGCTGCGCGAAGATCCAGTCCCGCGCGGCACCGATGCCCCGGACCGGGTCGTCCTGGCTGGACAGGGTGTGCCGGGTGCCGAACGCGGCCAACCGGCGCACGGTGGCCTCGATCCGGTCGCGGTCGACCTCGCGCAGCAGCGCGGACAGTTCGGGGTCCGGCGGCTGCGGGGTGATCGGGTGGCCGGGGCCCGGCGGGGCGACGGTCTCCTCGGCGGCGGCCGGCCTGGCGGCGAGGGGCGCGGCGATGGTGGCGGCGGTGGCGGCGGCGGAAGCGGTCAGGAAGGTGCGCCGGGTCGGCCTCGTGGGTCGGCCCTCGGCGGTCTCGTGGGTTCCCATCTGGGCATCCTCGCCGGGACCACGGTGAATGTCTATATCGTGGAGGGTGGATGGAAGGTTTCACCCGGAGCGGGTGATGACGGCGGGTGGGCGTGCTTCCTACGGTGACGGAATGGGACCCCGTCCGACTCCGGCCGACCCCACACCTCAACCCGGTCGACGGCCGGCTGGTCCTCGACCCGGACATCCCGCCGTAGGTCGGCCGGATCGCCGCCGGCCGGATCCGGGCCTTCGGGCAGTGCTGGGACCTTGAGGCGGTGGGCCGGCGGGGGTACGTCCGGCTTTCCGCGGACTGACTGGTCGGCCACGTTTGTCCGCGGCGGCGATGGGAACGGGGCCGCAATGACGAAACCTCGTGTGGTGATCGTGGGGGCCGGGTTCGCCGGATACCACGCGGCGAAGACGTTGAACCGGCTGGCCGGCAAGCGTGCGGAGATCGTGCTGCTGAACACGACCGACTACTTTCTCTACCTGCCGCTGCTGCCCGAGGTCGCCGCCGGGGTGGTCGAGCCGACCCGGATCTCCGTGCCGCTGGCCGGCACCCTCAACGGCGTGCGGGTGGTGATCGGCGAGGCGGACCGGGTGGACCTGCAGAACCGGTGGGTCGGCTACCGCTCCCAGGAGGGCGACCAGGGCCAGCTCGCGTACGACCGGCTGGTGCTCTCCGTCGGCAGCGTCAACAAGCTGCTGCCCATTCCCGGGGTGACCGAGTACGCGCACGGCTTCCGCGGTCTGCCCGAGGCGCTCTTCCTGCACGACCACGTGGTGCGTCAGATCGAGCTGGCCGAGCTCACCGACGATCCGGCCGAGCAGCGCGCGCGCACCACCTTCGTGGTGGTGGGCGCCGGCTACACCGGCACCGAGGTCGCCGCGCACGGCCAGCTCTTCACGGACCGGCTGCTGGCCCAGCGGCCGCACCTGAAGGTCCGCCCCCGCTGGATGCTGCTGGACGTGGCCCCGCGCGTGCTGCCCGAGCTGGGCCAGCGGATGTCGACGACGGCCGACCGGGTGCTCCGCCGGCGCGGGGTAGACGTACGGATGGGCACCTCGGTCTCCGAGGCCACGCCGGACGGGGTAATGCTCACCGACGGCGAGTACGTGCCGACCTGCAGCCTGGTCTGGTGCGTCGGGGTACGCCCCGACCCGTTCGTCGCGGAGCTGGGGCTGCGGACGGAGCGGGGCCGGCTGGTGGTCGACGAGTACCTCAACGTCCCCGGCCATCCCGAGGTGTTCGCCTGCGGCGACGCGGCGGCGGTGCCCGACCCCACCCGGCCCGGCCAGGTCTGCGCGATGACCGCGCAGCACGCGCAGCGACAGGGCAAGCTGGCGGCCCGCAACATCGCCGCCTCGTACGGGCAGGGCGTCCGGAAGCCGTACAAGCACCACGAGCTGGGCTGGGTGGTGGACCTGGGCGGCAAGGACGCGGCGGCGAACCCGCTGAACGTGCCGCTGTCCGGCCTGCCGGCGAAGACCGTCACCCGCGGATACCACCTGCTGGCCATGCCCGGAAACCGGGCGCGGGTCGGCGCGGACTGGCTGCTGGACGCCAGCACGCCCCGGCCGGCGGTGCAGCTCGGGCTGGTGCCGGCGAACGCCGTGCCGCTGGAGAGCGAGTCACCCGAGGTGGTCCGCCGCGGCTGACCCCGTTCAGCCGTTGGCCGGCGGTGGATCCCCGATCCCGGGGCTCTCGCCGCCGGCCGCGTCGCGGGGCGACCGGGCCGGCTCGGGGGCCGGCACGGCCCGCCGGCCGCGAGGAAGGAACTCCCGCAGCAGGATCTGCGCGATGCCGGCCGCCGGGATGGCCAGCAGGGCGCCCAGCAGGCCGGCCAGCTCGGCGGCGAGCAGCGCGCTGACCAGCACGGTCAGCGGGTTCAGCCGGACGGCGCGGGACATGATGACCGGGGCCAGCAGGTGGTTCTCGATCTGCTGGTAGATCACGAAGGACACCAGCACGACGCCGCCGGTGGTGGGGGAGTGCAGGAAGCCCGCCCCGGCCGCGATGATCGCCCCCAGGGTCGCTCCGACCAGCGGAATCAGGTCCGCGATGGCGACCAGCAGGGCGATCACCGCCGCGAAGGGCACGCCGAGGAGGAAGAGCAGCAGGAAGGTCAGCCCGCCCAGGATCAGGCTGATCAGGAGGTTGCCGGTGAGGTAGCCGGTGATCGCGCGGGAGGAGCCGCGACCGATGCGGCGGAGCCGCTCCGCCGTGCCGTCGCCGGCCAGGGCCAGCGTGCCGGCGATGATCCTGGGCGCCTCCAACACCATCAGGTACGCCAGAACCACCACGGTGACCAGCGCGACGACGGTCTCCAGCAGGCCGCGGAGCACCCCGAGGGCCGGCTGGCTGAGCCGGGCGCCGTAGCGCGGGAGCTCCGCGACGTTGGCGTACCGCTCGAGGTGGAACCGGTGCAGCAGCTTCCCGACCGATCCCCGGCCGGCGCGGGCCTCGCGCAGCAGTTCCGGCGCCCGGTCGGCGAACCGGGTGATCTCGTCCACCAGCGGCAGCAGGATCATCGCGGCCAGCGCGGAGACCAGCACGAAGGCCACCGCGAAGACCAGCAGGGTGGCCAGCGCCCGGCGCCGGACGAACCGACGCTCCACCTGGTCCACCAGGGGTTTCAGGGCGACCGCGAAGAACGCCGCCACGATCACCAGGACCAGCACCCGCCGGGTCGCCCAAACCAGCCCCAGCGCCACCGCGGTGGCCAGCACCAGACCGATGACGATCAGCGCCCGCCGGGCGGTCGCCCGGTCGTCGGCGTGGCTCATCCGGCGCGGCTACCCGTCGCGGCGGGGCGGAAACGCTGGGCGTCCGGTCAGCCGTCGGCGAGGTCGGCGTCGGTGGCCGGGCGGGTGCCGCCGACGAACGCGTCCAGGGTCGATCCGTGCAGCACACCGCCGGGCACCGGGTCGCCCGCCGCGCGGGCGACCAGCCGGCGTACCGGCAGCCGGTCGGGGCGGTGGGCGGCGGCGAGCACCAGGTTGCCGTACCGCCGGCCGCGCAGCATCCGCCGGTCGGCGATCAGGCAGACGTCGGCGAAGACGGCGCGCAGCGCCGCCACCTGGGTACGGGAGAAGACCAGCGGCGGTAGGTCGGTGACGTTGACCAGGTAGATGCCGTCCGGGCGGAGCACCCGGGCCACCGCGGCGACGAACTCGACGCTGGCCACGTGCCGGGGCATCCGGGCCGCCCGGTAGACGTCGGCGAGCACCAGGTCGTACGCGTCGGCTGCCGCGGTGGTTACCGCGTCCCGGGCGTCGCCGACCGTCACGACGACCTCGGGCGGCACCGGGGCCAGTTGGCGGGCGACCAGCTCGACCACGGCAGGGTCCCGCTCCACGACCCGCTGGGGGGAGCCGGGACGGGTGGTGGCCAGCCAGCGGGGCAGGGTGAGCGCCCCGCCGCCCAGGTGCAGGGCGGTGAGCGGCCGGCGGCGCGGGGCGGCCAGGTCGATCACCGCGGCCATCCGTCGGACGTACTCGAAGTGCAGGTATCGGGGGTCGGCGACGTCGACGTAGGACTGTTCGACCCCGGCGGCGAGCAGGGTGCGCCCGGTCGGCCGGGCCCGGTCCACGACGATCTCCAGGTCCGTGCCGCTCACGGCCGCCAACGCTACCCGTACCGCGGCGGGCCGGCGGGCGGGGCGCCCGCCGGCCCCGGGGCGGCTCAGCCGAAGTTCATGCCGGCGCCCACCTCGTCGATCGCGTCGTCGACCCGCCCGGCGAGATCCACGTCCAGCGCGGTCACCCCGTCGACCTGCTGGGTGCGTACGGTGATCACCGCGCTGTCCGGTTCCGGCCGGCCGATCAGCGGGCCTCGCCCGACCTCGAGCTTGAGCAGGTCGAGGCGGTCGAGCACCCGGTCCAGGTTCCCGGCCGGCAGCTCGATGGTGCGCACCAGCGACTGCCGGTCGCTGGACCAGTACACCAGCCGGGCGAGCGCGTCGCGCAGCTCCGCGTCGTTCAGCGGCGCGGTGGCGGACGTCGGGCCCACCAGGCCACCGCCGGGCTCCGGCGGTGCGAGCAGGTCCCGCAGGCCGTCCGGTACGCGCAGCGACTCGACCAGCTCGCCGTCGGCGTCGGCCAACGCGGCGAGCGTCGCCTCGGCCTGGTACCGCGCCTGTTCCGGGGTGAGCCGGCTGCGTCGGCCCACCTCGGCCAGGAAGCCGGGCAGGTCGCGGCGGCGCTCGATGCCGTCCACCGGCACCACGTCGTGCAGCTTCATCGGCATCGCCTCGAGCAGCCGTTCGCGCTCGGCCTCGTCGAGCGCCCAGGCCAGCGCGAGGACGGTCGCCTCCGCCGCCACCTTGGCGGTGGAGAAGTCGACCCCGGCCCGCCGGCTGACGTCGTCGACGAGATCCCGGTAGCCCAGGGTGGTCACCCGTCCGCGGCCTTGGTCGGGCAGCGGCCGCGGGCGTTCCGGCACGCCGGCCGGCGGTGGTGCGGGACCGCCGCGCGTGGTGTCCGGCTTGTGCCGCCCGGCCGGCGGCGGGCCGGACCGTTCGCGCTGGTCCAGCGAGGTGACCTGCTTGGACGCGCTCAGGCTGGCGCCGGTCTGGCTCGGGCGTCGACCGCGTTCCCGGGCCTCCCGGGCCAGGGTCCGGCGGCGTTGGTTGTCGCCCTCCATCTGCTTGCGCATCGTCGCACCTCGTTCCTCGTCGGTTGCGCCTTCCGCGGCTGGCCTTCCCGGCGCTACCGGGAAGGAAACGGTGCCGTCGGCGGCGGGCGAGCTTCATTCGCTGCGGGTGAGGGGCGCTCACCCGGCGGCCCTCCACCATCGGAGTGGACCCGGAGACTTCCGGCGCACGCGGAAGGGAAGGTCGCCATGAAGAAGATCGTCGAGATCGTCCCCGCCCGACCCGGCTGGTACGCGCGGTGGCAGGTCGACCCCGAGACCACCCGCTCCTACCAGGTGACGCTGTGGGCCCTGGTGGAGGAGTCCGACGGCACCGGCCGTGAGGTCGTCGGTGTCGACTGCGTGGGGCAGTGGCCCGGAGCGGACGACAACGAGGCGGGTGGGGAGTTCGTCCGCTATCTCTTCCAGATGCCCGATTCCGGCAGGCCGGCGGACGCCGAGCCGCCGACGGTGGGGCAGCTGCGGGACTTCGGCCCGCGCCTGCAGCCCGTGCCCGCCGCCTGAGCCACCCTCCCCGGCCCCCGGCCCCTGGTCCCAGGGTCGGGGGCCACCCCTTGCCCGCCGAAGGCGGGTCAGCCGACCTCGCGGGTGCCGTCGGTCGCTGCGCGGGGCGGCGCCGCCAGCAGCTCAGCCAGCCCGGTGCGGGCGAGCAACTGCTGGACCTGCGGGTTCATGGCGGTGAGCTGGATCGGGCGGGTGCCCGCGCGGTGGATCACCACCAGCGCGCTCAGCCCGGAGGAGTCGCACAGGGCCACGCCGTCGAAGTCGAGCAGCAGCTCCTGGTAGCCGTCCCGGCGCAGCTCGGCGGCGGCGGCGATGAGGTCCGGCGCGGTGTCGAAGTCCAGCTCCCCCGTCAGCCGCAGTCGGGCCCGCCCGGCGTCGAGCCGGTCCACCTGGATGGTCAACAGCTCGGAGGGCATGGCTCCATGTTCCCAGTCTTGCGCCATGGGGAAGACCCCGGGGTCGTCAGGCCGAGGCCGATCCGCCCAACGGTCGGGCGGCGGGCAGCCCCGGGCGGCCGTTGTGTTTCGGGCGGGCCAACAGACCGGTGACGCCGGTCATGTCGAGGATGCTCGTCAGGAAGCGCGGGCATTCCCGCAGCTCGATCGCGGTGCCGCCGTGCTGCGCCTCGCGCCAGGCGTGCACGATCACCGACAGGCCGGTGCTGTCGATGAACAGCAGGTCGGCGAAGTTCAGCACGAGCATGGCCGGGCCGTCGGCCAGCAGCAGGTCGATCTCGGTGCGCAGCGGAGCGGCGGTGGTGAACGCGAGGTCGCCGCCGACCCGGATGGCCGGGGCCGCGGGATCGGACCGGTCCACGAAGATGCTCAACGGCGTCGCGTCCGGCCTTCTCCGTTGAGATACCACCATCACGCCTTTCCGCAGCCTGCCGGTTGGACAGGGTTGTCCGGATCGTAACAACCCCCGAACCGCCCCGCTCGGTGGCGCCGGGCAGGGCGAGCCGCCGCTCGCCGCGGGTGGCGGTGCCTGCATACCGGCGTAGGGTGGGGCGAAGAGATCTGACCACACGCACCGTTTCCGGTGGACCGAGGGTATCGAGAAGGAGTGGGGCTTAGCTGGTGACTGCTGCCGACGTCAGGGATTCTGACCCGGGCGACGGACGGATCGCCACGCCGAGTACCGCACGGGCTCCAGCGTGGTCCGCCGGCGTTCCGTCGGCAGCCGCCCTGCCGCCGCTCGCCCCGGACCGCGGTCTCGCCAGCCCCGACTGGTCTGAGGTGGTGGAGCACTTCCGCGAGGGCCTGATCGTCCACGACGTCGACGGGGTGGTCCGTCACCTGAGCCCCGTCGCGGAGCGGCTGATCCCCGAGGTGGTGCCCGGCGAGGTGCTCGCCGCCGCCGGCGTGGACGCGCTGACCGGGGACGAGCCGGCCGAGTTCACCCACCACGACCGCCGGCTCCGGGTGCGTCAGGTGCCGCTGTCCAAGGGGCGCCGGTGCTGGTACGTCGAGGACGTCACGGAGAGCGTGACCCGGGCCGACGCGCTGCTCGCCGAGCGGGCCCGCTCGGCGTTCCTCGCCGTGGTCGGCGAGAAGCTGGGCAACCCGCTGCACCCCGACCGGGCCGCCGCCGCGGTGGTCCGCCTCGCGGTGCCGACCACGGCGGACGTCGCCGTGCTGGTGCTGGCCCCCCGCTCGGGACGGGCCCGCTGGTGGCGGGCCGCCCGCGCGGACGACGGCGCGTCGGCCGTGGACGGTGGGGTGCTCGCCGCCACGGCCCTGCCCGCCGCGATCCAGGAAGGGCTCGCCGGCGCCGAGCCGCACGCGGTGGACTGGCTGGTCGAGCAGGCCATCGAGGCGGGCTGGCTGCCCGGGCTGGCGGCGGCCGAGACGACCGCCCGGGTGGTGCCGCTGCCGGGCCGGGACGATCCGGCGGGCGTGCTGCTGGTCGCCCGCCGCTCCTCCCGCTGGTACGACGAGGCCGACGTCGACCTGCTCCGCGCCTTCGCGGCCCGGGCCGGCGCCGCGCTGACCACCGCGGTCCTCTACCGCGACCAGGCGGAGGTCGCCGACACTCTCCAGGCCAGCCTCCTGCCCGTCGAACCGGCGGCGGCGGCCGGCGTGCAGTGGGGCACGGCGTACCGGCCGGCGCAGGCGGGGCTGCGGATCGGCGGCGACTTCTACGGGTCGCACCGGCTGGGCGACGGCGGCTCGGTCTTCTTCCTCGGTGACGTGTCCGGCAAGGGCGTCGAAGCGGCCGTCTTCACCGGCCAGCTCCGCCAGTGCCTGCAGGCGCTGCACCGGGTCGAGTCCCAACCGGCGCGGCTGTTGAAGCTGCTCAACGACGCGCTGCTGGAGACCACCCAGGCGCACGGGCAGGGGCGCTTCGCCACCATGGTGCTCGGTGTGGTGCGCCCGCACCGGGACGGCAGCCTCGCCCTGACCATGGCCGGCGGCGGGCACCTTCCGCCGCTGGTGCTGCGCGAGTCCGGTGAGGTCGAGGCGGTGCCGCTGAGCGGCATGCTGATCGGCGTGGTGCCGGATCCCCGCATCGGCGAGGTCACCGTGCGGCTGGCGCCCGGCGAGACGTGCCTGCTCTACAGCGACGGGGTGACCGAGGCGCGGGGCGGGCGGCGCGGCGACGAGCAGTTCGGCGCCGACCGGCTGCTGAACGCGATCACCGGCTGTCACCGGATGCCGGCCCCGGCGCTGGCCGAGCGGGTCGAGCAGGTGACCTGTGACTGGCTGGCCCACGGCGACCACGACGACATCGCAGTGCTCGCCCTGCGGGCGACCGGCTCGGCGACCAGGCCGGCCCGACATCTGCACGCGGTGCCCGGCCCGGCCGGCGCCCAGGAGACGAGAGGAGCCCGCGCGTGACCGCGAGGACCCTGGCCGCCGACCCGGCAGCCGCCTACCCGGGCTATCTGGAGTGCCTGGAGGAGGCCGACGAGTACGCCGCGGTCGAGGTGGCCACCGCGTTGCTGGCGGCCGGGGTGCCGGCCGAGCGGGTGCTGCTGGAGCTGGTCGCCCCGGCGCAGGCCGAGGTGGGGGAGCGGTGGGCGCGCAACGAGTGGAGCGTGGCCCAGGAGCACGCGGCCACCCACATCAGCGAGCGGGTGGTGGCGGCCGTCGCCGCGTACGCCGATCCGCGGCCTACCCGGGGCCGGATCGTGGTGGCCTGCATGGACGGCGAGTGGCACGCGCTGCCGGCCCGGCTGGTGGCCGAGGTGCTGCGGCTGCGCGGCTGGCAGGTCACCTTCCTCGGGGCCAGCGTCCCCGCCGCCCACCTGGTTTCCTACCTGCACCGGTACGACGCGCACGCGGTCGCCCTGGCCTGCGCGCTGCCGATGCGCCTGCCGTACGCGCACCGGATGATCGAGGCGTGCCGCCGTTCCGACGTGCCGGTGCTGGTCGGTGGGCGGGGCTTCGGCGACGACGGGCGCTGGGCCCGGCTGCTCGGGGTGCCGTGGGCCCCGGCGGCGCCGGCCGCGGCCGACCTCGTCGCCGACGAGCGGGCCCTGCACGCCGTGCCGCCCGCCCGGCTGGACCACCTGGCCGACGACGAGTACGCCAGCCTGGTCAAGCGGCGCGGCGAGCTGATCGACAGCGCGCTCGCCGACCTGCGCGAGCGGGTGCCGGCCGTGCGCGACTACACCCCGGCGCAGCTCGACTCGACCGTCAGCGACCTCGGCTACATCGTCGACTTCCTGGCTGCCGCGCTCTACGTCGACGACGAGACGCTGTTCACCGAGTTCACCGAGTGGCTGGTGGAGATCCTGACCAGCCGGCACGTCCCGGCGCGCGCGGTCGGGCTCACCCTCGATCACTATGGACAGCAGCTGCGCGACTTTCCCCGGGCGGGGGGCTTCCTGGAGCGGGCCCGGGTGCTGGTCGCCGGGTCGGGGGCGAAGCCGACCCAGTGACCGGCCTGGATTCAGGCTCGGCGGGGGAATCCGCGTATACTTGCTGAACTGCAAGCGTCCCGCTTGTGGTGGGAGCGAGGGGGGCCACGGTGGCGTTCGCCGTCACGTACGCCCAGCGGGACGAGGGCGACGCCTGCCTCCAGCTTGCCGGCGAGCTCGACCTGAGCACCGCTCCGCAGCTCAACGACGCCATCGACCGGCTGATCGCCGAGGGCCGCCGGCAGCTGCTGCTGGACCTCAGCCAGCTGACCTTCTGCGACTCGACCGGCATCGCGGCCTTCGTCCGAGGGGACAACCTGCTCGCCGCCGACGACGGCTGGCTCCGGGTCACCGGGGCGACCGGCCGGGTCGCCCGGGTGCTCCAGATAACCGGGCTCGCCGACCTCCTCCGATACGAGGCCGACGCGCCCGACCCGGCCTCCTCCGCGGGCCTCTGATCGGCTAGATTCCCCGGGCCGGGAGCCGATCGTGGCGTCCGGCTCCGCCCTCGACACGAAGCAGGTAATCCTGATGGGCCCACGCACCCCGAGCCCCGTTCGTATCCTCGTGGTGGACGACGACCCGGGTGACGTCCTGATGATCGAGGAGGCCCTCGCGGACTCCGACGTCGACAAGGTGATCGACGTGGTCGGCGACGGCCAGGAGGCGATCGAGTTCCTCCGGCGGGAGGGCCGGCACCGCGAGGCCCAGCGGCCGGACGTCATCCTGCTCGACCTGAACATGCCGCGGATGGACGGGCGGCAGGTGCTCGGCGAGGTCAAGCGGGACGAGGACCTGCGGACCATCCCGATCGTCGTGCTCACCACCTCCAACGCCGACACCGACATCCTCGGCAGCTACACCCTCCAGGCCAACGCGTACGTGACGAAGCCGATCGACCTGGACGACTTCAACGACGTGGTGCGCCGGATCGACGAGTTCTTCGGCCGCGTGGTCGTGCTCCCCAAGCACTCCTGAGCTGCCGGCTGGTAGCGCCGGCGCGCGGATGCTGAACAATTTGCGGGAACGGCCGCGCGAGTCGGCGTCACCCCTCAGGATCGGCAGGTGGGGAAGTAACACCAGCTGCCTGGGGGGCGACAGTATGAGGTTCTCCGTCGTTGAGACCGGCTACGACCAGCGGCAGGTGGATTCCTGCCTCGACGAGCTGGGGATCCGGTTGGTCCGGCTCGCGGCGCGGGCGGAGAGCGCCGCCGGTGCCGGCCGCGAGTTCGATCAGATCCGGCAGGAGGCGAGCCACCTCTGCGACTTCCTCCGCCGCCGCACCGCGCCGGCCGAAGGCGACCTCCCCGCCGTCCGGGCCGGCGCCGCGGCCGTCGAGCGGGAGGCCGCCGCGCTGCTGGCCGCGGCGCGCAGCGAGCTGGAGGCCGCCCGGGAGGAGGCCCACCGGGTGCGTGAGCAGGCGTACGCCGAGGCGGTGCGGGCGCGCCGCGACTTCGAGGCGGCGCTGCTGGCCCGCCGGCGGCGGGAGGCCCGGGTGGAGGAGATCCTGTCCGGGGCGCGGGTCGACACGGTTCCGGCGGACACGGCGACCGCGGCGGCAGGGGTGCCGGCGACCCGGGGCGCCGGCGCGTCCGGTGACGCCGGGGCGGGGTCCGCCGAGCGCAGCGCGGCCGCCTGAACCGGCTCAGACCAGCGCCGCGACCACCGTGGTCGCCCGCTGCTCGTGCTGGGCGTACGCGTCGGGGAAGGCGGAGACCTGCACGGCCTGGGCGGCCTGGGTGAGGCTCATGTCCTGCCAGCCGGGCACCTCCTCGAGCGCGCTGAAGAAGGCGCGGGCGGCGTACGCCGGGCGCATGATCTGGGCGACGGTGCCCCAGCCGCTGCTCGGCCGCTGCTGGAACAGCCCGACCGAGTCGTGGTCGGAGCCGCTGCCCTGGTGCGGGTAGTCGTAGGACTCGGGCAGCACGTCGCTGGCCAGGTTGTAGAGGTTGCTCTCCTGCATGGCGGTGGCGACGGCGATCACCAGCGCCTTGCGCGGCAGCTTCATGGCCCGCCCGACGTCGACGATCGTCTTGGCGTTGTCCATCTGGCGCTGGTCGAGACCGGCGACCGGGCGGGGGTGCTTGGGCCGGACGGGCTTCTTCGGCGCCTTCCTGGTGGGCGTGGGGCTCGGGGTGGCGACCGGGAGGGGGGTGACCGGTACCGCGGTCCGCTCGAAGTCGCGGGAGGCGCGCTGCTGCGCGTCGGCGGCCGCGCGGTCGGCCATCATCTCGCGGACGGGCTCGTGGTGCTGGCCGGTGTCCTCGGCCCCGACGAAGCCGATGAGGCCGAGGCAGCAGGTCACACCGGTGGCGACCGCGATCCGCGCGGGGGCCGACGAGAAGGGCCGGCGACGGGGCGGCTCGGGGGCCCGGTGCCGCCCGATCCTCCTTTCGGCTGATGCCGGGTCGATCGTACGGCGAACGGGGCGCTTCTCGGTCGGCTGCTGCTCAGGGGAGTCGTCGGGCTGCACCCGCCGAGGCTAGAAAGCATCCCGGCCGTTGCCATCGGGGTAGTTGGTGGCATGCGCCACAATTTGCCATGATCCGCACCGGCATTACGCTCGGTGATCCATGAAAGGGGCGCTTCTTGCCTTTCGTATTTGTCAGGAATATGGGAAAGGGGAGTGCGAATCAGGCGGATGATCGTTTTCCTGCCGGCCTGCACGCCCCTCCTCCGTTCGGCCCATGAGCACCTCGTTCAGCCGGGGATGCGGGTGGGGGCCGGAGGGCCAGGGACGGTGGCGGTGGCCGTACCGGGATCACCGCGGCCGGCGGTCGGGCGGCTCTATACGATGCGGACGGTGACGGAGCAGATGGTCGATGAACGGGCCGCCGATGACCCGGCCGGCCGGCGGGGCCGGCGGGGATCGGTGGTCATCGTCCTCGCCGTGCTGCTCGCCGCGCTCCTCGCCGGCCACCGGGCGGTGCCCAACGTGCACGGCCTGGGCAGCCTGGTGGACAGCGCCACCCCGCTGCTCGGCCTCGGCGTACCCCTGCTCGCGCTTGCGGCGGCGCTGCGCCGCTCCAGGTGGGCGTTGGTCGCGGTGGCCCTCCCCGCGCTGCTCTGGCTCGCCCTCTACGGCGGCGTGTGGCTGCCGCCCGCGGCCGGCGCCGGCCCCGCCTCGGTCCGGGTGGCCAGCCAGAACCTGCGGTCCGGGAATCCCGACCCGGCCGCCACGCTCGACGCGCTCGTCGGTGCGGCCCCGGACCTGATCGGGCTCCAGGAGGTCGACGACGGCGACCGGGTGGAGGCGGCGCTCGGCCACCGCTATCCGCACCGGGCGGCGGTGTCGACGGTCGCGCTGTGGAGCCGGTGGCCGATCCGGGCGTCCCACGGCGTGGACACCGGCCTGGGCTGGGACCGGGCGCTCCGCGCGGTGGTGGCCGCCCCCCAGGGCGACCTGGTCGTCTACGTGGTGCACCTGGGCTCCGCCCGGGCCGGACACACCGCCACCCGGGACGAGACCCTCGCCGCGCTCGCCGCCACGGTCCGGGCCGACGACGCTCCCCGGCTGGTGGTGCTGGGCGACCTCAACACCGCCACCACCGACCGGGTCTTCGTCCCGCTCACCCGGCTGCTGCGCGACGCGCAGGCCGACGCCGGACAGGGGTTCGGCTTCACCTGGCCGGCGGACCTCCCGGTGACCCGCCCGGACCACGTCCTCTACCGGGGGCTCACCCCCACCGCGGCGGGGGTGCTGCACACCCCGGACAGCGACCATCGGGCGGTGACCGCCGGCTTCCGCTGGTGAGCGCGGTCAGTGCCGCGCGTTCTCCGCGGGGGTGACGGTCAGCCGGTGCCGGCTGCTGTCGCCGCTGGAGAAGGGCCATAGCCGATCGGCGTGCGCGACCAGGTCGGCCAGTTGCTCCCGGGTGAGGCCGGCGGAGGAGATCTCGGCGTGCACGTCGGCCCGGTACCGGCCGTCGTCGTCACGGCCCAGCTTCGCCTCCGCGGTCACCTCGACCGTGTGCGCCTCGTCGGTGATCTCGCCGGCCGCCTCCACTGCCGCGTGATGCAGGCAGGACGCGAAGGCGGCGGCCAGCAGCTGCTCGGGCGTCAGGCCGGTGCAGTGCGGCGCCAGCGGGGACGCCAGGGCGGTGGAGAGGCCCCCGTCGTCGGTGCGCACGTGACCGCCGGCGGCGGTCGCCGTGGCCGTCTCGGGCAGCCAGGAACTCGGATCCGGCATCGCGTTCCTCCCGTCAGTCACCCGCCCGGCTACCCGACGCCCGTCCGGCGAAACCGCAGCTGGGCCGCTCTGACCTGCCGGAGAACCTCAGTGCGCCGGTGACGAGGATCGGGTCCGGTCCCTCGGGTGCGCCTCGACGGCCATCGCCTCGGTCGCCTCGGCGGCCGCCCGCTCGGTCCACGGCGACACCGCCGCGGAGCGCTGCCGGGGCATGGCCGCCAGCATCGGGACGTACACCCGGGCGTCCACCACCTCGGCCAGCAGCAGCGCCGCCATCAGGCTCGTGGGCCGGGCGGCCGGTTCGTCGGCGAGGCAGCGCCGGCACAGGTCGGCGATCTCCGCCGGCAGTCCCTCGATCGGGGGCAGCGGCTCCGGCGGCTGGCGCCGGCGCTCGCCCAGCAACTGGGTCGCGCTGCAGGCGGCGTACGGGAGCCGACCGGACAGGGCGTAGTAGAGCAGCACGCCGAGGGCGTACATGTCGGCCGCCGGGGTGGCCGGCTGCCGGTCGAGCTGCTCCGGCGCCAGGTACGCGGGGGTCCCCACCACCATGCCGTCCGGCGTGTGGTCGACCGCCCCGGGCGAGGTGGCGATGCCGAAGTCGAGCACCTTCACCCCGGCCGGGGTGAGGATCACGTTCGCCGGCTTCACGTCGCGGTGCACGATGTCGTGCGCGTGCGCGGCGGCCAGCGCGGCGCTCACCTCGGCGCAGACCCGGACCGCGATCCGCCAGTCCAGCGGACCCTCGCGCAGGTGCGTCGCGAGCGTCTCACCCTCGGCCAGCTCCATCACGATGTAGGGCACCTCGCGTCCGTCCGGGGCCGGGGAGGTGCCGAAGTCGTGCACGCTCGCCACGTTCGGGTGCACCAACCGGGCCGCGGACCGCGCCTCGGCCCGGATCCGCTCCACCGAGGTGGCCTCGCCGTCCAGCCCGGGGGAGATCAGCTTGACCGCGACTGTCCGGTCCAGCACGAGGTCGTGGGCGCGCCACACCTCCGACATCCCGCCGATGCCGACGCGCTGTTCGAGCTCGTACCGCCCGCCCAGCGTCCTCATCGACCACTCCTCGCCCTCGTCCGGCCCCCGACCTGCTTCGGATCGCGGTACCCCGGCCCCCAGCAGGGCAAACCGCCGGGGGTTTCGGGCCCGGCGCGCGGCGGGGCGGGGTAGCTTCGCCTCCAGGGCCGCCGTGACGGTGGGTGCCGGCTGCGGAACGGAGGGTGCGGGGTGGCGTTGGTACGCGTGCGGTTCGTCGGCGGACCCGCCGACGAGCTGGTCCGGGAGGTGCCGGCCGAGTCGGACGGCGAGCCGCCGCACCGGTGGATCCTGCGCCACCCGGACGGGCGGGCCGTAGGCGAGGCCGACCACCTCTACGAACGGGACCACCGCGACGGCTACGGCACCTGGACCATGCGGTACGTGCGGACCGAACCGTTCGGCGCCACCGAGTGAGCGGCGGTCAGGCCGCTCCCGTAGTGCCGAGGATGACCGAGGCCACCAGCTCCGGATCGTCGTGCATCGGCACGTGGCCGCAGCCGGTCAGGTCGAGGTGCCGGGCCGCGGGCAGGCGGGTCCGGGCCAGCGCGGCCTGCCGGTAGGGCAGGATCCGGTCCCGGGTGCCCCAGGCGACGGTCACCGGCACGGTGGGCGCGCCGGCGAAGGCGTAGCCCCGTCCCGCGCGCGCCACCGCGCGGAAGGCCCGCGCCTCGCGCAGCGCCCGGGCGTCGGCCAGCGCCGCGTCGAGCGCCATCCGGTTGGGGCGGGCCAGGATCATTCCCATGGCGAGGGTCCGCAAGGCCGGTGAGCCGAACAGCGACCGCAGCACCGGCTCGGGCAGCCGGGCGGCGTTGCGGTGCAGGCTCAGCACGGTGAGCGCCCAGCGCAGCTCGGCCGGGGTGCAGAAGCCGGCCGGGGAGAGCGCGGTGGCCGAGGAGACCGTCCCGGCGGCGGCGAGTTCCAGGGCGATCGCGCCGCCGAGGCTGTTGCCCGCCGCGTGCGGTCGCTGCAGCCCGAGCGCGGTGAAGACCTCGACGACGGCCGCGACCAGGCCGGGCATGTCCGTCGGCAGCCCGGCCACCGGCACCGGGGACCGGCCGAAGCCGGGCAGGTCCAGCGCGATCACGTCGTGCGCCTCGGCGAGCCGGTCCAGCACCGGCAGCCAGGCGGCCCAGTGGTGCCCGATGCCGTGCAGCAGGACCAGCGGCGACCCGGCGCCGCGCCGCTCGAAGACCACCTCGACGGGAGCGCTCATCGCCGCACCTGCGGCGGGATGTGCCCGGCCCGCGGTCGGGGCGGACGGCCGTCGATGGACATGCCGGCAAGTTACCACCGGGTAGCCGGCTGCGGAAGGGCCGTCCGGTGGGCCCGCGGCCACGCCCGGACGCCCTGCCCGGCCAGCCATTCCGGGCCGTCCGCGCCGCGCGCCAGCGCGGCCACCGCCAGCATCGCGGCCCGCGCCGCGTCGGGGGCGGCCACGGTCACCGCATCCCACCCCGCGGCCGGCGACCCACCGGTACGCGGGTCGCGTACCCCGCCGCCGTCCGGGCGTAGCACGTCGGCGGTGACCAGCGCGCCGCCGGTCAGCGTCGGCGGCCCCTGCGCCACCCGCCAACCACTCACCGGCACCGGGCCCGCCACGGCGATCCGGGACCCGAGGGCGACCAGCACCCCGGTCCCGTGCCGGGCCGCCACCTGCTCGGCGCAGCGCTGCACCAGGTACGCGCTGGCCGTCCCGCCGAGGTCCAGCCAGAGCGGCGGCGGCACCGCCAGCAGGTCCCCGCGGAGCGACACGGCCCGCCAGTCCCGGCCCCGCTCCACCGCGCCCCAGCCGGAGCCGCAGGCCGGCAGCGGCCCCCCGGCCCGGCGCAGCCGGGCCGCGCCGACCGTCGGATCCACCGCGCCGCCGGTCGCCTCGGCGGCGCCGAGCGCCACCGACAGCAGGTCCCGCAGCAGCGGGCCGACCGGCACGGGCCGGCCGGCGGCCCGGTGCGCCCGGGCCAGTTCCAGGTCGACCACGCGCAGCCCGGCCAGCCGGCGCGCCACCGTACGCCGGGCCGCCGGCAGCGCGGTACGGTCGGTCACCGCCACCCGTACCGGCCGGTCCCGCCACCACCAGCGGACCTCGAAGGTCCCGTCCACGCTCATACGGGCAGCGTGCCCGGGGAGGCTGGAGGCGACGTGGGGCGTACCTGTGACCACGCTGTGCCTCCGGCCGGCGGGGCGGTGGACGCGACCCATCCCGACTGGCCTGCACAGCTGGTACACAGGATGGGGACAGGCTCGGCACAGCGGGCCGGCCCACGATGGGGGACATGGTCATGGAGGGGCGGGCCGCGCAGGGCCGGATCGAGCTGCGCCGGCCGGACGGTGAGCCGGTGCGGGTGCTGGTGGTGGACGACGAACCGACGCTCACCGACCTGCTCTCGATGGCGCTGCGCTACGAGGGCTGGCAGGTCTCCACCGCCGCCAACGGGATCACCGCGATCGGCACCGCCCGGCAGTTCAAGCCGGACGCGGTGGTGCTCGACGTGATGCTGCCCGACCTCGACGGCTTCCAGGTGCTGCGCCGGCTCCGCGAGGAGGCCCCGACCGTGCCGGTGCTCTTCCTCACCGCGCGCGACGCGGTGGAGGAGCGGATCGCCGGGCTCACCGTCGGCGGCGACGACTACGTCACCAAGCCGTTCAGCCTGGAGGAGGTGATCGCCCGGCTGCGCGCCCTGCTGCGTCGCTCCGGGTTCGCGGTCGCCGCCCGGGAGGACGCGGTGCTCACCGTCGGCGACCTCAGCCTCGACGAGGACAGTCACGAGGTACGCCGGGGCGGCGACCTGATCACGCTCACCGCCACCGAGTTCGAGCTGCTGCGCTACCTGATGCGCAATCCGCGCCGGGTGCTGAGCAAGGCACAGATCCTCGACCGGGTCTGGAACTACGACTTCGGCGGCCAGGCCAACGTCGTGGAGCTCTACATCTCGTACCTGCGCAAGAAGATCGACGCGGGCCGCGAGCCGATGATCCACACGTTGCGGGGCGCCGGGTATGTCCTCAAGCCGGCGGAGTGACCCGGCGGGGCGGCTGCGGCGTCGGCTGGCCGGCTGGTCGCTACGCCGGCGGCTCGTGCTCTCCGTGCTGGCGCTGCTGGCGCTGGTCAGCGTCGGCATCGGCGGGGTGAGCACGGTCGCCCTGCGCCACTTCCTGGTCGGCCGGGTGGACAGCCAGCTCACCATGGGCGACCGGCGCACCGGCACCGACACCGACGACCTGCCGCCCTGGCTGCGTCAGCCGGGGGATCCGCGGCGGCCGGTGGACCACTGCGACCAGACCGCACCGGAGCCGCCGCGCGGATTTCCGCCCGGCTCGATCGCGATGCGGGTCGCCTGCGGGGTCACGACGGCGACCTCCCGAGCCGAGTCCGGGTCGGTCGACACCGTTCCCGCCGCCGACGTCGCCGCGCTTGCCGCGCTCCCGCTCGACGGGCGGCCCCGCACCGTCGAACTCGGCGGCCGGGACGACTATCGGGCGGTGGCCCATCGCACGCCCGACGGGGACGTGCTCAGCGTCGCCATCCCGCTCTCCGACGTCGAACAGACGGTCATGTGGATGATGGTCGCGCAGGTGGGGCTGGTCGGGGCGGGTCTGGTCATCGCGGGCGGCCTCGGCACGCTGATCGTCCGGGCCACCCTGCGGCCGCTGAACCGGGTCGCCGCCACCGCCGCCCGGGTCACCGAGCTGCCGCTGGACCGGGGCGAGGTGGCGCTGTCGGTGCGGGTGCCGGAGGCCGACACCGACCCGCGTACCGAGGTGGGGCAGGTGGGCGGCGCGCTCAACCGGATGCTCGGCCACGTCGCCGCCGCGCTCGCCGCCCGGCAGGCCAGCGAGACCCGGGTACGCCAGTTCGTCGCCGACGCCAGCCACGAGCTGCGTACCCCGCTGGCGGCGATCCGGGGATACGCCGAGGTGGCCCGCCGGGGCCGGGACGAGGTGCCGCCGGACGTGGCGCACGCGCTGCGCCGGGTGGAGTCGGAGAGCACCCGGATGACCAGCCTCGTCGACGACCTGCTGCTGCTGGCCCGCCTCGACTCCGGCCGGCCCCTCGCGGCCGAGCCGGTCGACCTCACCGCGCTGCTGGTGAACGCGGTCAGCGACGCGCACGTGGCCGGCCCCGAGCACCGCTGGCAGCTCGACCTGCCCGACGAGCCGGTGAGCGTCACCGGCGACGGCCACCGGCTGCACCAGGTGGTGGCGAACCTGCTGGCCAACGCCCGGGTGCACACGCCGCCCGGGACCACCGTCACCACCCGGCTGACCCCGGTGGCCGACGGCGTCGAAGTCAGCGTCGCGGACGACGGTCCCGGCATCCCCGCCGACCTCCAGCCGGAGGTCTTCGAGCGGTTCGCCCGGGGCGACAGCTCGCGCTCCCGCGCGCACGGCAGCACCGGCCTCGGCCTGGCCATCGTGGCCGCCGTGGTGGAGGCGCACCACGGCCGGGTCGACGTGGCCAGCCGCCCCGGGCAGACCGTGCTCACGGTCCGGCTGCCGGATTCCACAGCCGACGCATAGCTAGTTCATCGGGCCGGACCAGCGGGCCGCCCGACGCTTGCCGGCATGGACAGAACAGAGAGCCTGCTGACCGCGCCCACGGCCGGGTCGCCCGCGACCGACCCGGCCCCCGCGCCCGCCCCGGAACCGGTCCGGACTGAGGCGGCCCACCCGCCCGCCGAACCGCCGCGAAGGGACCCGCGCTGGGCGGGACCGGCCCTGGCCGCCCTGCTGCTGGCCACCGCGCTGCTCTACCTGTGGGGCCTGGGCGCCTCGGGCTGGGGCAACGCCTTCTACTCAGCGGCGGTGCAGGCGGGCTCTGCGAGCTGGAAGGCGTTCTTCTACGGCTCCTCCGACGCGGCCAACTCGATTACGGTGGACAAGACCCCCGCCTCGCTGTGGCTGATGGCGCTCTCCGTCCGGGTGTTCGGGTTGAGCAGCTGGTCCATCCTGGTGCCGCAGGCGCTGCTCGGGGTGGCCTCGGTCGGCGTCCTGTACGCGGCCGTCCGCCGCTGGTACGGCCCGGTCGCCGGGCTGCTGGCCGGCGCGGTGCTGGCGGTCACCCCGGTGGCCACGCTGATGTTCCGGTTCAACAACCCCGACGCGCTGCTGGTGTTCCTCCTGGTCGCGGCCGCGTACGCCACGGTGCGCGCGGTGGAGACGGCCAGCACCCGGTGGATCGTGCTGACCGGCGCGCTGGTCGGCCTCGGCTTCCTCACCAAGATGCTCCAGGCGTTCCTGGTGATCCCGGTCTTCGCCGGGGTCTACCTGCTGGCCGCGCCGACCGGCCTCTGGCGGCGGATCCGCCAGCTGCTGCTGTCCGGGCTGGCCGTGGTCGTCGCCGCCGGTTGGTGGGTGGCGATCGTGGAGCTGGTCCCGGCCGGTGCCCGCCCCTACATCGGCGGCTCGCAGCAGAACAGCATTGTGGAGCTGACCCTCAGCTACAACGGCCTGGGCCGGATCACCGGCGACGAGGAGGGCAGCGTCGGCCGGATGGGTGGCGGCGGCGGAGGTCCGTTCTCCGGCCAGAGCGGCCTGCTGCGGATGTTCGACACCGAGGTGGGCGGGCAGATCTCCTGGCTGCTGCCGGCCGCGCTGATCCTGCTGGTCGCCGGAGTGTGGCTGGCCGGTCGGGCGGCGCGGACCGACCGGACCCGGGCCGGGCTGCTGCTCTGGGGCGGCTGGCTGCTGGTCACCGGCCTGATCTTCAGCTTCATGTCCGGGATCTTCCACCCGTACTACACGGTGGCCCTGGCCCCGGCGATCGGGGCGCTGGTGGGCATCGGGGTGACCCTGCTGTGGCGCGCCCGGACCACCCCGCCGGCCACCGTCCGCACGCCCGGCTACGCGCCGGCCACGGCCGCCGGCCCGATTCCGCCGGCCGCGACGCTCGGCCCGGTCCCGCCGGCGCTCTCCGCTCCGGTACCGCCGGCGGTCCCCGCCGACCCGACCGGGTCGGGCCCGGTTCCGCCGACGGATCGCGGCTCGGTCGGGGCCGACGCGGGTCCGGCCGCGACGCCGGCCGGGGCCGCGCCCGCGACGAGTATGTCCCGCCCTGCCCCCAGCGGCGGCCCGGCACCGGCCGGCCGGCGCGCCCTCGCGGCCACCGGCACGCTCGCCGTCACCCTGGCGGTCACCGCCTGGTGGTCCTGGCACCTGCTCGGCCGCAGCGCCGACTGGCACCCGTGGCTGCGGAGTGCCGTCCTGGTGGTCGGCCTGGCCGCCGCCGCGCTGCTGCTGCTCGTCGACCGGCTGCCGCGCCGGTTCGCCCCGGTGGTGCTGGCGCTCGGCGCGGCGGCCGCCCTCGCCGGCCCGGTCGGGTACGCGCTGGAGACGGCGGCGACCCCGCACACCGGGTCGATCCCCAGCGCCGGGCCGGCCGTCCAGGGCGCCTTCGGTCCCGGGGGTCGCGGTGGCTTCCCCGGCGGCTTCCCGGGCGGCCGGGACGGCGGGGTCCGCGACGGCGGCACCGGCCAGGACGGCCAACTGCCCGGCGGTGCGAACGGTGGCACGGCGCAGAACGGCGAGTTCCCCGGCTTCCCGGCGGGCGGCCCGAACGGGCAGTTCCCCGGCTTCCCGGGCGGCGGTGGTTCGTCGCGGGGCGGCGGCATGGGCGGGCTGCTCGACGCCCGCGAACCGAGCGCGGAGCTCAAGGCGCTGCTGGAAGCCGACGCGGACCGCTACACCTGGGTGGCCGCGACCGTCGGGTCGAACAACGCCTCCGGCTACCAGCTCGCCGCCCAGGAACCGGTGATGCCGATCGGCGGCTTCAACGGCAGCGACCCGTCCCCGACCCTGGCCCAGTTCCAGCGGTACGTCGCCGAGGGGAAGATCCACTACTTCATCGGCGGCGGCGGGTTCCGGCCCAGCGGCGGCAGCAACGCCTCCCAGGAGATCGCCAACTGGGTCGCCGAGCACTTCACCGCGACGACCGTCGACGGCGTGACCGTGTACGACCTCAGCAGCGGAAAGCAGGGGTGACCATGACCTGGACGAGGGAACCCCGGGCGGCGGTGGGCGCCCGGTCGACGACGCCGACGGCCGTGCTGGACGTGGTGGTCCCGGTGTACAACGAGGGGGCCGACCTCGGTCCCTGCGTACGGCGGTTGCACGCCCACCTCACCGAGCACTTCCCGTACCCGTTCCGGATCACCGTGGCGGACAACGCCAGCGTCGACGGCACCCTGGCGGTGGCCGAGGCGCTCGCCGCGGAGCTGCCCGAGGTGGGCGTGCTGCACCTGGATGCCAAGGGTCGGGGCCGGGCGTTGCGGGCGGCCTGGTCGGTCTCCCCGGCGCCGGTGCTGGCGTACATGGATGTGGACCTCTCCACCGACCTGGCGGCGCTGCTGCCGCTGGTCGCGCCGCTCATCTCCGGGCACTCCGACCTGGCCATCGGCACCCGGCTGGCGCGGACCAGCCGGGTGGTGCGGGGCGCCAAGCGGGAGGTGATCTCGCGCGGCTACAACCTGCTGCTTCGCGGGACGCTCGCGGTGCGTTTCTCCGACGCCCAGTGCGGGTTCAAGGCGATCCGCGCCGACGTGGCGGCGGGCCTGCTGCCGCTGGTCCAGGACACTGGCTGGTTCTTCGACACCGAGCTGCTGGTCCTGGCCCAGCGGGCCGGGCTGCGTATCCACGAGGTGCCGGTGGACTGGGTGGACGACCCCGACAGCCGGGTGGACATCGTCGCCACCGCCGTGGCCGACCTGCGCGGCATCTGGCGGCTCGGCCGGGCGCTGGTGACCGGGGCGCTGCCCGTGGCGGACCTGCGCCAGCAGCTCGGCCGGGCGCCCCTGCACCCGCCGCCGGCCCAGGTGCCGGTCGGGCTGCCCCGGCAGCTCGCCCGGTTCGCGGCCGTCGGGGTGGCCAGCACGCTCGCGTACCTCCTGCTGTTCGTGCTGGCCCGGGGTCCGCTCGGGGCGCAGGCGGCGAACCTGCTGGCGCTGCTGGTGACCGCGGTGGCCAACACCGCCGCCAACCGCCGGCTCACCTTCGGCGTCACGGGTCGCCGGCACGCCGCCCGGCACCACCTCCAGGGCCTGCTCGCCTTCGCCCTCGGCCTGGCCCTGACCAGCGGGTCGTTGGCCCTCCTGCACGCGGCCGCCGGCACCCCACCCCGGGCCGTGGAGCTGGCCGTGCTGGTCGCGGCGAACCTGGCGGCCACCGCGCTCCGCTTCACCCTCCTGCGCCTGGCCATGCATCACCACCGCCGCTGACCCACCCGGTCCACCATGAGGTTGTTGTCGCGACACGCCGACGGACGTGACAACGACCTCATGGTCGCCGAGGGTGGGGGCATGTACCGGGAGCGGGCCGCGGTGGGGGTCGCCGGCGCGGTGGTGTGGGAGAGCGTCGCCGCCGGTGGCGCGCCGGCGCGGGTGCTGCCGGACGGCTGCCTGGACCTGCTCTGGTCCAGCCGGGCCGGCCTGCTGGTCGCCGGGCCGGATCGGACCGCCCACCTGTCGGCCAGCGCGCCGGGGGAGCGGTGGGTGGGGCTGCGCCTCCCGCCCGGCGTCGGACCGGCCGTCTTCGGGGCGCCCGCCCACGAGCTGCGGGACCAGCGGGTGCTCCTCGCCGACCTGTGGGGGCTGGCGGCCGCGGAGCTGGCCGACCGGATCGCCGGGGTCGCCGGCGTCGACCCCGGCCGCCACCACCGTGCCGGGCCGGTCCGCGCGGAACCGGTCGCCGCGCTGCTGGAAACCGTGGCCGCGGCGCGGCTGCGGGCGGCCGGCGGGCCGGACCCGCTCGGCGTCCGGGTCGCCGGCCGGCTGGCCGCCGGCGCGACCGTCGCGGCGGCCGCCGCCGAGGTCGGCCTCGGGGCGCGGGCCCTGCACCGGCGCAGCCAGCTCCTCTTCGGGTACGGCCCGAAGACCCTCGCCCGCATCCTGCGGATGCGCCGTGCCCTCGACCTGGCCCGCGCCGGTACCCCGCTGGCCGAGACCGCGGCGCTGGCCGGGTACGCCGACCAGGCCCACCTCACGAGGGACGTGAAGGAGTTCGCCGGCGTACCCCCGTCCCGCCTGCTGCCGGCCTGATCGGCGCGGCGGTGGGTCAGTCGCTCTTGAGCGGGGCGAACAGGTCGACGCCGTTGCCGTCCGGGTCGTGCAGGACCGCGTAGCGCTGGCCCCAGAAGGCGTCCCAGGGCGGCAGGTGACCGTGGTGGCCGGCGGCGGTCAGGTCCGCGTACCAGCGGTCCACCCCCGCCGGGTCGGTGCAGCGGAAGGCCAGGTTGGCCCGGGGGCTGCCGGTGGGCGGGGTGAAGCCCGGGTCGAAGCTGCGGATCGTCTCCACCGTGTCCCACGCCAGCCGGACGCCGTTGTCGAGGGTGACCTCCACGTGCGGTTCGCGTTCCGCGCCGGGTGGGACCGGCAGTCCCAGGCGGCGGTAGAAGTCGAGCGTGCGGCCCATGTCGGTGACGACCATGCCGATCAGGTCGAAGTGCGGTGTCATGGCGGCCACGGTAGGGGCCGGCGGGTCCGGTTGTCTTGAACGGATCGGACGGTGGCCGAGTGACCGTTGTGGCCCACGGTTTCGCCCGAAGGCGTACGGTGAATGACAAGTCCGGCTTAGAGGGGCGAAAGCCCGTATATCGGGCTGGGCTTCGACAAGCGGGCGAGGGGAAGGGAGCAGCCGTGACGCACCTGGCCTACCTGGACGCGGGGTCCGGCAGCCTGATCGTGCAGGCGGTGGTCGGCGGGGTCGCCGGCGCCGCGGTGGCCGTCAAGCTCTACTGGCGTCGCCTGGTGGCCCGGTTCCGCCGCCAGCCCACCGACCAGGGCTGACCCGCGTGGCCGTCTCCGACCCCGGCGTACGCGTCGAGCCGGGCTCCTTCCGTGACCCCGGCAACCGGGTCTTCCACCGCCGTGGCGAGGTGTTCCGCGGCCTGGACGACCGGTCCGCCCGCGACTGGCGGGCCCTCGCCGCCAGCGACTTCTTCCAGGAGCTGCTCGCCTCCGGGAAGGTCTGCGGCACCGAGGAGCTGATCCCCACCCCGGTCGACGTGCCCTGGGCGGCGGTGCTCCGGCACGAACGCATCCCGTTCGTCTCCCACCCCTACGAGTGGTCGTACGGGATGCTGCGCGACGCCGCCCTGCTGCACCTGGAGATCCTCGCGGCGGCCCTCGACGCCGGGTTCACCACCAAGGACGGCTCCGCCTACAACCTCCAGTGGCGGGGCGTCGCGCCGGTCTTCATCGACATCGGCTCGTTCGAGCCGGCCCGCGACGGGGAACCCTGGGCCGGCTACCGGCAGTTCTGCCAGACCATGCTCTACCCGCTGCTGCTCCAGGCCCACCTCGGGCTCGACTTCCAGCCCTGGCTGCGGGCCCGGATCGACGGCATCGAGCCGGACCAGATGCGCCGGCTCTTCGGCGGCGCCCGCCGGCTGCGGGCCGGGGTGCTCACCCACGTCCACCTGCACGGCGCGATGCAGGCCCGCAACGCCCGCGCCAGCACCACCGACGTCCGCGACCAGCTCCGGGCCGCCGGATACTCCCGGGAGCTGGCCCTGGCGACGGTACGCGGGCTGGCGAAGCTGGTCCGCCGCCTGGACCACCGGCCCGGGGAGAGCCACTGGGCGGACTACCAGCGCAGCTGCGCGTACTCGGTGGCCGACCGGCAGGTCAAGGAGCAGTTCGTCGACCGGGCGGTGGCCGCCACCGGCCCCGGGTTGGTGCTCGACCTCGGCGCCAACGACGGCCGGTACGCCCGGATCGCCGCCCGGCACGCCGACCACGTGGTGGCGGTCGAGCAGGACCCGACCGTGGTCGACACCCTCTACCGGGCACTGCGGGACGAGCGGGAGCGGCGGATCCTGCCGCTGGTCATGGACCTGGCCGACCCGTCGCCCGGCGGCGGCTGGCGGGGCGTCGAGCGGGCCGCCTTCGCCGACCGGGCCCGGGCCGACGTGGTGCTCGCCCTGGCGCTGGTGCACCACCTGGCGATCGGCCGCAACGTCCCGCTGGCCCAGGTGCTGGACCAGCTCGTCGGGTTGGCTGCGGCCGGCGGCACGCTGGTGGTGGAGTTCGTCCACCCCCAGGACCCGATGACCCGCCGGCTGCTGGCCAACAAGCCGGACGGCCTCTTCCCGGACTACCGGCGGGAGACGTTCGAGGCGCTGCTCGCCCGGCACGGCCGGGTCGCGCACCGGGCCCAGCTGCCCTCCGGCACCCGGACGCTCTACCAGGTGGTGGTCGGTGGCTGAACGGACCCTCGCGCCCCCACCCGTCCGGCCGGCCCCACCGGAGCCGCCCCGGCGCCGGGGCACCTGGCGGGCCGAGCTGGGCCGCCTGGCGGAGGTGCTGGCGCTGGTCGGCCTGGTGGTCACCCAGCCGCTGCTGGACGTGCTCGGCCGCAGCCCCGACTTCTTCCTGTTCCACCAGGCCACCCGGCTCGACGTGCTGCTTCTGGTGGCCCTGGTCGCGGTCGCGCCGACGGTGCCGCTCGCCCTGCTCGGCGCGGCCAGCCTGCCCGCCGGTCGGGTCGCCCGGGCGGCCGTGCACACCCTGCTGGTGGGGCTGCTGCTGGCCGCCCTCGCCGTGCAGGTCGGGCGGCACACCACGCCGCTGCGGGGCGTACCGCTGCTGCTGGCCGCGGCGGTGGCCGGGGTCGCCGGGGCGGCCGCGCACCGGCGGTGGCGGGCGCTCACGCGGGTGCTGCGGGTGGCCGCGGTGGGGCCGGTGGTCTTCGTCGGCCTGTTCCTGTTCGCCTCGCCCGCCTCGGCGGTGGTGCTGCCGCGCGGCCACGGCGGCGCCGCCGGGGTGGCCGGCGCCGGGGCGCACCCACCGGTGGTCATGATCGTGCTGGACGAGCTGCCCCTGGTCTCGCTGCTCGGGCCGGACGGGAAGATCGACGCCACCCGGTACCCGCACTTCGCCGAGCTGGCCGCCGGCTCGACCTGGTATCGCGACGCGACCGGGGTCAGCGGCTGGACGCCCTACGCGCTGCCGGCCATGCTGACCGGCCGCTACCCGGCCGAACCGTTCGCCCCGCACTACTCGCAGTACCCGGACAACCTGTTCACCGCCCTCGGCGGCCTCTACGAGGTCAAGGCCGAGGAGAGCATCACCCGGCTCTGCCCGCCCAGCCGCTGCGACCAGCCGGTCAGCCCGCAGCAGGGGCTCGGGGTGCTGGTCCGGGAGAGCGGCAAGCTGCTGCGCCAGGTCACCGCGCCGGTGGACAGCCGGGCCGACCCGGAGGACTCGTACCGGGAACTGACCCGGGCCGAGGCGGGGCTGGACGCCGCCGAACCGGTCCCCGACGACCCGAAGTTCCGCTGGGACACCCTCGACGACAACCAGCCGGCGCGCTTCACCAGCTTCCTGGCCGGGCTGCGCCCGTCCGCCCGGCCCACCCTGCACTTCCTGCACCTGCTGATGCCGCACTCGCCGTGGGCGTACCTGCCCTCGGGGGCGCACTACGCCGCCCCGGAGGACCTGCCCAACGACGGCGTCGGCTGGGTCGACCTGGCCCGGGCGCGGCATCTGGCCCAGCTCGGCTACACCGACCGGCTGATCGGGGAGACGCTGCGCACCCTGCGCGCCACCGGCCTGTACGACAAGGCGCTGATCCTGGTCACCGCCGACCACGGGGTGAGCTTCCGCAAGGACTGGCAGGGCCGGGGCCTGGACGCCATCAACCACGCCGCCGACCAGGTGGCCTGGGTGCCGATGTTCGTCAAGGAGCCGGGCCAGCGCGCCGGCAAGGTCGACGACCGGAACTGGGAGCACGTGGACCTGCTCCCCACGATCCTGGACGAGACCCACATCCGGGTGCCCTGGCGGATGGACGGCCGCTCGGCGAAGCAGGCCCCGCGGGCGCGGGCCGACAAGCGCTTCTACGACCGGCCCGGGCAGCCGCTGAAGATCACCGGCGGCGTGCCGAGCCCGCCCGCCGCGCCCGCCCCGGACCCGCTGGTCGGCACCCGGGTCGGGGACAGGCCCGCCGGGGGTACGGCGACCGTGGCCGACCTCGACGCGTTCCGCGCCGTCGACCCCGCGCACGGGGAACTGCCGGCCCTGGTCTGGGGCACCGTGCCCGCCTCGGTGCCGGACGGGACGAGGCTCGCGGTGGCGGTCAACGGCACGATCGGTGCGGTCGTCCCGGTCGTCCCGCCGGACCAGGGCGGCCGGCGGTTCGCCGCCTTCCTTCCCGACGACCGGCTCTTCGCGGCCGGGGTCAACCGGCTGGACATCTACCGGATCGGCGCCGACGGCGGCCTGCGCCGGCTCACCCTCTCCTGATGGCCGCGTGGCCGTCGGTGGCGGTCGGGCCGGCACCGACCTGGGCGCGCTTCCACAGGGTTTCCCAGCCGGCAAGTCGGGAATCGGGTGACGCATACCTCACCCTCGAACCACGACGAGCGGTGTCCTCCCTATCGTGACTACGGTAAAAGCGAAGGCAATTCAACGAAGATCTTGCCGGCGAAGCGAGGAACACATGACGGAAGTCAAGCTCGACCACCCCGGTGGGCAGCTGTCGATGCCGGTGCAGTCCGCGGTCGAGGGCCCCGCCGGCATCAAGGTGGGCAGTCTGCTCAAGGAAACTGGGATGACCACCTACGATCCCGGTTTCGTCAACACCGCGTCATGCTCGTCCGCGATCACCTACATCGACGGTGACGCCGGCATCCTGCGGTACCGGGGCTACCCGATCGAGCAGCTGGCCGAGAAGTCCTCCTTCCTGGAGGTCTCCTACCTGCTCATCTACGGGGAGCTGCCCACCCAGGCGCAGCTGACCGAGTTCAGCGAGCGGGTCCGGCGGCACTCGCTGCTGCACGAGGAGATGCGCCGCTTCTTCGACGGCTTCCCGCGTGACGCGCACCCGATGGCCGTGCTCTCCTCCGCGGTGAGCGCCATCTCCACCTTCTACCAGGACAGCCTGGACCCGTTCGACTCCGAACACGTGGAGATGTCCACGGTGCGGCTGATGGCGAAGGTCCCGACCATCGCCTCGTACGCCTACAAGAAGTCGATCGGCCAGCCGCTGCTCTACCCGGACAACTCGCTGGGCTACGTCGAGAACTTCCTCCGGATGACCTTCGGTGTGCCGGCCGAGTCGTACGAGGTCGACCCGGTGGTGGCCCGGGTGCTGGACATGCTCTTCATCCTGCACGCCGACCACGAGCAGAACTGCTCCACCTCGACCGTGCGGCTGGTCGGCTCCAGCAACGCCAACCTCTTCGCCTCGGTCTCCGCCGGCGTGAACGCGCTCTTCGGCCCGCTGCACGGCGGCGCCAACCAGGCCGTCCTGGAGATGCTCCAGCGGATCCAGGCCGACGGCGGCGACGTCCGCACCTTCGTGCAGAAGGTGAAGAACAAGCAGGACGGCGTGAAGCTGATGGGCTTCGGCCACCGGGTCTACAAGAACTACGACCCGCGCGCCGCCATCGTGAAGAAGGCCGCCCAGGACGTGCTCGACCGGATGGCCAAGCCGGACCCGCTGCTGGACCTCGCGATGCAGCTCGAGGAGATCGCCCTCGCGGACGACTTCTTCGTCTCCCGCCGGCTCTACCCGAACGTGGACTTCTACACCGGCCTGATCTACAAGGCCATGGGCTTCCCGACCAAGATGTTCACGGTGCTGTTCGCCCTGGGCCGCCTCCCCGGCTGGATCGCCCAGTGGCGCGAGATGATCAACGACCCGGAGACCAAGATCGGTCGCCCCCGGCAGATCTACACCGGCTACGCCGAGCGGGACTACGTCCCCGCCGAGCAGCGCTGACCCCGGTCTGACGCCGAAGGCCGCCGACCCCTGCGGGTCGGCGGCCTTCGTGTCGGTTGTGGGCCGGTGCCTCAGCCCACCAGGGAGCGGAGCGGGATCTGCGCGTCCCGGAGGGCACTGACCAGGTCACGCAGGAACGGGTGCTCGTCGGCCTGCAGGCCGTCCGGGTTCGGGATCACCAGGTAGGCCGATCCGTTCATCACGGCGACCCGGGCGGTGTCGGTGTACCGGGCGACCACCGCTGCCGCGCGGTCCCGGTCGCCGGCCGCCACCTCGACCGTGATCGGCCGCCACTCGCCGCCCAGGTTGCTGGCCACCGGCTGGGCTGCGGCCGCCGCCCGGGCGGGGGCGACGCCGGTCGCGCGGGCGCCGGCGCGGTTCGTCGCACCCGACGGGTAGAGCAGGGCGTTGGCCACCAGGTGCTGCGCGTTCTCGATGTACGCCCGGAAGAGCGGGTTGAACGCGAACAGCACCGCCCGGCCGGCGCCGGTCGGCTCGTCAACCAGCGCGGCCGTCCCCTTCAGCGCGTCGCTGCCCACCGAGTAGCCGTTCGACCAGAAGGTGTTGTCGGACGGGTAGCTGAGCACGTTGGTGCCGGTGCTGCTCGGGGTCAGGATCGAGTCGTCGTTGTTGAACGCGAAGTCCTCCGCCGGGCGGCCCAGCGCGACCGGGCTGTCCTGATCGACGTCGACCCGCAGTTGCGAGCCGGGCACCTGGTAGCCGCCCGGCTTCGCCTTCTCCGTCGTCGAGGTCAGTCCGGCGGCCCGGGCCATCCGGGTGCCCTCGTTCCGCAACCCGATGTAGGTGTGGCCCTGGGCGATCCAGTTCCGCAGATTGGCCTGCCCGGCGGCGGTGAGCCCGCCGGTCGCGCTGCTGCCGTCCGGCACGAGCAGCACGGTGCGCTCGGTGAACGCGGGGGTGTTGTCGTTGATGTCGGCGGTGGTCACCGGCTTCAGGTCGAGGCCCCACCGCTTGCCCAGCACGTACCGGGCCTCACCGTGGGAGCCGGAGGTGGTGGAGATGCCGGTGCCCCGGAACAGCCCGACGTCCGGCAGGTCCACCGGGGTCCCGCTGGCTGCCGCGTCGTTCGGGGCCAGGGTCACCCCGAGCGACCGGGCGACCTGGTCGAGCTCCGAGGTCAGGCTCTTCGCGGGGAAGCCGACCACGCTGGTCTCGAGGTCACGGACCAGCGGCACACCCTGGCCGAGCAGCCGGAAGGTGAGTTCAGCCGCTGCCGCGGAGTCCAGCGGGTACGCGTACGAGCCGAACGCCGGCGCCGCTGAGGTCTTGCCGCCGGAGATCTGCCGGACCAGTTGGGCCTGGGGCCGGACGTCGTCGCCGGTGTAGATGGTGTCCACACCCATCAGCAGCGGGTTGCTCCAGGACGACACGTCGTAGAAGTACGGGAACGGCACGTAGGCGTCCTCGCCCATGATCGCCTGGATCCAGTGCTTCTGCGGCTGGTCCATCGGGATCCAGTACGCGCCCACGGGCACCGCGACGTCGCTCGCGGTGCGCCCGCCGAAGACGCGGGCCGTGGGGACCGTGGTCGGCTTGGTCACCTCGTACACCTCGACGTCCATCCGGCGCAGCCGCTCGACCAGCCGGCGCACGTCGCCGAGCTGGCGGTCGGGCAGCAGGAAGTACGAGCGGATCTTGACGTCCGGCACCGGGAACTGGACGGTGTTGGTCGGCTGGACCACCTCGTTCGGCTCCAGCGTGCCGACCTTGCCCTCCGCGAGCGCGTCCGTCCAGATCTTGAAGTAGCCGCTCAGCACCTCGTGCTTGTTGGCGGCGGCCCAGCCGAGGGTTGCCCACTGGGTGTGGAACTGCTGCTGGACCCGGTCGGCCACCGCCGACGCGCTGCCCTTCTCGAAAGTCATGCCGGCTGCGCCGAACCCGGCGGCCGGGACGGTGTCGCCGTACCCCATGTAGAACAGGTCGTATCGCGCGTAGTTGAAGTAGCACTCGGTGGTGACGGTCTCGCCGCAGGCGCCGTTGAAGCCGAAGCCGGCCTTGTTGGCCTCGCCGATCCGGTTGATCCAGTCGACGTTCTCGCTGGCGATCTCGTGGTGGATCGGGTCGGCGTTCGGCGGGAAGAAGTACTGCCGGCCGCCCATCTCGTGCGCGTCGATGAAGACCTGCGGCGGGTACTGCCGCAGGAGTTCGATCTTGCCGTCGGTTTCCTGCTGGGTACGGGCGAACCAGTCCCGGTTCATGTCGAAGCCGTACTCGTTCTGCCGGCGGGTGGCGTCGCGGCCGTCCGGGTTCTGGGTTGGCACGATGACGGTGACCAGGTTGTCGTTCCGCTCCGCGACCGCGCAGGACAGTCCGGAGGCCAGCTCGTACAGGGTCTTGAGGGCGGCGTCCGTGCCGCTCTTCTCGCCGCCGTGCACGTTCGCGGTCACCCAGACGATGGCCGGGCGGTCGGTCGCGGTCTCGGCGGCCCTCTTCGCCGTGGTCCGGCGCGGGTCCCGCAGGTCGCGGATGTCCCTGGCGATCTGCTGCAGGGCGCCCGGCTGGACGTGCCGCTCGTTGGAGACGATGGCGTACGGCAGCGGCTGGCCGAGCACGCTCGTCGCCATGACGCCGGTGACCACCCGGTCGGAGGCGGCGTCGACGGCGTTCAGGTAGCTGCGGACCTCGTCGTTGGTGACGACCCGCTCCTGGCCGGCGCCGAGCGGGAAGCCCAGCGCGGACTCCGGGCTGGGCACGGTGGACAGTCGGGCGGCCGGGTCGGTGCTGCAGCTGGGGGGAGTGGGGGCGGCGCCGGCCGGGGCGCCACCGAGCATCGGCGTGATGCCGGCCAGCAGGAGCAACGCTGCGGCGCTGGCCGTTCTCTTGACGGGGACCGCCCCGGGCGGACGCTTCGACAGGCGCATCGGGATGCCTCTCTTCGCTTGGGTGAGATCAACCGATCTCGATCGAAACCCTATGATCTGCGCTTTTCCGCGGTCAAGATCGGGCGCGCGGGGGTCAGTGCGCGCGGTGCCCGTCCTCGCCGCCCGTCGTGGGTAGCTTGCCGAGCACCCGGTTGATGATGTGGATTCGCGCGCCGGCGACCTGATAGTCGGCGCACACGGTGTCGGCCTGGCCGGCCAGGCGCGCCGTCCCCCCGCCACCGGCGACCGTGATCCTGGTGCCGGCGAGCGTGGTGACCCCACCGGCGGCCACCATGTCGGACAGCGACAGCGAACCGGCGACGAGGTGTTCGCGGAGCAGGTCGCGGAGCGTGTCCTGCTGGACGAGGAGCAGCTGGTCCAGGTTGTCCTCGGAGAACTTGGCCGCAAACGCGTCGTCCGTCGGGGCCAGGATGGTCAGGCCCGACCCGGCGTGCAGGTCGGCGGCCAGCCCGGACGCCCGCACCGCGGCGTCGAACGTGGTGAGCACGGGAAGCCACTGCAGGGCCACCTCGGCCGGCTGGCCGGCCAGGGACGCCGGGTTGCCCGGATCGTTGCCCGAAGGCAGTAGATCGCACAATGGTCCGCTCACGACGGGCGTCGCCGCTGCCGCCGTTCCGCCGACCGCAGCCGGCTTGCTGCGGGTGCAGCCGGTGAGCACCAGAGACACGGCGACCGCGGCGAGCGCGGTCAGCCGGCGCCGGGGGAAACGACGGCGGTCCGGCCGCCGGCGCCGGGGGACGGATCGGGGTCGCGGGCGGATGACGGGCTGGTCCACGGTGTTCTCCAGGTCCGGTCGGGGGCGGGTCGTACCGGCAGGCCCGATGGGCCGGCCCTGCCGGTACGACGATCAGCGGGTCAGAGGCTCGCGCACTGCCCGCTTCTCGGGCCCTGCACCGAGTTGCCGAGCTCGAGGTCGACCGGTGCCGCCGCGTTGCCGCTGCACGCCAGCGGACCGGTCACGGTGTTGGCCGCCACCAGCGGCGCGTCGCCCTGGTTGTTCGACACCTCGACCGGCCCGGTGACGGTGGCGTCGACGACCACCACCGGACCGCTGGACTGTGCGATCCGGACCGGGCCGTCCACCGCGGTGTCGGTCAGGAAGACCCCGGCCGCACCGCTGGCGTCCACCGGGCCGATGATCGACGAGCCGGTGGCGATCAACGTTCCGCCCGACCGGACCCGGACCGGACCGGTCACGGTCGCGTCGCGCAGGCAGGTCACCCCGGAGACCACCAGTTGACCGCTGTGCGGGCCGGTGACGGTCGGGTACAGCCGTTCGCCGTCGACCAGGTTCTCGACTCCCTGCCCGTCGAGCAGCAGCGGGATCAGCCCCCGCTCCGGCTGGGCCAGCGGGACCACGTACCCGTCGGCGACCTTTACCACCTTCCAACCGTGCGCGGCGAGGCGCTGGGCCACGGTGGTGCGCTGGCCGGTCGGGCCGTCGGTGCGCTCCCCGTGGTACTGCTCCTCGGTGAGCTTGTACGCACACGGCGCGTCGTCGAGAATCTGGCCGTCCCGCGGGGCGTCGAGCGGCGGCGGGGCCTCACCCGGGTGCGGCGCCGGGTGCGCCTCGATCGGGCGGGACCCGCGGAAGACGATCCGGCCGGTGTTCGAGACCTGGAAGGTGATCGCGTCGGCCCGCGCCGTGGTGATCTCCTTGAGGTTCGCCCGGTGGTAGTCGAGGAACTGGTTGAAGGTCCACATCGCGGAGTACGTCTTGCGCCGCCGGTTGTTCGCCGTGTTGCCCTCGTCCGGCCGGGTGGTGCCACCGGAGCTCCGGAGCTCCAGCAGGGAGTTGACGACGTTCTTGAGGCCCAGCGTGTTGCGCAGGATCGTCTCCTCGCTCAGGCCCACGTTGCCGCCGCCGTTACACCCGTACGGGCACGGCCACCAGCCGTCCTTGGCGCCCTCGGTGTACATGTGGCCCTCGATCATGTGCTGCGACTCGTCGAAGATCGACTGGGCCACGTTCTGGTGCCGCGGCGGCAGCATCGGCAGGTCACCGGCGCTGGAGTTA
This sequence comes from Micromonospora sp. NBRC 110009, assembly GCF_030518795.1. Classification (NCBI taxonomy): domain Bacteria; kingdom Bacillati; phylum Actinomycetota; class Actinomycetes; order Micromonosporales; family Micromonosporaceae; genus Micromonospora; species Micromonospora soli. The sequence continues at coordinate 6,323,273 of NZ_CP130427.1, read as the reverse complement.
CCGAACTCGTGCCCGTCGTAGCCGGCCACCGGGCGGTACTGGCGCAGCATGTTGACCAGCGCGAACGTCTCCGGCTGGCGGATCAGCGAGTAGTCGCGGTTCAGGTCCTGCCCGGTGGAGTTGCCCCGGGTGTTCGCCGCCCGGCCGTCGCCGTTGATGGTCGGGACGATGAGGACGGTGGTGTGCGACAGCAGGTCGATCGTCCGGGCGTCGTTGCTGAAGGCCAGCTTCCGCGCCATGATCAGGCAGCCCTCGCGGTCGCCGGGCTCGTTGCCGTGCACGTTGCAGTTGATCATCAGCGGCGAGGTGGCCGCCACCGCCTCCGGGGTGGCCGCCGGCGTGGGGTAGCCGATGACGAACATGTTGATCGGCCGGCCGAGCGCGGTCCTGCCGATCTCGGTCACCCGGACCCGGTCGCTCAGCTCGTCGATCTCCGCGGTGTAGGCGTACTCGTTGACATCGCTGGTGTACTGCGCCGCAAGGGTGGTCTCCCACTGGGTCCGCAGGTTCTCGCCCGGGACGTTCGGGTCGCCCCAGGGCTGGGTGGTGGTGCCGGCCACCGGTGACGAGTACGGCTGCGCGGTGGTCCCGAAGCGGGCGCGCACCCGCCACTGGAACCGGGCGCCCGGGTTGAAGCCCGCGTCGGCGAAGGTCGGCGAGGAGTTGTTGATCTGGCGGTTCGGCCGCCAGACGCCGGTGATCACCGAGGGGCCGGTGGCCGAGTCGTCGCCGGCGACCGGGGTGCGCTCGATCTGGTAGTCGGTGGCGCCGTCGACCGGCGTCCACGCGAGGGTGGCGTAGCCGTCGCCCTGCACGACCGTGAGGCCTTGCACCTGGTTCGGCTCGGCCAGCCCTGCTGCGGCTCCCGCGGGCGTGGGCCCGGTGACCACCGCAAGGCTGGCGGCGAGCAGGACGGAGAGAATGGCCGTCGTCCGTCTGTCTCTCATGAAAGCTCCAGAACAGTGGGATGACACGGTCCGGACAGCACACGTCAACCACGCCGTCCACGGTCGACAGCGCGGGATTTCTTGAGAATGATCTGAGGATCGACCGGGGAGACCCCGGCCGGTCTACATCGGCCGTAGCCGGTAGCCCACCCCGCGCACGGTCTCCACCAGACCGGCGTCGTCGAGCTTGCCGCGCAGGGCCGCGACGTGGACGTCGAGGGTGTGCCCGGAGTTCCAGGTGGTCTGCCAGACGTCCATCAGCAGCCGGTCCCGGGGCACCACCGTCCCCGCCTGCCGGGCCAACGCCATCAGCAGTTCGAACTCCTTGCGGGTCAGGCTCACCTCCCGGTCGGAGAGCCAGACCCGCCGCGCGTTCAGGTCGACCCGCAGGTCGCCGACCTCCAGCGTGGCCTCCGCGCGCGCGGCCCGGGCCGTCCGCCGCAACACCGCCTCGATCCGGGCCTGCAGCTCCGCCATCGAGAACGGCTTCACGACGTAGTCGTCGGCGCCGGCCCGGAGCCCCGCCACTCGGTCCCGCTCCTCGGACCGGGCGGTCACCGCGATGATGGCCACGTCCTCGTTGTCCCGGCGGATCTGCCGGCACAGCTCCAGGCCGTCCCGGTCGGGCAGATTGAGGTCGAGCAGGACGAGGTCGACCGGCCCCGCCCCGGCCGCCTCCGATGCGGTTGTGGCCGTGATGACCGTGTGGGCCCGGCGGCGCAGCGCCGCGGCCAGCGCGGACGCGACGCGCAGGTCGTCTTCCACCAGAAGCACCCGCACCCACGTCTCCTCGGACCTCGTCCTGACAGGTCCACGCGAGTCTGTCCGATGGACAGCGGCCGTGACCAGCCCGGACGGCGGATCATGACCGCACAACGAACTGCCTCGGCCATCCCGGTGACCCACCATCGGGCGGGCGACCCGCGAGGGGGCCGCCCGCCCGTGGTACGCCTCAGCGCAGGCCGGCGGCGGCGAGCAGGTTGCCCTCCGGCAGTGCCGGAAGCGTCCGGCCGAGCACCATCCGCTGCTCGGCCCGCTCGGCGGTGAACGCGGTGTCCTGCACGATGGCGGCCGCGTACGCAGCGGCGGTGCGGGACGCGATCGCGGCCCAGCCGTACTGCTCGTGGACCATGGCGCGAGCGCGGCGGGCGAGGGCCTGGGCGCGGTCCCGGTCGGCGAGCAGCGCGTGCACCGCCTCGGTGAGCCCGTCCGGGTCCTGCGGGGCGAAGGTCATCCCGGTGACCCCCGGCTCGACGATCTCGGCCAGCCCGCCGGTGCGCGACACGGCCAGCGGCGCCCCGGCCGCCGCCCCCTCCAGGGCGACCATGCCGAACGGCTCGTAGATGCTGGGCACCGCGAAGCAGTCGGAGGCGGCCATCACCGCGGGCAGGTCGGTGCCGCCGAGGAAGCCCGGCATGCTGACCGTGTCGCCCAGGCCGAGCCGGCGCACCTCGGCCTCCAGGGTCGCCTTGTACGGCCCGTCGCCGACCACCACCGCGCGCAGCCCCGGGTGCCGCTCGCGCAGCCGGGGGAGCCCGGCGAGCAGGTGCTGCACGCCCTTCTCGTAGACCAGCCGACCGGCGAAGGTGACCAGCGGGCCGTCGCCGGCGAAGCGGGACCGGGCGGTGGCGACCGCGCTGGCCGGCACCCGCCAGCGGTGCGGCTCGACCCCGTTGGGCACCACGTCGACCCGTCCGACCGGCACGCCGAACAGCGCGCCCACCTCGTCACGCATGTAGCCGGAGCAGACGATCACCCGGCCGGACTCGGCGGCCAGCCAGTGCTCGACGCCGTGGATGGTGCGGTTCATCTCCTCGGGGAGCCAGCCCTGGTGCCGGCCCGCCTCGGTGGCGTGGATGGTGCTGACCAGCGGCACGTCCAGGTGCTCGCGCAGGGTCATCGCGGTGTGCGCGACCAGCCAGTCGTGGGCGTGGATGACGTCGTAGCCGCCGGACTCGGCGGCGCGCAGGGCGGCCCGGGTGAGGGTGTGGTTGAACGCCATGGTCCAGGCCAGCAGCGAACCGGTGGCCAGCGGGAAGGTGACCGGGTCCGCGGCGGCGCGGACGATGCGCACGCCGTCGGCGTACTCCTCGAGGGGCGCGCCCTCGGCGTGGCGGGTGACGACGGTGACCTCGTGGCCGGCGGCGGCCAGGGCGACGGAGAGGGCGTGCACGTGGCGGCCGAGCCCGCCGACGAGCACCGGCGGGTACTCCCACGACAGCATGAGGATGCGGCGGGTCCGGGGCGGCACGCCGGGCTGCTGCGGGATGGTGGGGCGGGAGGTGAGGGTGGGGCGGTGGGTCCGGTCCGTCGCGGTGGCGGGCTGCTCGCCGACCCGCAGGATGGTCACATCAATCTCCGTCCAGGCATGGTGGGACGCGCCGGCGACAGTGGCGGCGTGGGAAGCGTGGTGAGGGTGGCCGAGAGGCCGGGCGGGCCCGCGCGGGCGCGCGTGTCCACAAACAAGGAAAAGGCATTACGCGTCGGTACGCACCTGGAAATGGGCGTTCGTGACGGAAGACACCCGAGGAGTCAGCCGGGTCCAGGTGGGTGGCCTTCGGTTACCGACCGATCAGGTGGATTGGCGGACGGTGACGCGGGGCATTAGCGGCGTGCGCACCGGCGGTCCGCCCGTCCGGTGCGTTCATGATCAGGGGCCGAAGGAGCGACATGCAGGTCTGGCCGGGCGAGAGCTACCCCCTCGGCGCCACCTACGACGGGATGGGGACCAACTTCGCGATCTTCTCCGAGGTGGCGGAGAAGATCGAGCTCTGCCTGTTCGACGAGTGGGACACCGGCGCCGAGCGCCGGGTCGAGCTGCGTGAGGTCGACGCGTACGTCTGGCACGCGTACGTGCCCGGGATCGAGCCGGGGCAGCGCTACGGCTACCGGGTGCACGGGCCGTGGGACCCGGCGAACGGGCTGCGCGGCAACCCGCACAAGCTCCTGCTCGACCCGTACGCGAAGGCGGTCGACGGGGAGGTCACCTGGGACCCGGCCGTCTACGACTACGAGATGGGCGGCGACCCGGACCGGATGGACGAGACCGACTCGGCGCCGTTCATGCCCAAGTCGGTGGTGGTGAACCCGTACTTCGACTGGGGCAACGACCGGCCGCCGCGCACGCCGTACCACCACTCGGTGATCTACGAGGCGCACGTGCGCGGGCTGACCATGCGCCACCCGGACATCCCGGAGGAGCTGCGCGGCACGTACGCGGCGATCGCCTCACCCGTGATGATCGACTACTTCAAGCGGCTCGGGGTGACCGCGGTCGAGCTGATGCCGGTGCACGAGTTCGTGCACGACCACCGCCTGGCCGACCTCGGCCTGCGCAACTACTGGGGCTACAACAGCATCGGCTTCTTCGCCCCGCACCACGGCTACTCCGCGCTCGGCCGGCTCGGCCAGCAGGTGCAGGAGTTCCGCGGCATGGTCAAGGCGCTGCACGCGGCCGGCATCGAGGTGATCCTCGACGTGGTCTACAACCACACCGCCGAGGGCAACCACCTGGGCCCCTCGCTGAGCTTCAAGGGCATCGACACGCCCAGCTACTACCGGCTCTCCGAGGAGGATCGCCGATACTTCGTCGACTACACCGGCACCGGCAACAGCCTCAACGTGCGCAGCCCGCACTCGCTTCAGCTGATCATGGACTCGCTGCGCTACTGGGTCACCGAGATGCACGTCGACGGCTTCCGCTTCGACCTCGCCGCCACCCTGGCCCGCGAGTTCTACGAGGTCGACCGCCTCTCCACCTTCTTCGAGGTGGTGCAGCAGGACCCGGTGGTCGGCCGGGTCAAGCTGATCGCCGAGCCGTGGGACGTCGGCCCGGGCGGCTACCAGGTGGGCAACTTCCCGCCGCAGTGGACCGAGTGGAACGGCAAGTACCGGGACACCGTGCGGGACTTCTGGCGCGGCGAGCCGGCCACCCTGGCCGAGTTCGCCTCCCGCATCTCCGGCTCCGCCGACCTCTACCAGGACGACGGACGCCGCCCGTTCCACAGCATCAACTTCGTCACCTGCCACGACGGGTTCACGCTCACCGACCTGGTCTCGTACAACGACAAGCACAACGAGGCCAACGGCGAGGAGAACCGGGACGGGGAGAGCCACAACCGCTCCTGGAACTGCGGCGTCGAGGGGGAGACCGACGACCCCGCCGTGCTGGCGCTGCGGGCCCGGCAGCGACGCAACTTCCTGGCCACCCTGGTCCTCTCCCAGGGCGTACCGATGATCGGCCACGGCGACGAGCTGGGCCGCACCCAGGGCGGCAACAACAACGCCTACTGCCAGGACAGCGAGCTGGCCTGGGTCGACTGGAGCCGGGCCGACGAGGAGCTGCTGGCGTTCGTCCGGCGGCTCACCGAGTTCCGGGCCCGGCACCAGGTGTTCCGCCGGCGCCGTTTCTTCACCGGGCTGCCGGTCGGCGGCCGGGCCGCCGGCGCCGCCCTGCCCGACCTGGCCTGGTACACCCCGGACGGCCGGGAGATGACCGGCGAGGACTGGGGCAACGACTTCGGTCGCTCGGTGGCCCTCTTCGTCAACGGCGACGGCATCCCGGAGCGCGGCCAGTACGGCCAGCGCCACCGGGACGACTCGTTCCTGCTGCTGTTCAACGCGCACGACGCGCCCCTGGACTTCACCCTGCCCGGGGCCGAGTTCGGGCAGCGGTGGGAGCTGGTCATCAGCACCGCGGACCCGGATCCGGAGAAGACCCTGGTGGTCGAGGCGGGCGGCACCGTCTGCGTGCCGGACCGCTCGCTGCTGGTCCTGGAGAGGACGGCCTGACCATGCCCGACACCTTCCGACCCGACGAGCCGACGGCGACGACGGCGCGGGTGGGGTCGACCTACCGCCTCCAGGTCCGCCCCGGCTTCGACCTCGACGCCGCCGCCGGCCTCGCCGGCTACCTCGCCGACCTCGGCGTCACCCACCTCTACAGCGCGCCCCTGCTCACCGCCACCCCCGGCTCGCAGCACGGCTACGACGTGGTCGACCACCGCGCGGTCAACCCCGAACTCGGCGGCGAAGCCGCCCGGCAGCGCCTGCTCCGCGCGCTCCGGGCGGCCGGGCTCGGCCTGGTCGTGGACATCGTTCCCAACCATGCCGGGGTGGCCCGGCCGGCGGCCAACCCGGCCTGGTGGGACGTGCTGCGCGCCGGCCGCGCCTCGGCGTACGCCGACTGGTTCGACATCGACTGGGACCGGGGCCGGCTGCTCCTGCCGGTGCTCGCCGACACCCCCGACGCCCTGGACGACCTCAAGATGGTCGACGGGGAGCTGCGCTACCACGAGCACCGCTTCCCGATCGCCGCCGGCACCGGCGACGGCACCCCGCGCGAGGTGCACGACCGGCAGCACTACGAGCTGGTCAACTGGCGACGGGGCGACACCGAGCTGACGTACCGGCGCTTCTTCGCCGTGTCCGACCTGGCCGGCCTGCGGGTGGAGGACCCGGTGGTGTTCCGCGCCACCCACGCGGAGATCCTGCGCTGGGCCGACGCCGGCGATCTCGACGGCATCCGGGTCGACCACCCGGACGGGCTGCGCGACCCGGCCGGCTACCTGGCCCGGCTGCGCGCCGCCGCGCCCGACGCCTGGCTGGTGGTGGAGAAGATCCTCGAGTACGGCGAGGAGCTGCCGGACTGGCCGGTGGACGGCACCACCGGCTACGACGCCCTCGCCGCGGTCTGCGGGCTCTTCGTCGACCCGGACGCGGCGGGCGACTTCACCGCGCTGGACGCCCGGCTGACCGGCCGGCACACCTCCTGGCCGGACCTGACCCACGAGACCAAGTGGGCGGCGGCCACCCGGCTGCTCGCCGCCGAGCTGCACCGGCTCGCCGCGCTCGTCCCCGAGCTGCCCCGCGAACAGGTCCGGGCCGCCCTCGGCGAGCTGGCCGCCTGCTTCCCGGTCTACCGCGGCTACCCGCCGGAGGGTGCCCGGCACCTGGCCGCCGCCCGGTCCGAGGCGGGCCGCCGCCGCCCCGACCTCCCCGCGGTCCTGGACGCGGTGACCGCCCGGCTGCGCGACCCCGACCACGAGCTGGCCGCCCGCTTCCCGCAGCTCACCGGAGCGGTGATGGCCAAGGGCGTGGAGGACACCGCCTACTACCGGTGGAGCCGGTTCGTCGCGCTCAACGAGGTCGGCGGCAGCCCGGCCCACTTTGGCGTGCCGCCAGCCGAGTTCCACCGCTTCGCCGCCGCCCGGCAGGTGCGCTGGCCGGCCAGCATGACCACCCTGTCCACCCACGACACCAAGCGCGGGGAGGACGTGCGGGCCCGGCTCGCCGTGCTCGCCGAGCTGCCCGGGCGCTGGGCGGAGCGGGTGACGGGCTGGATGGCCCGGGCGCCGCTGGCCGATCCCGCCTTCGCCCACCTGCTCTGGCAGACCGCCGTCGGCGCGTGGCCGATCGAGCGGGAGCGGCTGCACGCGTACGCGGAGAAGGCCGCCCGGGAGGCGTCGACGTCGACGAGCTGGGCCGACCCCGACCCGGCGTTCGAGCACGAGCTGCACGCCCTGGTCGACCGGATGTACGACGACCCCGAGCTGCACGCCGAGATCAGCGGGTTCGCCGCCGAGCTCACCCCGGCCGGCTGGTCCAACTCGCTGGGGCAGAAGCTGGTCCAGCTCGCCATGCCCGGCGTGCCCGACACCTACCAGGGCACCGAGCTGTGGGAGAACTCGCTGGTCGACCCGGACAACCGCCGCCCGGTCGACTTCGCGGTACGCCGCGAGCTGCTGGACCGGCTCGACGCCGGCGCCCGGCCGGCGGTGGCCGCCGACGGTGCGGCCAAGCTGCTGGTCGTCTCCCGCACCCTGCGGCTGCGCCGCGACCACCCGGAACTCTTCACCGGCTACCGGCCGGTGGCCGCGCGCGGGCCGGCCGGCGCCCACGCGGTGGCCTTCGACCGGGGCGGCGCGATCGCGGTGGCCACCCGGCTGCCGCGGCGGCTGGCCCGGGCCGGCGGCTGGCGCGACACGATCCTGTCGATTTCCGTTCAAGGTGTTACGGACATGTTCACCGGTCGGGTCTACAGTGGGTCTGAGCTGCTCGTTCATGATCTGTTGAGCACCTATCCCGTCGCCCTGCTGGCTCCCACCGACTCCGTGGAGGCTGACGCATGACCGAGTTCACGGTGTGGGCACCCGAAGCCGCCCGGGTGCGGCTGCGGCTGCCCGGCGTCGCCGACCACGACATGCGTCCCGGCCCCGGCGGCTGGTGGCGGGTGGAGGTGCCGGGCACCGGGCCGGGCACCGACTACGCGTTCCTCCTGGACGACGACGAGCAGGCCCTGCCCGACCCGCGGTCGCCCTGGCAGCCCGCCGGCGTGCACGGGCCGAGCCGGCTCTACGACCACGCCGCCTTCGGCTGGACCGACCAGGGCTGGACCGGGCGGCAACTGCCCGGCAGCGTCCTCTACGAGCTGCACGTCGGCACCTTCACCCCGGAGGGCACCTTCGACGCGGCCATCGGCCGCCTCGACCACCTGGTCGACCTCGGCGTCGACCTGATCGAGCTGCTGCCGGTCAACGCGTTCAACGGCGAGCACAACTGGGGCTACGACGGCGTCTGCTGGTACGCCCCGCACCAGCCCTACGGCGGCCCGGACGGCCTCAAGCGGCTGGTCGACGCCGCGCACGCCAAGGGCCTGGGGGTGATCCTCGACGTCGTCTACAACCATTTCGGGCCCTCCGGGGCCTACGCGCCGAGGTTCGCGCCATACCTCGCCGAGCAGAGCAACCCCTGGGGCCGCGCGGTCAACCTGGACGGGCCGCACTCCGACGGGGTGCGCCGCTACATCATCGACAGCGTGCTGATGTGGCTGCGTGACTACCACGTCGACGGGCTGCGGCTGGACGCCGTGCACGCCATGCCGGACTCCCGGGCCGTGCACTGGCTGGAGGAGCTGGCGGTCGAGGTCGAGTCGCTCTCCACCCACGTCGGCCGGCCGCTGTCGCTGATCGCCGAGTCGGACCTCAACGACCCGAAGCTGATCACCCCGCGCGAGGCCGGCGGGTATGGCCTGCACGCCCAGTGGAACGACGACTCCCACCACGCGCTGCACACCCTGCTCACCGGGGAACGGCAGGGCTACTACGGCGACTTCGGTTCGCTGGAATGCCTGACCGACGTGCTGACCGGCGCCTTCTTCCACACCGGCAGCTGGTCCAGCTTCCGCAACCGCAGCCACGGCCGGCCGGTCGACCGGCAGCGCACGCCGGGGCACCGGTTCGTGGCGTACCTGCAGAACCACGACCAGATCGGCAACCGGGCCACCGGCGACCGGATCTCCGCGACCCTGTCGCCCGGGCTGCTGCGGGTCGGCGCCACCCTGCTGATGACCGCGCCGTTCACCCCGATGCTCTTCATGGGGGAGGAGTGGGCGGCCAGCACCCCGTGGCAGTTCTTCACCAGCCACCCCGAGCCGGAGCTGGCCACGGCGGTGGCGACCGGGCGGAGACGGGAGTTCGCCGCGCACGGCTGGCCGGCGGGGGACGTGCCCGACCCGCAGGACCGGCAGACCTTCGTCCGCTCCCGGCTCGACTGGGCCGAGCTGGACAAGCCCGAGCACCGCGAGATGTACGACTTCTACCGGCGGCTGATCGCCCTGCGCAAGCGCCGGCCGGACCTGTCCGACCCCCGGCTAAGCCACGTCGACGTCCGGCACGGCGACCAGTTCCTGCTGATGCGCCGGAGTGAGTGCCTCGTGGTGGCGAACCTGGCCGGCAAGCCGCAGCGGATCAACCTGCCGGGCGTGGTGCGCAACGTGCTGCTGGCCACGGAGAGCGGGGTCACCGTGATGCGCGACGGGCTCGAACTGCCGGCCGAGTCAGCGGCGATCGTCGCCCTCTGAGACCCGCGGCGTTGCGCGGAGCCGGCCGACGGCGGGACGAGCGGTCCCCGCGGTGACCGTCGGGTCAGGGCAGCGGCCACTCGTGGACCGGGCGGTTGCTGTGCATCAGGTCGACGTAGTGGCGGACCACCTCGCGCAGCGCCTCCGGCCGGTCCAGGTGGTCGGCCTGTTCGAGCCGGTGCAGGGTCTCCACCTGCCAGGTGGCGCCGTTGCGCCCGGTGAGGCAGCGCTGCTCGATGATCCCGAGCAGCCGGTCCCGCTCGCCCGGGTCGAGGCCCCACCGGTCCAGCCCGTGGTACGCCAGCGGCAGCAGCCGGCGCAGCACCAGCTCGGTCACCGGCAGGTAGCCCAGCCCGGGCCAGAACACCTGGGCGTCGATGCCGTGCCGGGCGCACACGGTGAAGTTCTCCTCGGCGGCGCTGAACGACATCTGTGACCACAGCGGCCGGTCCGACTCGGCGAGCGCGCGGACCACACCGAAATAGAAGGCGCCGTTGGCGACGGTGTCGATCACGGTCGGGCCGGCCGGCAGCACCCGGTTCTCCACCCGCAGGTGCGGGCGCCCCTTCAGCACGTCATAGACCGGGCGGTTCCACCGGTAGATGGTGCCGTTGTGCAGCCGCAGCTCGGCGAGCCTCGGCACCCCGCCGCCGGCCAGGGCCTGCGCCGGGTCCTCCGGGTCGCAGACCGGCAGCAGGGCCGGGAAGTAGCGCACGTTCTCCTCGAACAGGTCGAAGACGCTGGTGATCCAGCGTTCCCCGAACCAGACCCGCGGGCGTACCCCCTGGGCCTTGATCTCCTCCGAGCGGGTGTCGGTGGCCTGCTGGAACAGCGGCACCCGGGTCTCCCGCCACAGCTCCCGGCCGAAGAAGAGCGGCGAGTTCGCGCCGAGCGCGACCTGGACGCCGGCGACGGCCTGGGCGGCGTTCCAGTGGTCGGCGAACTGGGCCGGGCTGACCTGGAGGTGGAACTGGGTGCTGGTGCAGGCGGCCTCGGGGGTGATGGTGTCGGCGGTGGTGGCGAGCCGTTCCACCCCGCTGATCGAGATCGGCAGGTCCTCCCCCCGGGCGGCGAAGATCTGCTCGTTCAGCAGGGCGTAGCGGGGGTTGGCCGAGAGGGTGGCGGCGGTCAGGTGCTCGGGTCGCAGGGTCGGCAGGATCCCGATCATCACCATGTGCGCGCCGACCGTCCGGGCCTTCTCCTCGGCCGCGTTGAGGCTGGCCCGGACGTGCTTTTCGAACTGGGCGGTGCCGGTGCCGGCGAGCCGGCGGGGCGCCACGTTGATCTCCACGTTGAACTGACCCAGCTCGGTCTGGAAGTCCGGGTCGGCCACCGCCGCGAGCACGTCCGCGTTGCGCATCGTCGGCTGCGCGTCGTCGTCGACCAGATTGAGTTCGATCTCCAGCCCGGTCATCGGCCGTTCCACGTCGAAGCGCGACTCGCGCAGCATCTCCGCGAAGACGTCCAGGCAACGCCGCACCTTGTCCCGGTAGCGGGCCCGATCCTCCCGGCTGAAGGTCCGCGCGCCGACGTCCTCGCCCATGGTCACCGCCCTGTCACCGCTGGTTTCCCTAACCTCGCACGCCACGGCGGGGGAGGGGAAGGCCCGAATGACCTTTACTTACCCAGCGGCGGGCCTGGTGATCCCTGTCGCGTCCGGCGTTCGTCCCGCGGGTCTGCGGTGCCGGCCCGGCTAGCATCGCTGCCGAGCGAGGGGAGTGGTTCATGCGCGACAGGTGGGTCCGGCTGTTCGTGGCGGCGGCGGTCGCCGAGGCCTGCTCCTGGGCGGCCCTGCTGGCCGGCATGGTGGTCAAGTACGGCCCGCCGCGCAACGAGATCGGCGTGCACGTGTTCGGCCCGATCCACGGGGCGCTCTTCGTGGCGTACGGGCTCCTGGTGCTCGTGGTGGCCCGGCGGCGCCGCTGGTCGCTGCGGCACACCGGCATCGCGCTGGTCTGCGCCGTCCCGCCCTTCGCCACCGTGCTCTTCGAGCGCTGGGCCCGCCGCCGCGGCCTGCTCGGCGCGCCCGCACCGGCGGAGCGCCCCCTCACCCCGGTCGGCTGACCGGCCCGGGCGTCGTCTCGGTAAGGAAGTCGGCCAGCAGGCCGGCCAGGTGCTCCGGTGCCTCCTCGGCCATGTGGTGGCCGCAGGGCACCGAGGCGGCCCGGACGTCGTCGGCCCAGTCCCGCCAGATCGCGGCCGGGTCCCCGTACAGGTCGACCATGTCGTCCCGCTCCGACCAGACGAAGAGCACCGGGCAGGTGATCCGCCGCCCGGCCGCCCGGTCCGCCTCGTCGGCCGCCCGATCCGGGCCCAGCCCGGCCCGGTAGTCCTCGCACATCGCGTGCACGGTGGCCGGGTTGTGGATGGCCCGCCGGTAGTCGGCGTACGCCTCCGCGCCCATCGCCTCCGACGAGCCGCCGTACCAGGCGTCCGGATCGGCGTTGATCACCCGCTCGGCCGGCTTGTCGAGCTGGCCTAGGAAGAACCAGTGCCACCAGCGGGCCGCGAACCGGGCGTCGCAGCGGGCGAGCGCCGCACCGATCGGCACCCCGTCGAGCACCCCCAGCCGGCTCACCCGGTCCGCGTGGTCCAGCGCGGTCCGCATGGCCACGTACGCGCCCCGGTCGTGGCCGACCACCGCCGCTCGTGAGTGGCCGAGCGCGTCGAGCAGCGCGACCACGTCGGCGGCCATCGCCCGCTTGGCGTACGTGGTGTGCGCCGGGTCGCTCGGCGGTTTCGACGAGCCGCCGTAGCCGCGCAGGTCCGGGCAGATCACCGTGTGCCGGGCGGCGAGCAGCGGGGCGACCCGGTGCCAGGTGGCATGGGTACGCGGATGCCCGTGCAGCAGCACCACCGGCGGCCCCGAGCCGCCGTGCCGGACCCGCAGGCGTACCGGGCCGACGTCGATCTCGTCGAGGGTGAAGCCGGGGAACATGGGCCAGCGGTGCCCACGCGCGCCGGGCCGGAAACCTCAGGTGAGCGCCGAGCAGGCGGTGACGCCCAGCACCAGCAGCGCGCCGAGCGCCGCCTGGAGCAGCAGCGCCGGACCCAGGTGGGACCAGACCGTGGCGGTGCGCGGCGTGAGCTGCTGGCCCGTGGTCAGGTTGACGATCCGCTCGATCCGGGGTGGCAGGTCCGCGTCGCGCTGCGGGCGCAGCGTGAGCTGCACGTGGTCGCCGGGATAGAGGGCGCTCTGCGGCAGGTGGCCGTGCAGTTCGACCTCCACCAGCCGGTCGCCGACCTCGCGCACCCGTACCGGGGTGACCAGGAACTCGGGCCCCTTCTTCAGCTCCTTGAAGCTGCGCCGGGTGCCCCCGCCGCCGGTACTGAGCAGTGCCCGTACCAGCCGTGCCAGCAGCAGCACCACGCCCGCCGCGGTGAGCACCGCGACCAGCACCGGCTGCCTGACCCGGACCTCGCGGGCGTACCCCTCCATCAGCCGGACCAGCCGGCCGGTGACGATGCGTTCCGTCGGGTGGACGAGGCGCCGGCTGTGCAGCTCCGTGTCCATGTTCACCACCCAGAGTCCCGTTTCGTTCACCGATGGTATCGGCTCCTCGGGTTGAACGACGTGAATGAACGCCGGTCACGCGCCGCCCCGATCAGGTGACATCCCGGGTGGCGCGGGTATGCGTGCGGCCGAGCTGGAAAGGGGTCGAGCATGCAGCTGTCCTTCCTGCGCCCGCTCTACGACCGACCCGGGCCGTGGTGCTCGGTGTACCTGGACGCCTCCCGGGACACCCACGACTCTCGTCCGGCGGTCGACCTGCGCTGGCGCGCGCTCAAGGGGCGCCTGCTGGAGCAGGGCGCCGACCAGGTTACCGTCGAGGCGGTCGAGGAGGTCGTCCGCCGGCACGACCCGATGCCGGGGGACTACGGCATCGCGGTCTTCGCCAACCGGGGGCGGGTGGTGCTGACCGAGTACCTCTCCGCGCCGCCGCTGCGGGACCTGGGCACCTGGTCGGCCCTGCCGCACACCATGCCGCTGGTCGCCCAGCGCGGCGAGCAGATCGCCTGGGTCCGGGTGCTGGCCGACCGGATCGGCGCGGATGCCATCGCGGTCAGCGCCGGCGGGGTGCCCCGGAAGGCGCACATCGTCGGACGCGAGAGCTATCAGCTCCGCCAGGTCAAGCCGGGCGGGTGGTCCCAGTCGCGCTACCAGCGCGCGGCGATGGAGGCGTGGCACCACAACGCCGGGGACGCCGCCGCGGCCACCGCCGAGCTGGCCGACAAGGTCGGCGCGGACGTGGTGGTGGTCGCCGGCGACATCCGGGCCAGCGGCATGATCGCCGCCCAGCTCCCGGAGCGCTGGCAGGACGTGCTGGTACGGACGGACGCCGGCTCCCGCAGCCGGGGCGCGGACCCGATGGCCATGGACGACGTCACCGTGCAGACCATCGCCGAGATCGCCGACCAGCGGATCACCACCGCGCTGGACCGGTTCGGCGTGCAGGAGGACGTCGGGGCCGGCCTGGACGCCGTGGTCTCCGCGCTGCAACGCAACCAGGTCGACACCATGCTGATCGTGGACGACCCGTCCGCCGACGGGGAGCTGTGGGTCGGTCCCGAGCCGACCGAGATCGCCACCGATCCACGGCAGTTGGAGGCCATGTCGGTGGCCGATCCGCAGAAGGTACGCGCCGACGCCGCGCTGCTGCGCGCGCTGATCGGCACCGACGCCGAACTGACCGTGCTCGCGCCGGAGGAGGCGCCGGAGCTGACCGACGGGGTCGGCGCGGTGCTGCGCTACGTCGACGCGAGCACCCCCGGCCGGGGCAATGGCTGATCGTACGGGGGCGGACCTGGTCGTCGAGCGGCTGCGCGCCTGGCGGGTACCCCGGGCGTTCGGCTACCCGGGCGCGGCGATCGCCCCCGTGGTGGCGGCGCTGGACGCCGCCGGCGGGGATCCGGAGTTCATCCCCGCCCGGCACGAGGAGACCGCCGCGTTCATGGCCACCGGCCATGCCAAGTTCACCGGTGAGATCGGCGTCTGCCTGGCCACCCAGGGGCCGAGCGCGGTACACCTGCTCAACGGTCTCTACGACGCCAAGCTGGACAGCAAGCCGGTGGTGGCGATCGTCGGGGAGGACGTCAGCGGGCCGCTCGGCGGCGCGCACGAGGAGATCGGGCTGAGCCGGCTCTTCGGCGACGTGTGCAACCAGTTCGTCCGGTACGCGCGGGTACCGGGCCAGGTGCCGGCCGTGCTCGACCAGGCGTTCCGCACCGCGGCCGCGACCCGCAGCCCGACCTGCGTGGTGTTGCCGCACGCGGTCCAGGTGGCCGTCGTGCCGGACCTGCCACCGCAGACCGCCGGTGTGGTGTCGGCGACCCCGGGCGAGCCGCTGGCCCGGGTGCTGCCGCACGACGGCGACCTGGCGGCCGCCGCCTCGCTGCTGACCACCGGCCAGCGGGTGGCGGTGCTGGTCGGCCAGGGCGCGCACGGCGCGGGCGACGAGATCGTGGCGCTGGTCGACCGGCTGGGTGCCGGGGTGGCCTGCTCGCTGCTGGGCAAGCCGGTGCTGGACGAGCGGCTGCCCTTCCATACCGGGGTGCTCGGCGAGGTCGGCACCACGGCCGCCGCCCAGCTGATGGGGGGCTGCGACACGCTGCTCCTGGTCGGCACCAACGACCCGTGGACCGACTGGTTCCCGATGCCCGGCCAGGTGCGGACCATCCAGATCGACATCGACGGCCGGCGGATCGGCACCCGCTACCCGGTGGACGTGCCGCTGGTGGGCGACGCGGCGGAGACGCTCCGGGCGTTGCTGGCCCGGGTGCCGGACCGCCCCAACCAGCAGTGGCGGGGCGTGGTGGAGAGCTCCGTGGACCGGTGGCGGGAGGAGGCGGCGGCCCGGGCCGCCGCGCCGGCCGAACCGATCAACCCGCAGCTCGTGCTGCACGAACTCGCCGGCCGTCTGCCGCACCGGGGTGCCGTGGCCGTCGACGTCGGCTCGGTCATCTACTGGTACGCCCGCCACCTGGAGCTGCCGCCGGGCGTTCGCGCGCAGCTCTGCGGCACGCTCGGCTCGATCGGGTGCGCACTGCCGTACGCGGTGGCGGCCAAGCTGGCCCGCCCCGACGAGCCGGTGCTCGCGCTGCTCGGCGACGGGGCGATGCAGCTCAACGGGCTGGCCGAGCTGATCACCGTGGCGCACCACTGGCGGGAGTGGCGCGACCCGCGACTGATCGTGCTGGTGCTGAACAACCGCGACCACTCGGGTACGGGCGGCGGGCGGCAGCCCGGCGGCGCGGTCACCGACCGGCGCCTCGACGTGCCGTACGCCGGCTGGGCCCGGCTGCTCGGCCTGCACGGCGTCCGGTTGGACCGCCCCGAGCTGGTCGGTCCCGCCTGGGACGAGGTGCTGGCCGTGGACCGGCCCGCCGTGCTGGAGGCGGTGGTCGATCCGGCGGTGGCGCTGGACCCGCCGGAACCGGCCCTGGCGGACCTGCGCGGCCTCTTCGCCGACGGGGACGCCGCGCGCCGGGTGCGGGAGAGCATGCTGCAGAACCGGTGGACCGTGGAGGCCGAGGACCTGGTCTGAACCGGTCGACGCCGCCGTGTCGGCGGCGGGTCTGCGCCCGAGCGGTACGCCTCACCGAGGCGTACCGCTCGGGCGTCGTGCGGCCGGTGCCCCGCCCTGGACCGGCTGGCCCGGCGCTCCCGTTGCGCCCCTGGACGGCGGGGCAGGGCGAGTCGACGCGCCTGGGTGCGGTGCGTGGTCAACGCCCCGCCGACGGACACCCGAGGATTGGTCCGACCCGTGGGGGGATGCCCCGTTTAGACCCCATAGGGACGGGAAGCCGGGCCGCGTGGTGAGCGAACGAAGCACGGTGGGATCGGTGCGCAAGGGGCCGGTGGGGCCGGCCGGCGGTGCCGGGCTGGCCGCCGAGCGGATCGTGGCCCCGGGCAGCACCGCCCGGGTACTGCTGGCGGCGACCGTCCGGGCGCTGCGTGGCGACGACTGCGGCGACCTCGGCCAGGCTGCGGTGCTCTCCCGCCTCACCGGCGCGCCCGAGCCGGTGCGCCGGGCCGCCGCCGCCCGGGCCGCCGGACGGCTCGCGCTGACCCCCGCCCAGGTGGCCGAGGTGGACGCCGAGCGGGTGGCGGCCTGGATTGCCGACCAGTACCCGGCGGGCCGCTGGCCCGGGGCGGTGCTCGGCGCGCCGCACGGCGCGGCGGTGCACCTCGCCGTGGCCCTGGGCGTGCCCTGGCTGCCGGCCGCCTTCGAGATGACCGTGCACTGGACCCGCGGCGCGGTCGACCGGCCCCGGGCCGCGCTCGACCACGGTGCCGCCCTCGCCGGCCGCCTGCTCGCCGGCAACCCGCACGTGCACGTCCGCCAGGTGCACTGCCCGGCCAGCCGGGGCGCCTCGGCCGGCGCCACGCTGGCGCTCGCGGTGCGCTGGCGGTCCCTGCCCGGGGCGTACGCCCGGTTCCTGGCCGACCGGCTCGAACCCGGCGCGCCGGTGCTGCTGCTCGACGACGCCCGGACCTGGCCGGTGCTGGACGAGGGCCAGGGGCACAGCTTCCAGGTCGGCTCCCCGGCCAGCGGCCTCGACCCGGTCGACTTCCACCCGGACGCGCACGCCTTGCGGCAGGTGCTCCGTTCGGCCGGCGGCGACGGGGCGCACTGGGAGGCGCCGGACGTCTCCTCTCCGCAGGCCTTCGCGGAGCACGGCGTGGAGTCCGGTTTCGGGCACGGCCTGCGGACCTGGACCGATCGGCACGGGCATCCGCTGCACCGGGTGCTCGCCCCGCAGCCCGACGCGCTCAGCGCCGCCACCGCGGACCTGTACCGGCACTGGCTGCGCCGGGCCGGCAAGACCGGCAACCGCCTGGTGGTGGAGTGCGGCCGGCTGCTCGACCCGTGGCAGGTGATCCGGGCCGGCCTGGTGCCCTACTGGTGCGAGAACGCGACCCGGCGCCGGGTGGACGGGGTGGAGTGGTGGCTCGCGGGCAGCGAGCCGTTCAGCTCGGTGGACGTGCTGCCGGAGCCGCCCGGGGTCCGCTCGCCCGCCCTGGCCGGCCTGCCGCAATGGCTCGCCGTCGCGGCCTTCGGACGGCGGCGCCGGGCGCTGGACCGGGGCTCGGCGCGCGGCTACCCGGTGAGCACCGTACCGACCCGGCGCGCCACGGAGGTGTTGCGCAACCAGCCGTACGACCTGCCGGTCCCGCCGCCCCTGCCGATGACCGAGGCGCTCGCGGCGCTCCGCGCGGCCGGTGCCGCCCAGGGGCTGATGGTCTCCTGACACCACCCGGTCAGCAACAACGGCGAATCATCCTCGCGATCCTGCGGTCCGTGATTGAGTAACCACGGAGCGGGAACACCGCTCGCTGCGACGGCCCACGACGCCGAGTGGCGAGCCGTCCTCCGTTCCTGGCGTTCCGTCACGTAACCCACTTTCCGGCCCGGTGCGTGGCCCGACCACGCGCACGACCGGTCATCCCGATCCGGGCGGGGGACACCTTCCTGAGGGAGGCGCGGATGTTCGGACAGACCACCACACCCACACCACCACCCACCGAGCGGGGCCTGGAGGACCTCGACGCGGCGGCCCTGGCGTACGCGGCACGGATCGAGGGGCTGCCGCCCGAGCGGCGGCAGGAGGCGCGGGACGATCTGGTCCGGTTCGCGCTGCCCTTCGCCGGCCGGCTGGCCCGCCGCTACCGGGGTCGCGGGGAACCGCTGGAGGACCTGGAACAGGTGGCCCGCCTCGGCCTGGTCAACGCCGTCGACCGGTACGACCCGGAACGGGGCTCCTTCACCGCGTACGCGGCGATCACCATCGTCGGCGAGATCAAACGGCACTTCCGGGACCGCACCTGGGGCGTGCACGTGCCGCGCCGGCTGCGCGACCTGATCCTGGAGGTCGGGCAGGCGACGGCCGCGCTGACCAGCGAGCTGTCCCGCGCGCCCACGGTGGCCGAGCTGGCCGAGCGGCTGGAGACGCCCGAGGAGGAGATCCTCGCCGCCCTGGAGTCGGCCGCCGGCTACAGCCCGGCCTCGCTCAACGCGCCGGTCGGCGGGGAGAGCTCCGCCGAGTTCGGCGACCTGGTGGGCGAGTCGGACAACGCCCTCGAATCGGTCGACGACCGGGTCACCGTGAGCGGCCTGCTGCACCGGCTGCCGTGGCGGGAGCGGCGGATCCTCGCCATGCGCTTCTACGGCAACCAGACCCAGGCGGAGATCGCGGCCCGGTTCGGCATCTCCCAGATGCACGTCTCCCGGCTGCTCTCCCGGGCGCTGACCTGGCTGCGGCAGGCGATGCTCGCCGACGCCCCGCCGCCGTGGCAGAACGGCGCGGCCGAGTCCGAGCCGGCGAAGACCCGGATCTCGGTCAAGCAGAACGGCGACCGGGTCGTCGTCGAGGTCGGGGGAGAGGTCGACCGGGACGGCGCCGACCAGCTCCGCAAGGCGATGCTGGAGGCGGTGACCGGGCAGCCCCGCGAGGTGGTCGTCGACCTGGTGGGGGCGGGCGGCTTCGACGCCGGCGGGATCGCCGCGTTGATGGCCGGCCGGGACGCGGCCGCCCGCACCGGAGTCCCGCTGCGACTGACCCGGGTGCAGCCCGCGGTCCGCCGCTCCCTCGTCGCGGCTGGTCTGCCGCCGGCCGACTGACCCGTACCACCCAGGAAGGGCCGGCGCCCGACGGCGCCGGCCCTTCGGCATGGTCCCGCGCTCAGTGCTCCGGGGTGTCCCCGTGCCCCCGGGGGTGCTCCCAGCGCGGGTTCGACGGCTGGGTGCGCTGCGGGCCGAGCTGGGTCTCCTCCGGTTCGTCGGTCTCCTCGAAGCTCGGCCGGAGCACCTCCTCCGGCTCCGGCACCTCGACCGGGCGGGCACCGGACTGCGGCGCGGGTTGGTACTTGACCGCCTCGCGGGCGCCGTGCGCGCCCTCGGCGGCCGGCGCCTCCGGGGCGTACGGCACGTGCCGCAGCTCTTCGGCGAACCGCTGCGGCGGCTTGGTGCTGCGCTGGGGCAGATCCCGGCCGAGGTCGGCGACGAGCTGCCCGTACTTCGCGTCGAAGGCGGGCCGCTCCGAGCGGATCCGCGGCATCCGGTCGAAGTTGCGCAGCGGGGGCGGGCAGGTGGTGGCCCACTCCAGCGAGTTGCCGTAGCCCCAGGGATCGTCCACGGTCACCATCGCGCCGTACCGCCACGACTTCCAGGCGTTGTAGATGAAGAACAGGGTGGAGGCGCCGAGGATGAACGAGCCGATGGTGGAGATCTCGTTCAGGACGGTGAAGCCGTCGGTGGGCAGGTAGTCGGCGTACCGCCGGGGCATGCCCTCGTTGCCCAGCCAGTGCTGCACCAGGAACGTCATGTGGAAGCCGACGAACATGGTCCAGAAGTGGGCCTTGCCGAGCCGCTCGTCGAGCATCCGGCCGGTCATCTTCGGGAACCAGAAGTAGACGCCGCCGAAGGCGGCGAACACGATCGTGCCGAACAGCACGTAGTGGAAATGCGCCACCACGAAGTACGTGTCGGAGACGTGGAAGTCCGCCGGCGGGCTGGCCAGCAGCACCCCGGTGAGGCCGCCGAACAGGAAGGTGACCAGGAAGCCGACGGCGAAGAGCATCGGCGTCTCGAAGGTGAGCTGGCCCTTCCACATGGTGCCGATCCAGTTGAAGAACTTGACCCCGGTGGGCACCGCGATCAGGTAGCTCAGGATGCTGAAGAACGGCAGCAGCACCTGGCCGGTGACGAACATGTGGTGCGCCCAGACGGTCATCGACAGCACGGTGATCGCGATGGTGGCGAGCACCAGACCGGTGTAGCCGAAGATCGGCTTCCGGGCGAAGACCGGGATGATCTCGGTGACGATGCCGAAGAACGGCAGCGCCACGATGTAGACCTCGGGGTGGCCGAAGAACCAGAACAGGTGCTGCCAGAGCATCGGTCCGCCGGTGGTCGGGTCGTAGACGTGCGAGTGCAGGAGCCGGTCCGACGCCAGCGCGAAAAGGGCGGCGGCGAGCAGCGGGAACACGAAGATCACCAGGACGCTGGTGAGCAGCAGGTTCCAGGTGAAGATCGGCATCCGGAACATCGTCATGCCGGGGGCGCGCAGGGTGATGATCGTCGTGATCATGTTGACCGCGCCGAGGATGGTCCCGAGGCCGGAGAGCGCCAGCCCGACCACCCACATGTTCCCGCCCACCCCTGGGCTGTGCTGCGCGGTGCTCAACGGCGTGTACGCGAACCAGCCGAAGTCCGCCGCGCCCCCGGGGGTGACGAAGCTGGCCATCAGGATCGACCCGCCGAACAGGTAGAGCCAGTACGCCAAGGCGTTCAGCCGCGGGAACGAGACGTCCGGGGCGCCGATCTGGAGCGGGACGATGTAGTTGCCGAACGCGAACACCAGCGGGGTGGCGAAGAACAGCAGCATGATCGTGCCGTGCATGGTGAACGCCTGGTTGTACTGCTCGGGGGAGAGGAACTGCATCCCCGGGCGGCCCAGTTCGGCGCGCAGGAGCAGGGCCAGCACCCCGCCGATCAGGAAGAAGCCGAACGACGTGATCAGGTAGAGCAGCCCGATCAGCTTGGCGTCGGTGGTGCGCAGCAGCCGCCAAAGCGAGCCGCCCCGGATCGCCTCGCGGACCGGGCCGGGATAGCCCCCGAACCGGGCCGGAGCTAGGATCGCCGGCCCCCGGTCTCTCGCCGGCTCCGTGACTACCCGCTTGGGCATGGCTCTCACCCCGTCTTGGCGACAGAAAGGACGGGCACGCCTACCCGGCCCGGTCTCCATGAAACCAGGCGAGAGCGGAAGATTCGGTCAGTTCGCCGGTAACATCGCCCAGACCACCTTGCCGGTGCCGGCCGGCGCGCTGCCCCAGCGCTGGGTCAACTCCCGCACCAGCATCAGCCCGCGTCCCCCCTCGGCCCGCGGATCGGTACCGGTGGCGGCCCGCGCGTCCGCCGGGCTGCCGTCCATCACGGCCACCCGCAGGTACGGCTTGCGCAGGGTCAGCGTCACGTGCATCGGCGTGCCGGCGTGCCGCACCACGTTGCCGACCAGCTCGGTGAGCACCAGCGAGGCCGGGCCGGCCAGCTCGGGGATGTTCCACCGGCCGCAGGCGTCCGTGACCAGCTCCCGGGCCCGCCGGCAGGCCCCGGCGACCGGCTCCAGCCGGGCCCGCAGCCGCGGTGCCATCGCCGTGCCGGCCAGGGCGGTCGCCTCCGCGCAGTCGCGGCGGACCGGCACCACCCGGCAGGCCGTGGACTCGGCGAGCCCGGTGGCGGTGTCCGGCGGTGGGGCGCAGAGCACCATCGGCACGGCCGGCCAGTCGGCGGCCCGCCGGGCGGCCGCCACGAAGACGGAGAGCGCCAGCGGGTCCGTCACGGCGAGCTGCTCCAGGTCCACCACGAGCGCGTCGGGCTGGGCCGCCAGGCACCCGTCCAGCACGGTGTGCAGCGACCGCATGCTCGCCAGGTCGAGTTCACCGGCGAGCCGTACCACGGTGACCGGCGACTCGTCACGGACCTCGCACCTGATCCGGGTCGACATCCAGGCCCCTCGTTTCTCCAGTCTCGTCGGGAGGACCTGGAAATACCCGGGACGCGGGCGGGCGAAACCGGACCAGCCGACCGTCCGCGCCTTGTCAGCGACGATTCGCACCACGCGTGGTGAGCAGCCCGAGGGCGATCATGCCGACCCCCAGCAGCAGGTGCAGCCAGTTGTCGGCCCCGTTGAACGGGACGAAGTTCGCCGTGCTGTGTTGGTCGACCACCAGGCCGTAGAGCCAGAGCACCAGATAGATCGCGCCACCGCCGACCAGGAAGGTCCGGGCGCCGGAGATCGTCCGGGCCAGCACCAGGCCGGCCACGCCGAAGAGCAGGTGCACGATGTTGTGCAGCACGGAGACCTGGAAGAGGCCCAGCAGCTTGGCCTCCGAATTGTGCCCGGCCCAGTACAGGTCGCTGTAGTGGGTGGTGATGCCGGGAATGAAGCCCAGCACACCGATCACCAGGAAGATCACGCCGACGGTCGCTGCGGCCCGGCGTACCGGTGCCCGGCCGTCGGCCGGGTTGCGTCGACCACGGGAGTGCGCCATCGCGTTCGTCATGCCGGCCTCCTCACAGGGCAGGAACCGCGGGCGCATTCCCCGGCCCGCCACCGGCAAACCCGCCGGCCGGCCCGGCCGGGCCGGCCGGGCCGGCCGGGCCGGCGGGGGCAGTGCTCAGGCGGGCTGCAGCGGCCGGGCGGGCTGCACTGGCCGCGCGGCGAGCTGGCGGACCCGCTCGTACAGGCTCACGTACTTCTCGGCCATCGCGGCCGGGGTGAACCGGGCGACGGCCTCCCGCCGGCACTCGTCCGACTCCAGCAGGCCGGCGGCCAGCACCAGGTCGCCCAGCTCCTCCTCCGCGGTGGTGAGCAGCCCGGTGCGACCGTGCTCGATCAGCTCGGGCAGGCACCCACGGGCGACGGCCACCACCGGCGTGCCCAGGGAGAGCGACTCGACCACCGCCGTACCGCCCGGCTCCTCCCAGCGCAGCGGGAACAGCGAGGCGCGCGCCCCGGCGAGCAGGTCGTCCCGCTCCTGGCCGGCGACCGTGCCCACCCAGCGGACCAGGTCGCCGTCCACCCACGGCGCCACCTGCTCGTAGAAGAACCGGACGTCCGGGTTCTGCCGGGCCTCGTCGCCCGCCGCGGCCAGGTCCTCCGGCCGGTGGTACGGCCCGACCGGGCCGGCGAGCACCAGCGGGAAACCGACCTGCTGCGCCAGCCGGGCGCCGAGGTCCTGCCCCTTGCCCGGGTTGATCCGGCCCAGCACGATCAGGTAGTCGCCCTTCTCCACCGCCGGCCGGCGGTCGGCGCCGACCGCCAGCGGGGTGGAGAGGTGCACGTGTCCGACCGAGTGCTCCCGCAGGGCCTGGGGCGCCCGGGCGAGCTGCGAGGCGGAGACCCCGTTGACCCGGACCCGCTCGCCGCCGTCGAGGTTCCCGTACAGCTCCGGGTGCTTGGCCAGGTCCCAGTGCAGGGTGTGCAGCACCGGCGGCGCGTCCGGTCCCATCGCGGCCATGGTGGCCAGCCCGACCGCCTCCACGTGGTCGTGCACCAGGTCGATGTCGTCCCGGGTGTGCAGGGCGCGGACCACGCCGTTGAGGTGGGCCTGGGAGATCCCGCAGACCTGGTTGTACGGCCGCTGGAGCGCAGGGAACTGCCCGTCCGGGAAGACCGAGATCTTCTCGTCGACGGGCAGCGTGCTGGTCTCCACCGAGGCGAGCACCACCCGGACGCCGAGCTTGCGCAGCTCCGGCACGAGGGTGGCGACCACGTTCTCGATGCCGCCGTAGCCGGGCGGCGGGACGGACAACCAGGGACCGGCGTTCATCAGGACGGTGAGACTCATGCTGCGCTGATCCTTCCCTCGGCGGCGCCCCCGTCGGCCCTCCGCGTGCCAGCGACCGGCCCCGCGGACCGGTCGTCATCCGCCGGTCCGGTCGACCGGCAACCGCCACCGCCCTGCGGTCGTCTCACGCCGCGACCCGCCGTCTGGGCACCCGGTGGCGCAGCTGCGCCAGCGGCGGGCGTTCCTCGACCGACACGTCGCTGACCACGATCTCCCGGTCCAGGTTCGGCAGCGCGTCCGAGCCGCCGCGGCGGAACTGGGTCAGCAGCGGGGTCGGCATGCTGCCCGGGGCCGCCCAGCCCCGCCGCTGCAGGCGCGACCAGGCCGTCAGCATGATCTGCGCGGACATCCGGCCCAGCGCGGCCGTGTCCTGGTGCCGATGCTTCCGCTCACCGAGGTCCACCTGGGCGAGCGCGTCCAGTCCGACCAGTTCCAGCAGGTCGATGAGCATGGCCGTCTCGACGCCGTACCCGGTGACGAACGGCACCTGCTCCAGCACCTCGCGGCGGCCCGCGTACTCGCCGGCGAGCGGCTGCACGAAGCCGGCCAGCTCCGGCCAGAAGAGGTTGAGCAGCGGCCGGGCCATCAGCTCCGTCACCCGGCCGCCGCCGTCGGCCTCCACGCTGGTCGCGCCGACCAGCGGCCGGTGGTAGAAGCCCTTGACGAAGTCGACCGAGGGGTCGGTCAGCAGCGGGCCGAGCACCCCGCTGACGAAGTGCGGCCGGAATTCGCGCAGGTCGGCGTCGATGAAGGCGACGACATCACCCTCGGCCGCCGCCAGCCCGGCCCAGAGCGCGTCGCCCTTGCCGGTGAGCCGGGGCAGTCCGCGGGTCATCGCGTCCTGGCCGACCACCTCGGCGCCGGCGGCCCGGGCGACCTGGGCGGTCCGGTCGGTGGACCGGGAGTCCACCACGATCAGTTCGTCCACCAGCGGGACCCGGTCCATCAGGTTCTCCCGGATCGTCGACACGATCGCGCCCACGGTGGCTTCCTCGTTGCGGGCCGGCAGCACCACGCTGACCCGGCTGTCCCCCTTGGCCCGCAGCAGTCGCCGCACCGGCCAGTCGTCGGCCGAGGTGGTGCGGTACGTGGCCCAGGCCTCCACCACCGGTGAGACGATCGATTCTGTATCCCGCACTGGCACACCCCCAGGTCGTGGCGGAACGCGGGCTTCTGGTTTTCCCAGTCCGCAGCCCGCGCTAACCGGATCATGCCTAACAGCCTGATCACGCCCCGGGCACCGGTCGGTTCCCCGCCGGTGAACGTTTGATTGCGCGCCCACCAGGGGAGAGCTGTCGGCAGTTGCTCCGATCGCGGCGGGAGGGCCGAGGTATGCGCACGTGCCGGGTGGGACTGGTAGGGGCCGGCGGGGTGGCGCAACGCCATGCCCGGGTGTTGACGGGCTTCGAGGACGTGGAACTGCTCGGTGTGACCGATGTCGCCCGGGACGCGGCGGAGGCGCTCGCCGGGGCGTACGGCGGCCGAACCTTCGTCGACGTGGACGAACTGCTCGCCGCCGGCCCGGACGCCGTGTACGTCTGCGTGCCGCCGTTCGCGCACGGGCCGGTGGAGGAGGCGGTGATCGCCGCCGGGGTACCGATGTTCGTGGAGAAGCCGGTGGCCGTGGACCTGGAGACCGCCGAGCGGGTAGGCGCGCTGGTGGAACAGCGCGGCCTGCTCACCGGCGTCGGCCACCACTGGCGCTACCTGCACATCGTGGAGGAGGCCCGGCAGGCGCTGGCCGGCCGTCCGGTCCGGATGGTCAACGGCGCCTGGCTCGACAAGGTCCCGCCGGTGGCCTGGTGGTCGCGGCGCGACCGGTCCGGCGGGCCGGTCGTCGAGCAGGCCGCGCACGTGCTGGACCTGGTCCGGCTGCTGGCCGGGGAGGTGACCGAGGTGACCGCGTACGGCGACGGCAGCCCGCCGCCGGTGAAGGGCGCCGACATCGATTCGGTCACCGCGGCCACCCTGCGCTTCTCGTCCGGCGCGGTGGGCACCCTCGCCGCCGCCTGCGTGCTCGGCTGGAAGCACCGGGCCGGCCTGGAGGTCCTCGCCGACGGGCTGGCGCTCTCGCTCGCCGAGGACGGCCTGACCATCTGCGACGCGGACGGCGAGCGGCACCTGCCCGCCGACCCGGACGGCGCCCGGGTGGCGGTCGACCGGGCGTTCGTCGACGCGGTCCGGGGGATCGGCGACGACGTTCGGGTCCCGTACGCCGAGGCGTTGCGCACCCAGCGGCTGGCCCTCGCGGTGGCCGACTCGGCGCGGACCGGGCACAGCGTCGCGCTGCCCACCGGGCCGGCCGCGCGGCTCACCCCGGCGATCGCCGACATGGTGCCCGCCGAGGCGCAACGGGAGGTGGGTGTCGATGCGTGACCGGGTGGTGGTGGTCACCGGACCAGGCGCCGTGCACCTGGTCGAGCAGGACGCGGGCGAGCTGCGCGAGGGCACCTTCCGGGTGGAGACGCTCTACAGCGGCGTCTCCGCCGGCACCGAGCTGAGCTACGTCAAGGGCACCAATCCCTACCTCAACGTCACCTGGAACGCCGACCTCGGCCTGTTCGAGCCCGGCGCGGCCAGCACGCCGTACCCGGTGACCCGGCTCGGCTACATGCAGGTCGGCCGGGTCGTGGAGAGCCGCACCCCGGCCGTGGCCGTGGGCACGGTGGGCGCGATGACCTACGGCCACCGCAGCGGCTACGTCGCCGATCCGATCGCCGAGCGGTTCGTCCCCCTCCCCGACGACCTCGACCCGCTGCTCGGCGTCTACGTCGCGCACATGGGCCCGATCTGCGCCAACGGCCTGCTGCACGCCGCCGCCGACCTGTGCGGCACGGACGTCCGCTCGCTCGGCGACGGCGTGCGCGGCCGGCGGGTGGCGGTGGTCGGCAGCGGGGTGGTCGCCCTGCTCACCGCGCTGCTGGCCAAGCGGCACGGGGCCGGCTCGGTGGTGGTGCTCGACCCCACGCCGGCGCGGCGGGAGGTGGCCGAGGCGCTCGGCCTGGAGACGCTGGACCCGGAGGCGGGAGATCCGGCCGTGGTGCTCAAGACCCGGTGGAACCACGCCGCCGGCGACCGGGGCGCCGACGTGGTCTTCCAGTGCCGGGGCCAGGCGTGGGCGCTGCAGCTCGCGCTGCGCCTGCTGCGCCCCCAGGGGACCGTCATCGACCTGGCCTTCTACCAGTCCGGTGCGGACGAGGTCCGGTTCGGCGAGGAGTTCCACCACAACGGGCTGGCGCTGCGCTGCGCGCAGATCGGCCGGGTACCCCGCGGGCTGGCCCCCACCTGGGACCGGGAGCGGCTCTCCGCGGAGACGATCGAGCTGCTGCGCCAGTACGGCGACCTGATCCGCAAGCACCTGGTCTCGGCGGTGGTGCCGCTGGAGGAGGCGCCGACCGTGCTGACCGACCTGGCCGAGCGTCGCCGGCAGGAGCTCCAGGTGGTCCTCACCGGCTGAGGACGGCGTCGCCCCGACCGCTGGCCGCGATCCGGGCAGGCCGCTTGGGACCTGCGGAAACGGGCACGAAAACCGCCCCCGCCGGGCGTCCCCGCCGGGCGGGGGTCACAATCGGCTCCGGTTCGCGTACCGTTGCCGCTCATGGGTGTGTCGCAACGGTTCAAGACCAGGTTCCGGCGGTTCCTCCAGCGCCCGGGGACGACGGTCGACCTGGCCCCGCTGGAGAAGCTGCTGCCGGCCATCGAGGCCCGCGAGGCGGAGCTGGAGACGCTCTCCGACGCCGAGCTGACCGAGGCCGCCGGGCAGGCCGACGGGTACGAGGAGATCTGCGCGATCGGCCGTGAGGCGGCCCGCCGCGGCCTCGACCAGCGCCCGTACGACGTCCAGCTGCTCGGTGCGATGGCGCTGCTCTCCGGCAAGGTCGCCGAGATGGCCACCGGTGAGGGCAAGACGCTCACCGCGACCATCGCCGCGTACGGGCACGTCCGCCGGGGCAACGGCCCGGTCCACGTGCTCACCGTGAACGACTACCTGGCCCGCCGGGACGCGGAGTGGATGGGGCCGGTCTACGCCCTGCTCGGGCTCAGCGTGGGCTGGGTCAACGAGGCCTCGACCCCCGAGGAGCGGCGCGTCGCGTACGCCTGCGACGTCACCTACGTGGCGGTCAGCGAGGCCGGCTTCGACTTCCTCCGCGACCAGCTCGTCACCGACCTCGCCGAACGGGTCCAGCCGGCGCTGAAGACCGCGATCGTCGACGAGGCCGACTCGATCCTCATCGACGAGGCTCGGGTGCCGATGGTGCTGGCCGGCGCGGTCCCCGGCGAGCAGGACCCGGTGCACGCCGCCGCGGCGCTGGTCCGGGGCCTGCGGAATGGCAGGCACTACACGATCGCCGAGGACGGCCGCAGCGTCGCCTTCACCTCCGCCGGCCTGGCCACGGTCGAGGCCAAGCTCGGCGGCATCGACCTGTACGACGAGGAGCACGTCGGGCAGCTCTCCGCGGTGAACGTGGCGCTGCACGCGCACGCCCTGCTGCACCGGGACGTGGACTACATCGTCCGGGACGGCTCGGTCGAGCTGATCGACGAGATGCGCGGCCGGGTCGCGCAGCGTCGCCGCTGGCCGGACGGGCTGCAGGCCGCGGTCGAGGCGAAGGAGGGGCTGGACGCCACCGCCGAGGGTGAGGTGCTGGGCACCATCGCCGTGCAGGCGTTCATCGCGCTCTACCCGACGGTCTGCGGGATGACCGCCACCGCGGTGCTCGTCGGCGACCAGCTGCGCGAGTTCTTCGGCCTCGAGGTGGCGGTGATCCCGCCGAACACCCCGTGCATCCGGGAGGACGAGCCGGACCGGATCTACGCCACCCGGGCCGAGAAGGAGGAGGCGCTGATCGACGAGATCAAGCGCTGCCACGAGGCGGGCCGGCCGGTGCTGGTCGGCACCCTGGACGTGAAGGAGTCCGAGGGCCTCGCCGCCGGGCTGCACGCGGCCGGGGTGCCCTGCGTGGTCCTCAACGCCAAGAACGACGACGAGGAGGCGGCGATCATCGCCGAGGCCGGCGCGTTCGGCGCGGTGACCGTCTCCACCCAGATGGCCGGCCGGGGCGTCGACATCCGCCTCGGCGGCAGCGACCAGGCCGACCGGGAGCGGGTGGCCGACCTCGGTGGCCTCTTCGTGATCGGCAGCGGCCGGCACGACAGCCGCCGGGTCGACGACCAGCTCCGCGGCCGGGCCGGCCGGCAGGGCGACCCGGGCGGCTCGGTCTTCCTCGTCAGTCTGGAGGACGACCTGGTCGTCCGGCACGCCGGCGACACGGTTCCGCCGTCGCCCCGGATGAACGCCGATGGCCTGGTCACCGACCCGCAGGTGGACTACGCGGTCGAGCACGCCCAGCGGGTCGCCGAGGGCGTCAACCATGAGATCCACCGCAACACCTGGCGCTACAGCGTGGTGATCGAGCAGCAGCGCAAGGCGCTCGCCGAGCGGCGGGAGCGGCTGCTGACCAGCGACATCGCGGCGCTGATGCTGCTGGAGCGGGTGCCGGAGAAGGCCGGCGAGATGGACGAGGACCTGCTCGCCGAGGTGGCCCGGAAGATCGCCCTCCACCACCTGGACCGGCTCTGGGCCGAACACCTGGCCGAGCTCTCCGAGGTCCGCGAGGGCGTGCACCTGCGGGCGCTGGGCCGGCTCGACCCGCTGGACGAGTTCCACCGCAGCGCCGTGCCGGCGTTCAACGCGCTGATCCCCGAGATCGAGACCCGGACCATCGCCACCTTCGAGGAGACCGAGTTCGCCGACGGCTGGGAGCCGGACGCCGCGAAGCTGGTCCGGCCGAGCGCGACCTGGACCTACCTGGTGCACGACAACCCGTTCGGCTCGGAGCTGGACCGGCTGATCGCCTCGGTGGGGCGGCGGCTCATCTCCGGGTCCCGCTGACCCGTCGCGGGGGGTCCCTTCCGGCGCGGCAGCCCCGAAAGGGACCCCCTTTGCGTGGTTTCGAACCTTGTTTGCGAGGGTAGTAGGCCGCGGCTTCAAGTCAGGGAGAGAAGAGCGGATGCGACAGGCAATGGCGCCGGACGGAGACACCGCGTGGCCGTACCCGGGAGTGGCGGAGGCCGTGACCCGGTGAACCTCGACACGCGGGAATCCATGATCGACACGCTCGGAGTGCTGGAGACCGCCGCACTGCTGCGCGAGCTGACCGCCGGCCTGATCGCCGTCACCGACTTCGACGAGGCGCTGAGCCGGTTGGTCCGCATCGCCCGGGACGCCGTACCGGAGGTGGACTGCTGCGGCTTCACCGCGCTGCGTGCCGGTGAGCCGGCCGGCGTGGCCGCCTCCGACCCGGCCCGGGCCGAACTGGACGACCTCCGGCACGGGCCGGACACGCCGGCGCTGACCGCCATCCGACGGCGCGAGATGATCATCGCCCAGGACCTCGACCGGGAGTCGCGCTGGCCGGGCTGGACCGAACGGGCCCGTGGGCTCGGGGTGCACGGGGTGATCTCCGCGCCGGTCGACGTGGACGAGCAGGTGATCGGCGCGATCAACCTGTACGCGGAGTCGGCCGGCGCGCTCACCACCCGGCACCAGCTCACCGCGATGCTCCTCGCCGAGCACGCCGGGCTCCTCCTGGCCGCGGTCCGGGACCGGGAGCGGCAGGTCGCCCAGGCCGGCCAGCTCGACTCGGCGCTGCTGGAGGAGGGGGTCGTCGGCCAGGCCGTCGGCGTGATCATGACCCAGCGCGGCTGTACCGCCCCGGAGGCCCTGGACGTGCTCCGCAGCGCCGCCGCCTCGTTGGACATACCGCTGCGCGAGGTGGCCGAGCGGCTCGTGCTCACGGTGTCCCGCCCCCGGGACAACTGAGCGACATTCGTTTCACCCCGGTGGGCCTCGGGTAGCACCCTGGACTGGTGAGCTGATCCGACCTGGGGAGGAACAAGATGGAGAGCCGACTGCGGGTGCAGGGGCACCCCGTCCAACCGATGCTGGTGACGTTCCCCTTCGGACTCTTCGTCAGCGCCGCCGTCTTCGACCTGGCCGACGTCGCGGGCGGCCCCGCCTTCCTCGGCGAGGTGGGCTACTGGACGGCCGTCGCCGCCCTGGTCGCCGCCGGGCTCACCACCGTCGCCGGGATGGTCGACCTGTGGGACGTCCGCGCCGGGCGGACCCGCCGTACCGCCGTCACGTTCAACCTGGTCAACGCCGCCATGGCGGCCCTGTTCCTGCTGACCTGCCTGATGCGGGCCCACGCGCCGCAGCGCGGCGCGACCGGCGTCGACCTGGCCACCGAGCTGCTCGCGCTGGCGGTGGGCGCGGTCGGGGTGTGGCTGGGCGCCCGGCTGATGCGCCAGTTCGACCGGCGCCGGGCCGCCGAGCCGAGCGGCTTCGAGACGCTCGGCGACATCCCGGGCGCCACCGTGGAGATCATCCGCCCGCCGGCCTGACGCCTCAGCCCCTTCGTGACCCACGCCCCGGCAACCGGCCGGGGCGTGGATGGCGGTCAGTGAGCGGCGGCGTGGTGGGCGGCGAGGACGTCGGCACCGAAGTCGCTGGCCGGGCGGCGCAGCACGGTGTGCGCGTGGTTGCCGTCGTCGGTGGTGTTGTCGTACTCGATCAGCAGGTCGTCGCCCTGGATCCGGTAGTAGTGCCGCTGCCCGGGCCGGGTCGCACCGGCCCAGGCGAAGTGCAGCTCCCCGCCCGCCAGCCGGCCCGCCTCGTGGGCGGCCAGCTCGGGCGGCAGCCGGTCCAGGTAGAGCGCGACCAGCTGGTCGAGCAGCGCCCGGCCGGTCGGGCCGAGCCGGTCCCGGGACACCCCGAGGGGATCGAGCCGGCCGGGCGCGGTGGGCCGGGTGGCGCTGATGATGTCGGCCGGCGCCTCGTCGGCGACGACGGCCGCCGTCCGGCCGGCCGGGCCGAGCGCGTCGAGCAGTTCCCGGGCCAGGTCCTCCTCCGGACCGAGCGGCCGGGAGACGGGGCGGCCGGCGTGCCGGACGGTCGCCGGGTTGGCGCCGAGGAAGAGCGGGGCGGGGGAGACCTGGTCGGCGACCACGGTCATGCTGACCGAGAGGTGGTGCCCCTCGAACCGCCACGCCCACCGGTCATCGCGGGCGGGGTCGCCGAAGACGGCCACCCAGTAGTCGCCGCTGTGCCGGCCGCGGCGCCACCCCTCCGCCCGGTCGAGCACCTCCTCGAGGGAGACCACGGCCATGGCCTGGGCGTACGCGGCGGGGCTGAGCGCGGTGGCGAGCAGCCGGTGGGCGGCCTTGCGGGCGGTGACGTCGAGGTCGGCGAGGCTGACCCCGGGTCGGGGTCGGGGCCGGTACTCCAGCCACCGCCGGGCGGCCTCGTCGTCGAAGCGGTGCCGGGCCTGCTGCTGGGCCGGCTCGTCGAGCGCCGCCAGCAACGCGCCGGCCGCCGCGCGCATCTGCTCGGGTACGGGATCCTCCACCGCCCCTGTATACCGCCCGGGCGGCGGGCACGGCGGCGGTCGCGTCCAGATGCTGGACAGTTTGCCGGTGAGCCCGTCAGGGTCGAGCGACGGCGAGCGTCTCCACGTCGAGTTCGTCGGGCAGCTGTCCAGGTTAGTGGGACGGCCGCCGCTCCCGCCTGGTAGCTTGCCGAGCCGGCACGGGAGGGGACGGATGCGCGATCGGGTGTACGTCGGCAAGGCGGCGGTGGACGGGGCGACCGACGCCGGCTGGCTGCTCGGCCACTTCAAACCGCCCGGCGACGTGCGGCACAGCACCGAGGTCGAGGTGAAGTGGGGGGTGCACCCGGCGGGGGAGACCCGCTCCCGCTGGGCGACCGGCGAGCGGCGGACCGCCCTGCTCGTGCTGATCAGCGGCGCGTTCCGGATCGAGCTGGTGGACCGGACGGTGGTGCTGCGCGAGCCGGGCGACTACGTGGTGTGGGGCCGGGGCGTGGACCACTCCTGGTACGCGGAGCGCGAGTCGGTGGTGCTCACCGTCCGCTGGCCGTCGGTCCCCGGCTACCGGGTGGACCCACCCGTCCTGCGCTGACCGGCCAGACCGTCCCACCATCCGGTATACCCTACTAAACCTATAGGGTTTACCGGCTAAAGTGACGGGGCACCCGCCGCTCCGCACCCGGGAGG
Source organism: Micromonospora sp. NBRC 110009 (assembly GCF_030518795.1). Classification (NCBI taxonomy): domain Bacteria; kingdom Bacillati; phylum Actinomycetota; class Actinomycetes; order Micromonosporales; family Micromonosporaceae; genus Micromonospora; species Micromonospora soli. The sequence goes on along the minus strand of NZ_CP130427.1, from coordinate 6,290,039 downwards.
ACGACCCGCCGATGACTCGCACCGACCCGTCCGACCTGCTCGCCGTCGCCGCCCGCTGGGCCGACCCGGCCGGGTGGCCGGTCCCGCTGCGCTTCGACCGCGCCGAGCGGCGGTACGCACGCCTCGCCGCCGGTGCCGGACACGAGGTGTGGGCCCTGAGCTGGCTGCCCGGGCAGGGCACCGACCTGCACGACCACGGCGGCTCCTCCGGCGCCTTCCTGGTCGTCGCCGGCACCCTCACCGAGGAGACGGTCAGCGGCGGCCAGCTGCGCCCGCACCGGCTCGTCGCCGGAAGCGGTCGGCGCTTCGGCGCGCGCCACGTCCACGTCGTCACCAACCGGGACGCTCGGCCGGCGGTCAGCGTGCACGTCTACCGGCCGGCGCTGAGCCGGATGACCCGCTACCGCCTTGTCGCCGGCCAGCTGCTCGTCGCCGAGGTGGCCGAGGCCGGGGTCGCCTGGTGACCCGGCCGCCCCGCACCCCCAGTTCCCGACCCTGAACCGCGTCGCATGGAAGGACCCGACGATGCCGCCGACCCAGACCCGTACCGAGAGCTGTCCGGTCCCGCCGCCCGGCTCGCGAAGCATCGACGAGATCCTCGCCGCCGCCCGCGCCCGGCTGCGTCGGCTCGACCCGGAGCAGGCCCACCTCGCGTACCGGGGCGGCGCGCTGCTGGTCGACATCCGCCCCGCCGGGCAGCGCGCGGCGCACGGCACCGTCCCGGGCGCGCTCGCCGTGGAACGCAACGTCCTGGAGTGGCGGTTCGACCCGCGCTGCGCGGCCCGGCTGCCGCAGGCCGTCGACTACGACGTACCGGTGGTGATCCTCTGCCAGGAGGGCTACACCTCCTCGCTGGCCGCCGCCGCGCTCCAGGACCTCGGCCTGCACCGGGCCACCGACGTGGTCGGCGGGTTCTGCGCCTGGCGCATCGCCGGGCTGCCCACCCTCGGCCCCACCCCGCCGCTCCGACCCTCGTCCGCCGCGCTCCCGGCCACCGCCGGCCGGGCGTACCGCTGACCGCCGCGCCGCACCCGGCGTGGCGGGCGCGACCGCCAGCTCAGGAGGCACCATGTCCGTCGTCGCCATCGCCCCGCGCCCGCACCGGCCCGGCCGCCCCGACCGGGCCGGGCCCGGCCGACCGCGCACCGCACCGACCCTGACCATCACCCTCGACCTCGGCGCCGGCCCGCTGACGCCCGGCCTGGCCCGCCTGGTCGACCTGCTCGACGAACTCACCGCCGCCGGCGAGGGCGTGCTCGGGCCCGACGAGCACGAGGCGGCCCGGGCGGTGATCGACCTGCGGCGCGCCGCCGCGCCGGCCGCGCCCCCCGCGGTGGCGGCCGACGAGCCCGGCACGGTACGGATCCGCACCGGCGTCCGGGTGGTCCGCCAGGGCGGCCGGGAGATCCCGCTGACCCGGATCGAGTACGACCTGCTCCTCTTCCTCGCCGAGCACCCCCGGCAGGTGTTCACCCGGCTCCAGCTGCTCACCAACGTCTGGGGCTACGAACACGCGGTGGCGCGCACGGTGGACGTCCACGTGCGCCGGTTGCGAGCCAAGCTCGGCCTCGACACGCCCCTGGTGACCACCGTCTACGGGGTGGGCTACCGGCTCGCCGACGAGGCGCGGATCGTGGTCGACCGCGAGCGCTGACCGGGCCTGGCCGTCGCGCGGCGCACCTGGTCGTCAGGTGCGCCGCGGGCGCGTTTCCGGTGCTCGGGAGCGCCTGGACCGCCCAATGTGAACCGGGCGGGGACCCCCCGTAACGGGTCATCTCGCCGCTCTGCTGTAATCAACGGGCCTCGTACGCAGAGCGAGCATCCGGCTCCGATGTGTTCGTCAATTGTCACATTCATGCAACGTAGCCGCCCCTTGACCCTTGCACAGGCGCCGGGAAGCATCGATGAAGCGGCGTCCCGGGCCGTGGGGAGATACCCGGACCAGCCAAGGAGGACCATGTCGGTCAGCCCCGCCTCGTCGCGCGCCGGATGGCATACGTCCCAGCCCGCGGTCCCCGGGCGGCCCCCCGGCGGGCAGCGCCGCCCCGCCAACACGGCCACACCCGTGCTCACGGTGACCCTCGACATCCCGCTCGCCTGCGAGGAGTCGCTGACCCCGGCCGCCCGCCGGCTGTTGGAGGCCGCCCGGGAGCTGCTGGAACGTGGCGACGCGGTGATCTCCAACAGTCCGGGTCCGGCCGAGCGTCGCCCCGACCCGGTGCCGCCCGGGCGGTCCCCGGGCCGGCCGCTCGCGCCGACCATCCCGAGCCTGCACATCCTGGCCGCCTCCCGGTCGGTGCTCCGCGACGGCGAGCCGCTCCCGCTCACCCGCCTCGAGTTCGACCTGCTGCTGCACCTGGTCGCCCACCCCCGCCGGGTCTTCACCCGGCTGCAACTGCTCAACGCGGTCTGGGGGTACGAACACGCCGGCGTCCGCACCGTCGACGTGCACGTCCGTCGGCTGCGCGGCAAGGTCGGCGTGGACGTTCCGCTGGTCACCACCGTCTACGGCGTCGGCTACCGGCTCGCCGACGACGCCCGGGTGACCATCGACCGCACCGGCTGACCCGGTTCCGGCCCACGCCTCCACGCCCGTCCGGACGGAGCCCCGACTGCCCGGCCGATCGCGTGGTGGCTCCCGCCGGCCGCCGGGCAGGATGGTCGGATGCGCGTCCGTCCGATCACCCCCGAGCGCCTCGTCACCGAGCTGGCCGACCGGCTCGCCGGCACCGCCGTGCCGGGCCGGCTGCGGGTGGCCGTCGACGGGCCGCCGGCCGCGACGCCCGAGGCCCTCGCCGAGGCCCTGGTGGACCCGCTGCGCGCCGCCGGCCGACCGGTGCTGCACATCCGCGCGGCGGACTTCCTCCGTCCCGCGTCGGTCCGGCTAGAGCACGGCCGGACCAACCCGGACGCGTACTACGAGGGCTGGATCGACGAGGCCGGGTTGCGCCGGGAGGTCCTCGACCCGGCCGGCCCGGACGGCTCGGGCCGGGTGCTGCCGTCGCTCTGGGACGCCGCGACCGACCGGGCCAGCCGGGCCGGGTATGTCGAGCTGCCGCCCGGTGGGGTGCTGCTGGTCAGCGGAGCCCTGCTGCTCGGCGGCGGGCTGCCGTTCGACGTCACCGTGCACCTGGTGCTCTCGCCGGCGGCGCTGGACCGGCGGACCGAGCCCGACCTGCGCTGGACGCTGCCGGCGTTCGCCCGCTATGCCGAGGAGGTCGTGCCGGCCTCCTTCGCCGACGTCGTGGTACGCGCCGACGATCCGCGCCACCCGGCCCTGGTCGAGCCGTGACCGCCCCCGGCCGGGCCGCCGCCGGTCTCCGGACGCTCGGGCGGTGACCGGTACGCACCGGCACGGACCGGGCGGCGCAGGTGGGCACGAACGGCGGGAAAGAACGCGGAAGTCTCCGGTTTGATCGGCGGAGCCGGTGGGTAATCGCCCGGCTCACAGAGCACGGGTGATCTCACCCGGGCATCCCATCGGATTGCGTCCGGGGCGTTCGCGCCCCGGACCGGCATGAGGCACCAGGAAAGGCAGGCAGCGATGCTCGTCCACGACACGGTAGCCACGGGCCGCTCCCAGGCGGAGGTCGACCGGATCCGGCAGTCCCTGCGGTCGCGGTACGACGAGCTGACCGCGGAGTACGAGCAGGCCGTGCAGCAGAGCCAGGTGCTGCGGCTGGTCGAGATCGGGGACACCGCCGGCGATGACCAGGCCGACAGCGGCACCAAGACCGCCGAGCGGGACACCGCGCAGTCCCTGCTGCGCACCATCCTGGACCGGCGCGCCCAGTTCGAGCACGCGCTCACCCGCCTCGACGAGGGCACCTACGGCTTCTGCGAGGGTTGCTCCGCGCCGATCCCGGTGGAGCGGTTGGAGATCTTCCCGTCCGCCACGTCCTGCGTGTCCTGCAAGCAGACCCGGGAGCGGCGGGCGGCCTGAGCGTCGCCCGGGTTGCCGGTCGGTCCGGTCCGCGATGGACTCGCCACATGGGTGAGATCAGGGTGGGCACCGCCTCGTGGACCGACCGGACCCTGCTCGACTCCGGCTGGTATCCGCAGACCGCGGACAACCCGGAGAAGCGGCTGGCCTACTACGCGCGGCAGTTCCCGCTGGTCGAGGTGGACGCCACCTACTATTCGCCGCCCGCCGAGCGGACGGCGCGGCTGTGGGTCGACCGCACCCCGCCCGACTTCACCTTCAACGTCAAGGCGTTCAGCCTGCTCACCGGGCACCCGACCAGGGTCGGCGCGCTCTACAAGGACCTGCGCCCGGAGACGGAGAAGAAGAACCTCTATCCGGACGACCTGCCGCCGCAGGCGTACGAGGAGGTCTGGACGCGGTTCCTGTCCGCCCTGGACCCGCTGGTCGACGCGGGCAAACTGGGCGCGATCCTGTTCCAGTTCCCGCCCTGGTTCACCATCAAGCGGGACAACAAGCAGTACCTGCTGGAGGTGGCGAAGCGGTGCGCGCCGCTGCGCCCGGTGTTCGAGTTCCGGCACGCCTCCTGGTTCGACGGGGACAACGCGGAGGAGACGCTCGGCTTCCTGCGCGAGCACGAGCTGCCGTTCGTCTGCGTCGACATGCCACAGGGGCACCGGTCCTCCGTACCCCCGCTGCTGGCGGCCACCGCGGACCTCGCGGTGGTCCGCTTCCACGGGCACAGCGACAAGTGGACGAGCAAGGACATCCACGAGAAGTTCGGCTACGACTACTCCGACCGGGAGCTGCGGGACTGGGCGCCGAAGCTGCGAGAGCTGGCCGGCGAGGCCGCGCAGACCCACGTCCTGATGAACAATTGCTATCGGGACTATGCCCAGCGGAACGGTCAGCGGCTGCGGGAGTTCCTCGGGGCGAAGGACTGACCGGTGGACGACCACGAGGACGAGTGGGCCCGGATCATGGGCGGCCCGCGGCGGTCCAGCGACATCACGCGCCTGATGTTCGTCGGTGAGCTGCGACTGTGGGGCTGCCTCACCCTTCTGCTGGCGGTTCTGCTGCTGGCCGGACTCGCGTGGCAGTGGGTGGGCCGGCACTGACGGCGGTTCACCCCGATGGGGTGAGGCGCCCTCACCCCACCGGCCCGCAGCATGGACGGTGTGTGCGGTCCGTCGACCGACGCGACCGCGAGGCCGACAGGAGGTGGGCCATGACGGTGCGGGTCGTAGCGGATCGACGCCGCGGCGGGGTGCTGCACGTGGTCGGGAAGTCCGACCCTCCCCGGCGCAGCGAGCGGCCTGGCGGGTTCAGCCCGACCCGGCTCTGGCGGGGGCCCAGTGGGCCGCCGCGCCGCACCGACGACCGACGCTGGGAAACCGACGCACGGGGGTGGGCAGATGGCTGAGCAGATGATTTCCGCGTTCGAGTCCTCGCTGGACAAGACGAACGTGATGCTCAAGGAGATCGAGTCGGCGTACGGCTGGCCGAAGGAGCAGCGCAACCAGTCGTACGCCGCGTTGCGGAGCGTGCTGCACCTGCTGCGGGACCGGATGCCGGTGGGGCAGAGCGTCGAGTTCGCCCAGCAGTTGCCGGTGCTGCTGCGGGGTGTCTACTTCGACGGCTGGCAGCCGGAGAACGTGCCGATCAAGCTGAGCCGCGACGACTTCCTCTACGAGGTCCGGCAGGGCTTCCCGTACGACGTGGAGGGCGGTACCGAGCGGGTGGTGCAGGTGGTGCTGGACACCCTGCGCAAGCACGTGACCCAGGGCGAGTGGGAGGACGTCAAGTCCGCGATGCCCCGGGACATGGTCCAGATGATTCCGTGACCGGCACCGTCCCGGCCCGTTCCACCGCAGCGGTGGGGCGGGCCGTCGGCGTGCGGGTCACCGGCAGCCCGGCCCGCCGGGCCAGCCCGGCGAAGGCGACCGCGTCGACGATCGCCGCGCCACCGGGATCGTTGTTGAAGTAGACGTACGCCGGCTCGCCGGCGGCGAAGGTGGCGGCCAGCCGGCGTACCCAGGCGGCCAGTGCGGCCCGGCCGTAGCGCGGCCACGGCCGGGCGCGGCCCTCGTGCAGCCGCAGGTAGCCGAAGTCGGTGGTCCGCCAGAGCGGGGTGACCGGCCGGCTGAGCCGGTCGGCCCAGACCAGCGCCGCCCGGCGGCGTTCGAGCACCCGCCGGACGTCGTCGGTCCACCACGAGGGGTGCCGCGGCTCGACCGCCACCCGCACGTCGGCCGGGAAGAGTCGCAGCGTCGCGTCCAGCGCGTCGGGGTCGGCCCGCAGGTTCGGCGGGAGCTGCACCAGCACCGGCCCGAGCCGGTCGCCCAGCCCGGTGGCTCGGCCGAGGAAACGGGCCACCGGCTCGGCCGGCTCGCGTAGTCGCTTGATGTGGGTGAGGTAGCGGCTCATCTTGACCGCCACGCAGAAGTCGTCGGGGGTCCGGTCCCGCCAGGCGACGAAGGTGTCCCGCTCGGGCAGCCGGTAGAAGGCGTTGTTCACCTCCACCGTGGCGAACCGCCCGGCGAAGTGATCCAGCCAGAGCCGCTGCGGCAGCTTCGCCGGGTAGAACCGCTCGCGCCAGTCGCGGTACTGCCAGCCCGAGGTGCCGACCAGGATCATCGCCACCTCCCGTCCGACCGTCCCTCACGTCATCCTGGCACCGACCGGCGGACGTCGCCGGGTACGCCCGCCGGCGCGCGCGACCGTCGTCCGCACCCGCAACGCCGCAACGGGTGACCTTCCCCGGGCCCGGCGAACCGTCCCTGCCGCCCGGCCCCGGCGTCTACCGTGTGTGGTTAGAGAAGATCGGACGTGGGGTACCACCCGCTCCACGACGGACCCCGACCCACGACGGGGCGGCACACCCGAGGGAGCACCCATGCCACTCAACGACGACGACATGCAGACCACCGGCGGCGCCGGCCCGGAGGGCCCGGCCGACGGTGGCGCGACCCCGGGCCAGCAGGACGGCGGCGCCGACGGCGGTGCCGACCGTGGCGCGGAGCGCGGCGCGGACCGGGGCGCGGACCAGGGCGCCGAGGGCCCGGCCGACGGCGGCGCGACCCAGGGTCAGCACGACGGTGGCGCGGACGGCAGCGCCGAGGGCCCGGCCGACGGTGGCGCGACCCCCGGCCAGCGCGACGGCGGCGCCGACGGCAGCGCCTGACGGATGACCATGACGCACCTCGACCCGCCGGGTGGCCACGGCCGCCCGGCGGTTCCGTCTGCCGCGACCGAGGTCCTCGCCCGCTGCGTGGCGGTCGAGCCGGCCAAGTTCGCCGCCGACCACTGGGGGCGCAGCCCGCTGCTGTCCCGCGCCGCCGAGCTGCCCAACCCGGCCGGCTTCACCGACCTGCTCGGCCCCGCCGACGCCGACGAGCTGCTCAGCCGGCGCGGCCTGCGTACCCCGTTCCTGCGGGTGGCGAAGGACGGCCAGCTGGTGCCGGCGGCGCGGTACACCGGCGGCGGCGGCGCGGGCGCCGAGATCGGCGACCAGGTCCTCGACGAGAAGGTCCTCCAGCTCTACGCCGACGGCGCGACCCTGGTCCTGCAGGGCCTGCACCGGACCTGGCCGGCGCTGGTCGACTTCGCCCGCGACCTGGGCGCCGCGCTGGGTCAGCCGTTACAGGTCAACGCCTACCTGACCCCGGCCGGCAGCCAGGGCTTCGCCACCCACTACGACACCCACGACGTCTTCGTCCTCCAGGTCGACGGCCGCAAGCACTGGCGGATCCACCCGCCGGTGCTGCCCGACCCGCTGGCGAAGCAGCCCTGGGGCGGGCGCGCGGACGAGGTCTCCGCCACCGCTGAGGGGCGGCCCGCGCTGGACGTGGTGCTCGAACCGGGCGACGCGCTCTACCTGCCGCGCGGCTGGCTGCACAGCGCGCAGGCGCAGGAGTCCAGCTCGCTGCACCTGACCGTGGGCATCCGGGCGCTGACCCGGTACGCCCTGGTCGAGGAGCTGCTGGCGCTCGCCGCCGAGGATCCCCGGCTGCGCGCCGGGCTGCCCTTCGGCGTGGACGTCGCCGACCCGGACGCCATCGAGCCGGAGCTGACCGAGACGGTGGAGGCGCTGCGCGACTGGCTGCTGCGCGCCGACCCGGCCGCGGTGGCCGCCCGGCTGCGGGAGCGGGCCTGGCCGGCGGCCCGGCCGGCGCCGATCCGGCCCCTCGCCCAGGCCGCCGCGCTGGCCGGGCTCGACCCGGACAGCCGGGTCGCGGTCCGCGCCGGACTGCGCTGGCAGCTCACCCCGGCGGGGGACGGGAAGGTGGCGTTGCGCTTGTTCGACCGCACCATCACCCTGCCCGGCACCTGCGAGCCGGCGCTGCGCGCCGTGCTCACCGGCGAGGTGACCCGGGTCGGTGACCTGCCCGGCCTGGACGACGACGCGGACCGCCTGGTCCTGGCCCGCCGCCTGCTCAAGGAGGCCGTGCTCACGCCCGCCTGAGGCGCGTCGGTCCGGAGGTGACGGGATGCAGGTGGCGGTGTGCGGGCCGGCGCAGGCCACGCCGGCCGAGGAGGTGTACGCCCGGCGGGTGGGCGAGCTGCTGGCCGGGCGCGGCGTCACCGTCCTCTGCGGAGGCGGCGGCGGGGTGATGGCCGCCGTCGCCGCCGGCGCCCGCGCCCGCGGCGGCCTGGTCATCGGGGTACGCCCCGATGATGGCAGCGCCCCCGGTCCCGCCGAGGTGTCCGCGCACCTGGTCACCAACATGGGGCAGGCCCGCAACGCGATCCTGGTGTGGAGCGCGGACGCGGTGATCGCGGTGGGCGGCTCCTGGGGCACGCTCAGCGAGGTGGCCCTCGGGATGCGCCGGGGCGGCATCCCGGTGGTGGTGCTCGGCGGTTGGCGGGTCGTCGACGCCCACGGCGACCCGGTGCCGGGCCCGGTGCCCGTCGACACCCCCGAGGAGGCCGTCCGCCTCGCCCTCGGCGAGCCGGGGTGACCGGTCAGTCGAGCAGGGACAGCAGGTCACCGGGGGCGGCGGCGTCGAGGTCCGCCGGCTCCGCCGGATCGTACTGATGGCCCCAGCCGGCGGCCACCGCCACCGCACCGCTGCTCCGGGCGGCCCGCAGGTCGAGCGGTGAGTCACCGACGTACGCGGCCCGGCCGGGTGCCACCCCCAGCAGCCGGCAGGCCAGTTCGACGCCGTCCGGGGCCGGCTTCGGACGGGGAACCTGGTCACCACCCAGCACCACGCGGAAGTGCCCCAGCAGGCCGGCCCGGTCGAGCAGGATCTCGGCGGCGCGGCGGCTGGCGCCGGTGAACAGGGCGATCGGCACCCGGGCCGCGACCCCGGCGAGCATGTCGGCCACCCCGGGATAGACGGTCACCCGCCCCGCGAGCGTGGCCAGGTGGGCGTGGTAGGCGGCCAGGTCCGCGTCGCCGGCCGGGCGCCGGAGCAGATGGGTGAGCAGCGCGGACGGTGGGCCGAGCGGATATCCGGCGATGATCTCGGCGTCGGAGGGCGCGGGCCCGCCCGCGGCCACGACGGCCGCGCGGTAGGCCGCGGGCACCACCGCGTGCGACTCGATCAGGGTGCCGTCCATGTCGAAGACGATCGCCGCCGGCGCCGCCGGACCAGGGGAAGGGCTCACCGGGTCTCCGCCCGGTGAGCGGTGGCGAGGCGTTTCGGGGCGCGCGCGTACCACGCCTCGGTGATCAGCTCGGTCAGCTCGGCGACGTCGATCCGGTCGAGGCGGACCAGCACCGCCGGATAGCCGTCGAAGTGCGGGACGGTGAAGTAGACCGCCGGGTCGTCGGCGAGCAGCGCCTCCTTGGCGCCCAGGTCGGGCACCCGCGCGCCGAGGACCGGGCCGTCCGGGGCGGCGTCGCCCAGGGCTGCCCGGTCGCCGGGGCGCAGCGGCCGGTCCCAGACGAAGAGCTTGTCGCGCACCCGCCAGGCGGGCAGGTCGTCGTGGCTGCCCCGCTCGGTGGTCTCCGGCAGGGCGAGCGCGATCCGGCGTACGTCGTCCCAGGTCGCCATGGGTCGACCCTACGCCCGCCCACCGACTAGATTGCCCGGATGGATCTTGCCGAGTTGCAGGCCCGGGCGCGGGCCGTCGCCGAGCGGTACGACCGACACCACGAAACGGCGGGCCGGGCGCCGTGGACCACCGAGGACCTGACACTGGGCTTCGTCGGGGACCTCGGCGACCTGGCCAAGCTGGTGCTGGCGGTGGAGGGGCGGCGGGAGCTGCCGGGCGCCCGGGAGCGGCTTGGCCATGAGCTGGCCGACTGCCTCTGGTCGGTGCTGGTCCTCGCCGACCGGTACGACGTCGACCTGGCGGCCGAGTTCGCCCGGATGACCAGTGGGGTCGAACGGCACCTGGACCGGCTCGCGGGAGAGCGGCCCGGCCGGATGACGGTCAGCCGGCGGGATGACCTGCCGGAGTAGGGCGATGTCGTGGTGGTCGGGAAAGGACGGGGCCGGCTCACGCCGGTGAGGAGACTGCCGGCTCCGCGGCCGGACGGTCGGCCGACGGTCGGCGGAACAGCAGCGGCCCGACGGTGAGCACCAGGCAGACTGCCGCCATCACCAGCAGCGCCGGGGTCAGCCCCAGCACCGCCACCGACCAGCCGCCGAGCAGCGCCCCCACCGGCAGGCCGAGGAAGGCCACCGAGCCGGAGATGCCCAGCACCCGGGTCTGCAGGGACTCCGGCACCCGCTCGTACAGGGCCGCGCCGAGCAGCGGGTTCACCGCGGCGACCGCGATGCCGGACAGGAACGTCACGGTGAGCACCACGGCGAGCTGGTCGCTCAGGGCGAGCGCAAGCAGCCGGGGCGCGCCGCTGAGCGCCAGGCCCAGCGCGAAGGTGAGCCGGCGGGGCAGCCGCGGCCCGGCCACCGTGAAGAGCAGGTTCCCCAGCAGCGCCCCGCCGGAGAACACGCCCAGCACCAGGCCGAAGCCGGCCGGGTCACCGAGCACCCGGTCCACCCAGAGCGGGATCCACACCGCCACGCTGGCGTTGGCGAACATGTTCGATGCCGAGACCACCACCAGCATGGTCAGCAGCGTCCGGTCGGTACGCAGGTAGCCGAAGCCCCCGCGCAGCGCACGCAGGTAGCTCTCCCGCGGGGCCGGGTTCGCCGGCGCGGGCGGGCGGACCAGCAGCCCGATCACCGGCCCGCCGGGGACGGCCCGCTGCCCACCCTCGTCTGGTTCTTCGGCGGCGGCTGGACGCTCGGCAGCGTGGACACCGCCGACGGGATCTGCCGCCGGCTGGCCAACGCCACCGGATGCCAGACGGTGACGGTCGGCTACCGGCTGGCCCCCGAGCACCGCTTCCCGGCCGCGGTGGACGACTGCCACTCCGCGCTGCGCTGGCTGGCCGGGCACGCCGACGATCACCGGATCGACCCGGACCGGCTGGCGGTCGGCGGGGACAGTGCCGGCGGCAACCTGGCCGCCGCGGTCGCCCTGCTGGCCCGCGCGGACGGCGGCCCGCGGCTCGCCGCCCAGTTGCTGGTCTACCCGAACACCGACCAGCGGCCGGGCCCGGTGCCGGCCGACGACGAGGACCCGCTGCTGTTCAACCGGCACTCCGTCGCCTGGTACCGGCGGCACTACCTGGCCGACCCCGCTGACGCGGCGCACCCACTCGCCTCGCCGCTGCTCGCCGAGGACCTCTCCGGGCTGCCGCCGGCACTGGTCATCACCGCCGAGCACGACCCGCTGCGCGACGAGGGGGAGCGGTATGCTGCGCGGATGCGTGACGCCGGCGTCCCCACCCAGCTGACCCGGTACGACGGGATGATCCACGGCTTCTTCGCCATGCCCGGCGTGTTCGACGCCGGCCGGCGGGCGCAGGAGCAGGCGGCGGCCTTCCTGCGGGAGCGATGGGGTCCGGCCCGGGCGGCCGCCCCGGCCGGTGCGGCGACGAGTGGGTCGCACCATGGCTGAACCCGCGACCACCGACGCGCCCGCCGTCGACACGGCCGCCCCCGACGGGTGGACGGTGCCGGCGGCGCGGCCGGACGTCCCCGGAACCGACGCCGGGTTCGTGGCGCCGCCCAGCCTGGCCGACTTCGGTGAGCTGGCCCGGGCGGTGCTCCCGCCGGAGGTATGGGACTTCGTCAACGGCGGCAGCGGTACGGAGACGACGCTCGCCGCCAACCGGGCCGCGCTCGACCGGGTGGCGGTGCTGCCCCGGGTGCTCACCGGAGTGGACACCCCGGGCACCGAGGCGACCCTGCCCGGCGGCAGCTTCGCCATGCCGGTGGCGGTGGCGCCGATGGCGTACCAGAAGCTGTTGCACCCGGACGGCGAGGTCGGCCTCGCGGCCGCCGCCCGCGCGGCCGGCGTGCCCTACGTGGCGAGCACCCTGGGCAGCACCCCGATCGAGGAGGTCACCGCGGCTGGCGGCCCGGTCTGGTTCCAGCTCTACTGGCTGCGCGACCGGGGCATGGTCGCCGACCTGCTGGACCGGGCCCAGGCGGCCGGCTGCACCGCGCTGATGGTCACCGTCGACGTGCCGGTCCTCGGCCGGCGGCTGCGCGACGCGCGCAACGGCTTCGCCCTGCCGCCGCACGTCACCGCGGCGAACCTGCCGGGCGGCCGCAACGACCTGGCCCATCAGGGCACCCCCGGGGTGTCCGCCGTCGCGGTGCACACCGGCGCGGTCTTCGCTCCGGCGCTGAGCTGGGCCGACCTGGCCTGGCTGCGCGAGCGTACGCCGCTGCCGCTGCTGGTCAAGGGCATCCTGGACCCGCGCGACGCGGTCCTCGCGGCGGAGACCGGGGTGGACGCCGTGGTGGTCTCCAACCACGGTGGACGGCAGCTCGACGGCGCCCCGGCCACGGCCACCGTGCTGCCCGAGGTGGTCGCGGCGGTGGGGGAGCGCTGTGCGGTGCTGCTGGACAGCGGCGTACGCAGCGGCAGCGACGTGCTGCGCGCACTCGCCCTCGGCGCCAGCGGCGTGCTGGTCGGCCGGCCGATGCTCTGGGCCCTGGCGGCCGGCGGTCGGGCCGGTGCCGAGGCGGCGCTGGCCCTGCTCGCCGCGGAGCTGCGCGACGCGCTCACCCTGGCCGGCTGCGCCGACCCGGCCGCGGCCCGGCAGCTGCGCACCCTGGTCGGTGATTGACGTGGAGCCGGTGGACCTCACCGTGGCCCACCTGCACCCGTCCGTCGACGACCCCGCGCTGAACTCGATGAACTTCCTCAACGAGGTGGCGCAGCACTATCCGGACGCGGTGTCGCTCGCCGCCGGCCGGCCGTACGAGGAGTTCTTCGACGCCGGGGTGCTGCACGGGCACCTGGACACCTTCCGCCGGCACCTCGCCGAGGACCTGGGGTTGGGTCCCGCCCAGGTGGACCGGCGCTGCTCCAGTACGGCCGGACCAAGGGCATCGTGCACCACCTGATCGCCCGCAACCTCGCCGTGGACGAGGGGATCAGCGTCGACCCGGAGACGATCGTGGTGACCGTCGGCTGCCAGTAGGCGATGTTCCTGGTGCTGCGGGCGCTGCGGGCCGGCCCGGAGGACGTGCTGCTCGCCGTCGCCCCCACGTACGTCGGGCTGACCGGGGCGGCCCGCCTGGTCGACCTGCCGGTGCGACCGGTCACCGGCGGCCCGGACGGGATCGACCTGGCCGACCTGCGCGAGCAGGTCCGCCGGGCCCGGGCCGAGGGGTTGCGCCCGCGTGCCTGCTACGTGATGCCCGACTTCGCGAACCCGTCCGGCGTCAGCATGGCGCTGGCCCAGCGGCGGCGCCTGCTCGACCTCGCCGCCGAGGAGGAGCTGCTGCTGATCGAGGACAACCCCTACGGCCTCTTCCCGGCCGCGGGCACCGGGCGGCTGCCCACCCTCAAGGCGCTCGACGCCGGGCGCCGGGTGGTCTACCTCGGCTCGTTCGCCAAGACCGTGCTGCCCGGCGCCCGGGTCGGCTACGTGGTGGCGGACCAGCGGGTGGCCGGCTCGGACGGGAGCGTGGGGCCGCTCGCCGACCAGCTCGCCAAGATCAAGAGCATGGTCACCGTGAACACCTCGCCGATCGCACAGGCGGTGATCGGCGGGGCGTTGCTGGCCCACGACTGCTCGCTGGTGGCGGCCAACGCCCGGGAGCGGGCCGCGTACGCCCGCAACCTGCGGCACCTGGCGGACGGGCTGGCCCGCCGCTTCCCGGCCGGCGGTCCGGTCCGCTGGAACGTCCCGGCCGGCGGCTTCTTCGTGGTGGTGACCGTGCCGTTCGGCGTGGACAACGCCCTGCTGCACCGCTCCGCCCGGGAGTACGGCGTGCTCTGGACCCCGATGGCGCACTTCTACGACGACGGCGCGCCGGTCAACGCGCTGCGGCTGTCGGTCAGCGCGGTCACCCCGGACCAGATCGACCTGGGCCTGGACCGGCTCGCCGCGCTGATCACGGACGAGTTGGCCGGCGCGGGCGCGCTGGTCACCCCGGGTACGGCCCTCTGATCTCGCCCGAACCCCGGGGGATCAGCCGGGTCGCCACCAGGTGGGTGCGCGGGCGCCACCGCTCGCCGTCGAGCCGCCGGAAGATCAGCGACGCGGCCGTCCGGCCCATCTCGGCCGGATCCTGCGCGATCACCGTGACCGCGGGCTGGAGGAGGTCGGCGAGGGGGAAGTCGTCGAAGCCCACCAGCGCGACCTGGTCCTGCCGGCCGAGCTCCAGCAGGGCCCGGATGGCGCCGATGGTGACCAGGTTCTGCGAGGTGAACAGCGCGGTGGGCGGGGTGTCCGCGGCGAGCAGCCGGCGCACCGCCGCCGCCGTCTCGGCTTCGGTGTGCAGGTCGTGCACGGCGGCGACGGGCCGGATGCCGTGGTCGGCCAGGGCCTCGCGGAAGCCCTGGAAGCGCTGCCGGGCGGTGGCGATCGTCTGTAGGTCACCGAGGTACGCGACCGCCCGGTGCCCGTGCGCGACGAGGTGGTGGACGGCGGACGCGGCGCCCTGGTGGTTGTCGGCGAGGACGGCGTCGACCCGCAGCCCGACCGGCGGCCGGTCGACGAAGACCACCGGGGTGCCCGCGTTGAGTTCCCCGGCGAGGTAGCTCTGGTCGTCGCTGGCGGGGACGACGACCAGGGCGTCGGCCTGTCGCCTGGTGAAGGCGTGCACGAGTTCCCGTTCCCGGTCCGGGTTCTCGTCGACGCTGCCGGCGAAGATGAGCACGCCGCGTTCCCGGGCGGCGTCCTCGAGCGCCCGGTGCAGGGCGGCGGAGAAGGGGTTGGCCAGGTCCTCCAGGAGGGCGGCGATGGCGGCGCTGCGGCCGCTGGACCGCCGCAGGCTGCTCGCGGTGAAGTTCGGCCGGTAGTCGAGTTGGGCGATGGCCCGCCGCACCGCGGCGGTCTTCGGCGCGGAGACGCCGGCCTCGCCGTTGACCACCCGGGACACCGTCTTCGGGCTCACACCGGCGAGCTGCGCGACGTCGCGGAGCGTGGGCCGGGCCCGCACGGTGGTCGGTGGGGCGGAGGCGGCACTGTCCATGGGCGCTCCTACCGGACGGGGTTGGCGCGGCGACCGTCGGCGGTCACCGCCGCCGGCCGCTGGTGATCGACCGTCACGGCATCGGCACGCCGACCGTGGCCCTCCGGCCGTGCGTCAGGGGCATCGTCCCGGCCCTTGACATCGATGTCAAGGGCAAGCGGCCGGTTGCGTGCGGTTCGTGAAAAGCCTTGGACATGGCATTGACATCGGCCGTACACGACGCGGAAACTGCGCTGACATCGTTGTCATCCTCCGCCACGGCGCGCCGTGGTCCCCCCGAGGGAGAACACATGATCCAGCGCATCGGCCGCCGCCGCGCCGCCCTGCTGGTCGCCGCCGCAGCGGCGACGTCCATGGTGGTCAGCGGCTGCGGCGACAGCTCCAGCGACGGCGGTTCCGGCGGCAAGACCATCGCCGTCTCCCTGATCACCAAGAACTCCACCAACCCGTTCTTCGTCGCCATGCAGAACGGCGCCAAGAAGGCCGCCGACGCCGAGGGCATCAAGCTGACCGTGGCCGCCGGCAAGGAGGACGGCGACGAGGCCGGCCAGGTACAGGCGATCGAGAACGCCATCGCCCGCGGCGACGCCGGTATCCTCATCACGCCGACCGGCCCCGGCGTCAACCCCGCCATCAAGAAGGCGCGGGACGCCGGCCTCTACGTGATCGCCCTGGACACCCCGCCGGACCCGGCGAACACCGTCGACATCACCTTCGCCACCGACAACTTCAAGGCCGGCGAGCTGATCGGCAAGTGGACGGCGAGCCAGCTCGCCGGCAAGCCGGCGACCATCGCGCTGCTGGACCTGTTCAACGACAAGGTGGTCTCCGTCGACTACAACCGGGACCAGGGCTTCCTATCCGGCATGGGCATCGACACCGCCGACAAGAAGAAGAACGGCGACGAGGCGAAGACCGGCAGCTACTCCGGTGGCAACTACACGATCGCCTGCAACGAGCCGACCAACGGCGCCGAGGACGGCGGCCGGACGGCGATGGAGAACTGCCTCACCAAGAACCCCGGCATCAACGTGGTCTACACCATCAACGAGCCGGCCGCGGTCGGTGCGCACAAGGCGCTCCAGGCGGCCGGCAAGAACCAGGGCGTCCTGATCGTCTCGGTCGACGGCGGCTGCGACGGCGTGAAGCAGGTCAAGGACGGCGTCATCGGCGCCACCTCCCAGCAGTACCCGCTGAAGATGGCCGAGCTGGGCGTGCAGGCGATCAAGAAGATCGCCACCGGCGGGGAGAAGCCGAAGGTCAGCGACGGCCTCGACTTCTTCGACACCGGCGTCGCGCTGGTCACCGACAAGACGGCCAGCGGGGTCGAGAGCATCACCAGCGCCGACGGCGCCCAGCGCTGCTGGGGCTGAGCCACCCCGCCGGGTCGCGGGGCCGGCCCAGCCCGCGCCCCCGACCCGGCGGCCCGTCCGCCACCGCCGCCACCGGCAGGGAGCCCACGATGACCACCGCCACGCCACCGACCACCGCGGCGCAGGAGTTCGCGCTGCGCCGGCACTCGCCACTGCAACGGGTGCAGCACCTGCTGCACGCCCACCCCGCGATCAGCCCGTTCCTCGTCCTGCTCATCTCCTTCGTCGTCTTCGCCACGCTCAACCCGCGCTTCGCCTCGCCCAACTCGCTGTCGCTCGTGCTGCAGCAGGTGGCCGTCATCGGCGCGCTCGCCGTCGGGCAGACGCTGATCATCCTGACCGCGGGCATCGACCTGTCGGTCGGCGCCGTCACCATCCTGGCGATGATGCTGGCGGCCAAGCTGGCCGCCGAGAACGGGCTGCCGGCCGTCCTCGCCGTGCTGCTGGCCGTGGCGATCGGGGCCGCCGCCGGCGCGCTCAACGGCGGGCTGGTGACCCGGCTCAAGCTGCCCCCGTTCATCGTCACCCTGGGCACGCTCAGCGTCTTCACCGCCGTCGGGCTCCTCTACTCGGAGGGGCGCAGCGTGCAGGGCACCGACCTGCCGGCGCTGCTGAACTGGACCGGCGAGACCTTCCCGGTCGGCCGGTTCCGGATCACCGTGGGCGTGATCGCGGTGCTCCTGCTCTACCTCGCCGTCGGCTTCGCCCTCGCCAACACCGCCTGGGGCCGGCACGTGTACGCGGTCGGCGACGACAAGGAGGCCGCCCGGCTCGCCGGCATCCGGGTCGATCGGGTGCTGGTCAGCGTCTACCTCATCGCCGGGGCGATCTACGGCCTCACCGCGTGGATCCTCATCGGACGCGCCGGTGCGGCCAGCCCGAACGCCATCACCGACGCTAACCTGGAGAGCATCACCGCCGTCGTCATCGGCGGCACCAGCCTCTTCGGCGGCCGCGGCGCCGTGCTCGGCACGCTGCTCGGCGCGCTGATCGTCGGCTTCTTCCGCAGCGGCCTCTCGCTGGCCGGGGTGGACGACCAGTACCGCGTACTCGCCGTCGGCGTGCTGGTGATCCTCG
This sequence comes from Micromonospora sp. NBRC 110009, assembly GCF_030518795.1. Taxonomy (NCBI): domain Bacteria; kingdom Bacillati; phylum Actinomycetota; class Actinomycetes; order Micromonosporales; family Micromonosporaceae; genus Micromonospora; species Micromonospora soli. The sequence continues at coordinate 6,272,208 of NZ_CP130427.1, read as the reverse complement.
CCGTCGCCGTGGACCAGTGGATCAGGAAGGTGAGGTCATGACCGCCGCCACCGCAGCCACCCCGCTCGACACTCCCGGCGCGACCGCCGGCGGCCAGCGTACGCCGGTGCTCTCCGCCCGCGGGCTGGTGAAGACGTTCGGCAAGGTCGTCGGCCTGGACGGGGTGGACCTCGACCTCTACCCGGGCGAGGTGCTCGCCGTCATCGGCGACAACGGCGCCGGGAAGTCCACCCTGATCAAGTGCCTGACCGGGGCCCTGATCCCGGACGCCGGCGGGCTGCGCCTGGAGGGGAAGCCGGTGCAGTTCAAGCGCCCCCAGGACGCCCGGGACGCGGGCATCGAGACGGTCTACCAGACCCTGGCCGTGGCGCCGGCGCTGGACATCGCGAGCAACCTCTTCCTCGGCCGGGAGCAGCGCCGGCGCGGCATCCTCGGCTCGGTGTTCCGGATGCTCGACCAGAAGGGGATGCGCCGCGACGCCGAGCAGGCCCTCGCGGACCTCGGGATCGGCACGCTGCAGAACGTGGCACAGCCGGTCGAGACGCTCTCCGGGGGCCAGCGTCAGGCGGTCTCGGTGGCCCGGGCCGCCGCCTTCGGCAGCAAGGTGATCGTGCTCGACGAACCCACCGCGGCGCTCGGCGTGAAGGAGTCCAACCAGGTGCTCCGGATGATCGAGGAGCTCCGCTCCCGGGGCCTGCCGGTGATCCTGATCAGCCACAACATGCCGCACGTGTTCGCGGTGGCCGACCGGATCCACATCCAGCGGCTGGGCCGGTGCGCGGGGGTGGTGACGCCGGCGTCGCACAGCATGCCCGAGGCGGTGGCCATCATGACCGGCGCGACCACGCTCGAGCAGACCCCGGGCCGGCAGGCGGGCTGAGGTGATCACGGTTGTCGGCGAGAGCCTGGTCGACCTGATCGAGGAACCGGCGGACGGGGCGGCCGCGTACCCGGGCGGCAGCCCGGCCAACGTCGCGGTCGCCCTCGCCCGCCTCGGTCAGCCCACGACCCTGCTCACCCAGCTCGGCGACGACGCATACGGGCGGTTGGTCCGCGCCCACCTGGCCGCCAGTGGCGTACGGCTGGACCCGGCCTCGGTGTCGGACCTGCCGCGCACCAGCGTGGCCCGGACCCGGGTGGGCGCGGACGGGCAGGCACGGTACGACTTCGCGATCGACTGGCCGGCCTTCCCGGCCGGCGCGCTCACCCGGGTGGGCGCCGGCAGCGACTGCCTGCACACCGGCTCGCTGGCCACCGTCCTCGACCCGGGCGCCGGCGACGTGGTGGCGCTGGTCCGCGACCGGCGGGCCGCCGCGATGATCAGTTTCGACCCGAACTGCCGCCCGTCGCTCACCGGTGACCCGGTCCGGGCCCGGCACCGGGTCGAGGAACTGGTCGCTGTCGCGGACCTGGTCAAGGTCAGCCGCGAGGACCTGGACTGGCTGCACCCGGAACAGCCGCCGGACCGGGTGGCGCAAGGCTGGCTGGAGCTGGGCGCCGGCCTCGTCGTGGTCACCCTCGGTGCCGAGGGGGCGCTGGCGGTCACCCGGCAGGTGGCGCGGCGGGTGGCCGCCCGGCCGGTGACGGTGGTGGACACGGTGGGCGCCGGTGACGCGTTCACCGCCGGGCTGCTGGCCGCGCTCCGGGACCGCGGGCTGCTCGGCGCCGACCGGCGCGGCGCACTGCGGGCCGCCGCCGCCGAGACGCTCGCCGCCGTGCTCGACGACGCGGCGCGGGTGGCCGCGCTGACCTGCGCCCGCCGGGGCGCCGACCCGCCCACCCGGGCCGAGCTGGCCGCCCTGCCCGCCCCGGCGTGACGCCACGGTGTCGTCGTTCCGCCACCACCCGTGGCCCGGGACGGCGAACCGACCGTAGATAATGGATGAATGGTTGCCTGGGAGTACGCGTTGCTGGTCCGCCGCTATCAGGGGCAGGGCCGCAATTTCCACGTCTCGTTCGTCTGGTACGGCCCGGAGGGGTCGCGCACCGACGTGACCGGGTACGGCGACACCGCGATCGCACACCTCAACCGGGTCGGCCGGGAGGGCTGGGAGCTGGTCTCGGCCGCGGAGGACGTGAACAACGTCCAGGGCAGCACCGAGGTGCACCGCTACCACCTCAAGCGGCCGCTGCGCTGACCCGCGGGCGGGCGCGCCGTCGCTGCCGGGCGAGTCGGCCGGTCCGGGTCAGGCGGCTCGACCGGCGATTCTGAGGGGGACGCCCTGTGCCCGGAGTGGGGCGAGTTGGGACTCGTCCGCGCCCGCATCCACGATGACCAGGTCGAAGGCGGTGAGCGGCGCGAGCTGGTGCAGCCCGTTCTTGGTGAACTTGCTGTGGTCGATGAGGAGGACGCGCCGGTTGGCGGCCTCCATGAGCGCCCGTTTGACGGCCACCGTCTCCTGTGACTGGTGGTAGCAGTGTCCGTCGGTGACCGCGGTCGTCGACATGAACAGGACGTCGGCCCGCAGGGACCGGATGGCGTCGGTGGTCTGCATGCCGAGGAACGCGTCGTACGCCGGGTAGTAGGCGCCGCCGAGACCGATGAGGTCGACTCCCGGCTCACCGGCGAGCAGCTTCAGCACGGCCAGGAAGTTGCTGATGACGGTCAGCGGGCCGCGGGCCGGCAGCAGTTCCGCGACCGCCAGCCCGGTGGTGCTCTCGTCGATCATGATGGCGGCGCCTGGGGTGACGAGTTCCACCGCCGCGAGGGCGAGGTCCCGCTTCTCGGCGGCCATCGCCTGCACCCGGTGGCGTACGTCGCCGTGGTGGACGGCCGAGGGTTGGGCGGTCGCGCCGCCGCGTACCTTGCGTAGCCAGCCCTCGCTCTGCAGCACGTCGAGATCGCGATGGATGGTCATCAGGCTCACGCCCTGCGCCTCGGCGAGGTCTTCGATCTTGACGAAGCCCTCGTCGATGACCCGCCGGCGAATCTGCTCGCGCCGCTCACGTGGGGTCGGTGGCGGGGCCGCCTCGGGCACCGTGTTCACGCTGGCGACATCGTTGGCCACCGGGCTGCCTCCTGTCGTGGGTGCTGAGCGGCCCGGTCCGGAGGTGAGGGGATCCGGTCCGCTCCGGCGCGCGCATGCCGCAACCTACCGCGTCCGGCCCCGCCGCTTCGGGCGACGCTCTGCCGACGTCATCATGTGATGTCGCTGAGAAGATAACACGTAATCTCCGTCCGACATACGCCCGATTACGCAGCGACAGGGCCTGTTTTGGCCGCCCTACGTCACAGGCGAGTTGTGTTTTAATTCAGACTCTTGACATCCCAACGGTCCCTGGTGTTTGGTTCGTAACACGAGCGACCCTCGTCGTCACGGACTGCCCGACGGTCTTGTCGGACCGTTCGGGACGGCAGCCGACGCCGGCCCGCACCCACCACCCCCGAAAGACCGGGGTGCGGCCGGAACACCTGAGGAGTGCGTCATGAAGAGAATCCCCCTGCGGGCACTCGTCGCCGTTGCCGCGACGCTGCTCGCCGCCCCGTCCCTCGCCGCCTGTGCCTCCACCGACGACGCCGGCGGCGGCTCCGGCAAGGGTGCGGAGAACGCGAAGATCGCGTTCCTGATGCCGGACATCGCCTCCACCCGCTACGAGCAGTACGACGCTCCGCTGTTCAAGGCCAAGATGAAGGACCTCTGCCCGAAGTGCGAGGTGCTCTACCAGAACGCCGGCGCTGACGCGTCGAAGCAGCAGCAGCAGGCCAACTCGGTCCTCGCCCAGGGCGTCAAGGCGATCGTGCTCGACCCGGTCGACTCGGCCGCCGCCGCCACGATCGTGAAGTCGGCGCAGGCCCAGAAGGTCGCCGTCATCGCCTACGACCGGCCCATCCCGGCCGCGAAGGCCGACTACTACGTCTCCTTCGACAACGAGAAGATCGGCTCGCTGATCGCCCAGTCCCTGGTGGACCACCTCAAGCAGTCCAACGCGCAGGGCGGCATCCTCGAGGTCAACGGCTCGCCCACCGACGCCGCCGCCGGGCTGATCAAGAAGGGCATCCACTCCGCCGTCGACCCGAGCGGGTTCAAGCTGCTGGCCGAGTACGACACCCCGGGCTGGCAGCCGAGCAAGGCGCAGGAATGGGTGAGCGGACAGATCACCCAGTTCCCGGGCCAGGTCGCTGGCGTGGTGGCCGCCAACGACGGCACCGGAGGCGGCGCGATCGCGGCGTTCAAGGCCGCCGGCGCGAAGGTGCCGCCGGTGACCGGCAACGACGCGGAACTGGCGGCGATCCAGCGGATCATCGCCGGTGACCAGTACAACACGATCTCGAAGCCGATCAAGATCGTGGCCGAGGCGGCCGCGGAGATCGCGTACAAGTTCGTCCAGGGCAACGCGCCCGCGGGCGAGACCACTCTCTTCGACACGCCGTCGAAGCTGTTCACCCCGACGGTCGTGACGCAGCAGAACGTCGCCGAGGTGATGTTCGGTCCGGACGGCGCGCTGAAGGCGGCGGATGTCTGCACCGCGGAGTACAAGGCCGCCTGCGACAAGCTCGGCATCAAGTAGGCGGTCCGGTCCGGCCCCTCGCCGCCACGGTGACGAGGTGCCGGACCTCCCCGCGCCACCGCCCCGCCCCGCGGAGCAACCGTCCCACCAGCCCTCGAAGGACCGCCATGTCGCCTACGCCGACCAGCCAACTTCCGGAACCCGGGGCCGACATCGTCCTGTCGCTCCGCGGCATCAGCAAGACGTTCGGCGCCGTCGCCGCCCTGACCGACATCGACCTCGACGTGGCCGCCGGTCAGGTGGTGGCGATCGTCGGCGACAACGGCGCCGGCAAGTCCACCCTCGTGAAGATCCTCTCCGGGGTGCACGCCCAGGACGCCGGGACCATCAGGTTCGAGGGCAACGAGGTCGCCATCCCGAACCCGGCCGCCGCTCACCACCTCGGCATCGCCACGGTCTTCCAGGATCTCGCGCTGTGCGAGAACCTCAACGTGATCGAGAACCTCTTCCTCGGCCACGAGCTGCGCGGCCTGCGCCTCGACGACGTGGCCATGGAGGTCCGCTCGTGGGAGCTGCTGCGGCAGCTCTCCGCCAAGATCCCGACGGTCCGGATCCCGGTCGCCTCGCTCTCCGGCGGGCAGCGCCAGACGGTCGCCATCGCCCGGTCACTGCTGGGCGACCCCAAGATCGTGATCCTGGACGAGCCCACCGCCGCCCTCGGCGTGGCGCAGACGGCCGAGGTGCTCAACCTCATCGAGCGGCTCCGCGAACGCGGCCATGGCGTGATCATGATCAGCCACAACATGGCGGACGTGAAGGCCGTCGCCGACACCGTGGCCGTGCTGCGGCTGGGCCGCAACAACGGGGTCTTCGCGGTGGACGAGGTCTCACCCGAGGACATCATCGCCGCGATCACCGGCGCCACGGACAACGTCGTCGCTCGACGTAGCGCGCGGCGCGCCCAGCCGACAACGACCCTCGAAGGGAGGACCCAGCCGTGACCGACGTTCACACCGCCGCGCCGGCCTCGTCCGGCCCGACCGACCTGCACGACGAACGGCTGCGGCAACAGGTCGGCGTTCGTGGGGCCGTGGCCGCCTTCATCGACCAGGTGCGCAGCGGCGACCTCGGGGTGCTGCCCGTGGTGGCCGGGCTCGTCGTCATCTGGACCGTGCTGCAGTCGCTCAACCCGATCTTCCTGTCCAGCGCCAACCTGGTGAACCTCACCCTGGAGTGCGTACCGGTCGGCGTGATCGCGCTCGGTGTCGTGTTCATGCTCCTGGTCGGCCAGATCGACCTGTCGGTCGGCTCGATCAGCGGCCTGTCCGCCGCGGTCATGGCCGTGCTCTTCGTCGACCGAGGGCTGCCCGCCTGGGTCGCGATCGCCGCAGCCGTCGTCATGGGAGCCGCGCTGGGCTGGGTCTACGGGCAACTGTTCAACCGGTTGGGCGTCCCCAGCTTCGTCATCACCCTCGGCGGCCTGCTCGGCTTCCTCGGTCTCCAACTGTGGGTGCTCGGCGCCAAGGGCTCGATCAACCTGCCCTTCGACTCCGGTCTGGTGACCTTCGCGCAACTGGCCTTCCTGCCGGCGTGGCTGTCGTACACCCTCGTCGGGCTGGGCGCCGTGGGCTGGTTCGCGAGCGGCTACCGGCGCGCCCGCAACCGCCGCCGGGCGCAGCTGTCCGCCGCGTCGGTGCAGTACCTCGCCGTCCGCAGCGTCGTGCTCGCCGTCGGGCTCGGCGTGGTGGTGTCCTACCTGCAGCAGACCCGCGGCGTCGGCTGGATGTTCGTGCTCTTCCTCGCCCTCGTCCTGGCCGCGCACTACGTGCTCCGCCGGACGAAATACGGCAAGGCGGTGTACGCGATCGGCGGCAACGTCGAGGCGGCCCGGCGGGCGGGCATCAACGTCAAGGCCGTCTACACCTCCGTCTTCATGGTCTGCACCACGCTGGCCGCCGTCGGTGGTGTCCTGGCCGCCGCCCGGCTCGCCGCGGCCAACCAGAGCAGCGGCGGTGGCGACGTCAACCTCAACGCCATCGCGGCCGCCGTCATCGGCGGCACCAGCCTCTTCGGCGGCCGGGGCAGCGCCTTCGCCGCGCTGCTCGGCATGGTGGTGATCCAGTCGATCTCCAGTGGGCTGACCCTGCTGAACCTGGATTCCTCGTTCCGGTTCATGGTCACCGGTGCCGTCCTGCTGCTCGCCGTGGCGCTGGACTCGGTGGCCCGCCGGTCCCGGGCGTCGCACGGCCGGGGCTGAGCGCGGGTCAGTCGGAGGGAGGATCGTGACAGCCATCTGCGTCGACGCCGGCACGACGATGATCAAGGCCGTCGGTTACGACGAGAAAGGCCGGGAGGCGGTCGTGGTCCGGGAGCCGGCGCTCGTCCAGCGGCCGAGGTCCGGCTGGGTCGAGCAGGACATGGGCCAGGTCCGGGATGCGGTGTTCCGCGCGATCCGGGCCGTCCGCATCCAGCTTCCCGGTGACGTCGATTTCCTCGCGCTCACCGCGCAGGGCGACGGCTGCTGGCTGGTCGACGCGGCCGGAGCGCCGACCGGTCCGGCCGTGCTCTGGAACGACGGCCGGGCCGCGTCGGTGGTGCGGGGCTGGGCCGAGGCCGGCCTGCTCCCCGAGGCGTTCCGCCGCAACGGCTCGGTCACCTTCCCCGGCCTGCCCAACGCGATCCTCAGCTGGCTGCACACCCACGACCCGGATCGGTTGGCCCGCTCGGCGGCTGTCCTGACCTGCGGTGGCTGGCTCTTCGCCCAGCTCACCGGCGCGGTCGTGATGGAGGAGTCGGACGCCTCGGCGCCGTTCGTGGAGCTGCGCACCGGCCGGTACGACCGTGGCCTGCTCGACCTGTTCGACCTGGCGTGGGCGGAGCGGCTGCTGCCCCCGGTGGCCCGCGGCGCGCGGCGGGTCGCACCGCTGCGCGCGGACGCCGCCGCCGACCTGGGCGTGCCGGCGGGTACCCCGGTCGTGGTCGCCCCCTACGACATCGCGGCCACGGCGATCGGCGCGGGCGCGGTCCGCCCCGGCCAGGCGTGCAGCATCCTCGGCACCACGCTCTGCACCGAGGTGGTGACCGACGACGTGTCGTTCGGCGCCGAGCCGCTCGGGGCGACCGTCGCCCTCGGTGTGCCGGGCCGGCACCTGCGGGCCATGCCCACGCTGACCGGCACCGAGGTGTTGACCTGGGCGTGCGGGCTGCTCGGCCTGGACCGCCCCGGCGAGCTGATCGACCTGGCGGGCCAGGCGCCGGTAGGCGCGGACGGCCTGATGTTCCTGCCCTACCTGTCCCCGGCCGGCGAACGGGTGCCGTTCGTCGACCCGCACGCGAGGGGGATGCTGTTCGGTCTCTCCGTCGAACACGGGCGGGCGCACATCGCCCGTGCCATCGTCGAGGGGCTCACCCTGGTCATCCGCGACTGCCTGGCCGCCTCGCAGGTGACTCCGACGGAGCTGGGGGTCTGCGGCGGCGGCGCGGCGAACGGGGCCTGGTCGCAGCTCATCGCCGACCTGGTCGGCGTACCCGTGCGGCGTACCGCCGACGCCGAGGTCGGCGCCCGCGGCGCGTTCGTCGTCGGCAAGCTCGCCACCGGGGCCGCGGCCACGGTGGAGGAGGCGGTCGCGGCGCACGTGCTGGTCCGGGACTCGTTCGCGCCGGACCCGGTGCGGACGCGGCGCTACGCCGACCTGCTCGAAGAGTTCGTCCGCCTGCGCCGGCAGGCGGCGACGATGTGGCCGCGACTGGCGGCCCTGCGCGGAGAGGGGGACCGGTGAGGCGGCCGGAGGACGACGGCGTCTGGGTTGGACTCGATCTCGGTACGCAGAGCGTGCGGGCCCTGGCCGTCACCGGCACGGGTGTCGCCGTCGGCATGGGCAGCGCGCCGCTGACCAGCAACCGCGACGGCAACCGGCACGAGCAGGATCCGCGACAGTGGTGGGCCGCGGTGTCGGCCGCGGCGCGCGCCGCGCTGGCCGACGTGCCGCCGGCCAGCGTCCGGGGCGTCGCCGTCGACGCCACCTCCGGCACGGTGCTCCTGGTGGACCGGACCGGCGAGCCGGTGACCCCGGGCGTCATGTACGACGACACCCGCGCCGCCGCCGAGGCCGAGCGGGTGAACGAGGTCGGCGCGGCCACCTGGGCGGCGCTGGGCTATCAACGCATGCAGCCCGCCTGGGCGCTGCCGAAGCTGCTGTGGCTGCTGCGGCACCACCCCCGCGCGGCAGAGGCGCACCGGCTGGCGCACCAGAGCGATGTGATCAACCGCCGCCTGGTCGGGCACGAGGTGCCGACCGACCTGAGCAACGCGCTGAAGACCGGCGCCCACCTCGTCAACGGCGACTGGCCGGCCGCCGTCCTCGACGCCCTCGGCGTGCCCGGTGAGCTGCTGCCGCCGCTGGTCCGGTCCGGCACCCGCCTCGGCACGGTCTGCGCCGACGCCGCCGAGCAGACCGGCATCCCCGTCGGCACCCCCGTGATCGCTGGCATGACCGACGGGTGTGCGGCGCAGCTCGGGTCCGGCGCGTTGCGGGTCGGCAGCTGGAACTCCGTGCTCGGCACCACCCTGGTGCTCAAGGGAGTCGCCCGCGAGCCGGTCCACGACCCGGCCGGCGCGGTCTACTCGCACCGCGGCCCGAACGACACCTGGCTGCCCGGCGGCGCGTCGAGCACCGGGGCGGGCGCGGTCTCGCGCGACTTCCCGGACGCCGACCTCGACGCCCTCAACCGCGCGGCGGCGTTTCACGAGCCCGCGACCGCCCTCTGCTATCCGCTGGTCTCCACCGGCGAACGCTTCCCGTTCGTCGCCCCCGCGGCACGCGGCTTCCTGCTCGGCGAGCCGACCGGGGAGGGCGATCGGTTCGCGGCGGTGCTGCAGGGGGTCGCATACCTCGAGCGGCTCTGCTTCGACTACCTGCACCTGCTCGGTGCCCCGTTGGACGGCGAGCTCGTGCTGACCGGCGGCGCCACTCGCAGCGGCTACTGGAACCAGCTGCGCGCGGACGTCCTCGGTCGGCCGGCGGTGCTGCCGGAGAACGCCGAGCCCGCGCTCGGCATGGCGATCCTCGCGGCGGCGGCCGGCCGGGACCCGGTCGAGGTGGCGGCGGCCATGGTGCGGGTACGGGCGATCGTCGAGCCGCGCGCGGGCTCGCACAGCCGGTTCGCGCCGGGATATCTGCGGCTGGTCGAGGTGCTCGAGCAACGGGGCTGGCTGGCACCGACTGCGGCCGCACACGCACGGGAAAGGACCGCCCAATGACCACCCTCGTCCTCGTCCGCCACGGGGAGACCGTCTGGCACGCGGAGAACCGGTACGCCGGGGTCAGCGACATCTCGCTCACCACCCGCGGGCACGAGCAGGCCGCGCAGCTGGCGGCCTGGGCCGCGACGGCCGGGCTGTCCGCGGTCTGGACCTCCACCCTGAGCCGTGCCCAGCTCACCGCCGCGTCCTGCGCCGAGGCGGCCGGCACCCCGCTGCGGGTCGACGAACGGCTGCGGGAACTCGACTTCGGTGACGGCGAGGGGCTGACCCGCGCGGAGATGCGGGAGCAGTTCCCGCAGGCGTTGGACGCCTTCCACGCCGATCCGGTCGCGGACCACCTGCCCGGCGGGGAGGACCCGGCCCACGCCGCGCAGCGGTTCACCGCGTGCCTGCGCGACATCGCCGCCCAGCACCCCGACGGTCGGGTTCTCGTGGTCGCGCACACGACCGCCATCCGGCTGGCCCTGTGCCAGCTGCTCGGGGTGCCGCTGCGGGAGTATCGCCGGCTGTTCCCGTTCGTCCGCAACTGCGCCCTCACCGAGATCCGGCTGGACGACGACGGGGTCGCCGTCCTCGAGTTCAACGCCCCGATCGCCCGGCCGACGGGCTGAGTCCACGTCCCGTCCGCCGAACCCGCGACAACCCCCTGGGAGATCCACTGATGAGCGTCCGCCTGCTCGCCGCCGGCGACCATTTCGTCCTCAACCGTCTGCTCGTCGACGCCGTACGCGCCGAGGTCCCCGACGGTCTCGACATCAGCGAGCTGACGCTGCCTTGGCCGGTCGAGCCGTTCGGACCGGTGGCGGAGGTGCACGAGGCGTCCGGCACCGAGGACGAGCTGATCGAGGCGCTGCGCGGGGTGCGGGTCTGCGTGACGCAGATGGCACCGATCACCCGGAAGGTGCTCGAGGCCGCACCGGACCTTGAGCTGGTCTGCGTCAGCCGCGGCGGGCCGGTGAACGTCAACCTCGACGCGGCGACCGAGCGGGGCGTGTCCGTCTGCTCCGCGCCGGGCCGCAACGCGGCCGCCACGGCCGAACACACCATCGCCATGATCCTCGCGGCCGTCCGCCGGATCGCGCCGACCCACCAGGACCTCCTGAACGGGGTCTGGCGTGGCGACTACTATCGCTACGACAGCGTCGGGCCGGAGCTGGGCGGCAGCACGGTCGGGCTGGTCGGGTTCGGCGCGATCGGCAGCCGGGTCGCCCGCATCCTGCACGCGTTCGGCGCGCGGGTCCTGGTGCACGACCCGTACGTCACCGCCGACCAGGTCGCCGGGGTCGCCGAGTTGACCTCCCTGGACGACCTGCTGTTGCGGTCCCGGGTCGTCTCCCTGCACGCCCGCCTCACCCCTGAGACCACCGGGATGATGGGTGCCGCGCAACTGGCCGCGATGCCGGCGGGTTCGGTCATCGTCAACTGCGCCCGGGGCGCGCTGCTCGACTACGACGCTGTGTGCGACGCCCTCGACGCCGGGCACCTGTTCGGCGCGGCCTTCGACGTCTTTCCGGCGGAGCCGATCCCGGCCGGTTCCCGACTGCTCACCACGCCGAACATCGTGCTGACCCCACACCTGGCGGGGGCCAGCAAGGAGACCGCTGCGAACGCCGCCCGCATCGTCGCCGGAGAGGTGGGCCGTTACCTGCGCGGCGAGCCGCTCCGCTGCTGCGCCAACCCGCAGGTGCGGGGCTGACCCGATCGATCAGGGAGTTGTGGTTGGTCCACCACAACTCCCTGATCGGCGTCGGCCGAGCGGCGGTCAGCCGAGGTCGACGGCGGGGTAGAGGGGGAAGCCGGCCAGCAGCTCGCTGGCGTGCTTGTTCACCTTGTTGGCCAGGGCCGGGTCGAGCACGTACTTCGCCTTGGACTCGCCGGGGGTGGTCTGGCTGAGCACGGTGTGGATCAGCTCGGCGGTGACGTCCATCTCCGCGGTGCCGAGGCCCCGGGTGGTCAGCGCCGGGGTGCCGATCCGGATGCCGGAGGTGTACCAGGCGCCGTTCGGGTCCTGCGGGACGGCGTTGCGGTTGGTCACGATGCCCGAGTCGAGCAGCGCCTGCTCCGCCTGCCGGCCGGTCAGGCCGTACCCGGAGACGTCGATCAGCACCAGGTGGTTGTCGGTGCCGCCGGTGACCAGCTTCGCGCCCCGGCGCACCAGCCCCTCGGCGAGCGCGTGGGCGTTGGCGACGATGCGCTGCGCGTAGTCGGCGAAGTCGGGGCGGCGGGCCTCCGCGAGGGCGACCGCCTTGGCCGCCATCACGTGCGGCAGCGGGCCGCCGAGCACCATCGGGCAGCCCCGGTCGACCTGGTCGGCCAGCTCCGGGCCGCAGAGCACCAGGCCGCCGCGCGGGCCGCGCAGCGACTTGTGGGTGGTGGTGGTGACGATGTGCGCGTGCGGCACCGGGTCGAAGTCGCCGGTGAAGACCTTCCCGGCGACCAGGCCGGCGAAGTGCGCCATGTCGACCATGAAGGTGGCGCCGACCGAGTCGGCGATCTCCCGCATGATCCGGAAGTTGACCTTCCGGGGGTACGCCGAGTAGCCGGCGACCAGGATCAGCGGCTTGAACTCGCGAGCCGCCTCGGCGACCCGGTCGTAGTCGATCAGGCCGGTCGCCGGGTCGGTGCCGTAGCTGCGCTGGTCGAACATCTTTCCGGAGATGTTCGGCCGGAAGCCGTGGGTGAGGTGGCCGCCGGCGTCCAGCGACATGCCCAGCATCCGCTGGTTGCCCAGCTCGCGGCGGAGCGCGAACCAGTCCGCCTCGGTGAGCTCGTTGACCTGGCGAACCTGGGCCTTCTTCAGTGCCGGGGACTCCACCCGGTCGGCCAGGATCGCCCAGAAGGCGACCAGGTTGGCGTCGATGCCCGAGTGCGGCTGCACGTACGCGTGGGCGGCGCCGAACAGCTCCCGGGCGTGCTCGGCGGCGAGTGCCTCGACGGTGTCGACGTTCTGGCAGCCGGCGTAGAAGCGGCGGCCGACGGTGCCCTCGGCGTACTTGTCGCTGAACCAGTTGCCCATGGCCAGCAGGGTGGCCGGGGAGGCGTAGTTCTCGCTGGCGATGAGCTTGAGCGACTCGCGCTGGTCGGCCAGTTCCGCCCCGATGGCGTCCGCCACCCGCGGTTCGACGGCGCGGATCACCTCCAGCGCGCTGCGGAAGGCGGTGGATTCGGCGTTCAGCGACATGCGACCTCCTGGTGACGTGCGGAAGGCCCAGGCGCTCGGCGTGCGTCCTCATGACGGGACCGCTTCCCGATGGTTCTCCATCCCCACGCGCCAGTCACGGCCCGCGCCGATCCTACCGGGTCCGCCGGAGCCCGACCCGGCGCACCTCCGCCGCGCGCCGGCCGGGTTCGTCCGCCCGGGGCTGGGCAAATCATGTGGGGTTCGGGCGGCGGAGCGGCAGGAACGGCGGCGGGACCCGGCCGAGGCCGGGTCCCGCCGTCAGTGTGGTGCCCGCTCAGGCGACGACCGCGTCCAGCGACTTCTTCAGCGCCTTCGGCGCGGCCGGCGTCTTCGGCGCCTTCGGACGCAGGTCGATCATGCGCTGGCCGATCTCCTGGAGCTGGTTACGGCCGAGCGCCTCGCGGACCTTGGGGAACCACTCCTGCTCCTCCTCCTCGACGTGGTGCAGCACGTTCTCGATCAGCACCGTCGTCTTGGCGTTGAACCGCTCGTCGTCGGGGTCCATGGTCGACAGCTCGAAGCAGAGCACGTCCGCGACGTGGTGCTCCTCGTACGACTCCAGGATGTCGTCCTCGATGTCCGGCACCAGCTTGCGGACCTCCGGGTACATGACCTCGTTCTCGAGGTAGGTGTGCACGGTCAGCGCCTCGAGGATCTGCTTGACCAGCTTCTGCCGCTCGCTCGCCGGCCCCTCCTCGGCGTCCTGGAATGCCTTGAACAGGCGGCGGACCTCCTTGTGGTCCTCTTTGAGCAGCACGATCGCGTCGGTGGACACCGGTACCTCCTCGGGTCTGGGCTGACGGTGCTTCCCCTACCCGCGGGATGAGCGGCAAAAACGAGTGGGGCCCGGCGACGTTCCGCCGGGCCCCACCACGGGTTGTGCCGTACCGCTACTTCACCACGTTGAACGCGTCGACCATGCCGGCGCCGTAGAACGAGGTGCGCTGCCCGCCGGAGCAGGTCGCGTTGTAGGCCGTCGGGCCCGCCGAGATCAGCGGCACCGGGTTGTAGACGCCCGCCGGGCAGGACATGGACACGGAGGTGCCCTCCAGGAACGCCGCCAGCGCGCCCGGAGCCAGGTCGGGGTGCGCCGACAGCGCCAGCGCCGCGACGCCGGTGGCGTGCGGGCCGGACATCGAGGTGCCCTGCTTGTAACCCCACCCGTTGGTCTTGGTGGTGGTGTTGAAGGTCGTCGACAGGATGCCGTCGGTCAGCGTCGACCGGACGCCCTGGGTACGGAACCGGGTGTCACCACCCGGGGCCGTCACATCCACCACGCCCAGACCGTACGAGGAGTAGTAGCTCTTCGCGCCGGTCGGACCGACCGCCGAGACGGTCACCACGCCCGGGGCCTCCGCGGGGAGGTCCATGCAGGCGCTGGTGAGGTTCTCGCGCACCTCCGGCGTCCCGTCGTCCGGGCTGCCGGTGTCGGTGATCTTGTGGGCCAGGTCGTAGTTGGAGTTACCCGCGGACGCCACGTTGAGCACGCCCTGGCTGTTCGAGTAACGGATGGCGCGCTGCACGGCCTGCCACACCGGACGCTGGCGGACGTCGTTGCGGCAGTTCAGCTCCCACGGGTCGATGTAGTAGCTGTTGTTGGTGACCCGCATGCCGTGCGTGGCGGCCCACATGAACCCGCAGACCGCAGCCTCCGGGTAGATGTAGCCGTCGTCGTTGACCACCTTGACGGAGGCGACCTTGACGCCCGGCGCGATGCCGGTCACGCCGACGCCGTTGACGGCGGCGGCGATGGTGCCGGCCACGTGGGTGCCGTGGTCGCTGGTGGTCGGGTTCCACGCCGCCTCGGTGGTGTCGGCGACACCGCCCAGGCAGGACGTGCTCTTGTCCTTGGCGATCTGGGTCGCCAGGTCGGGGTGGGTGCTGGAGATGCCGCTGTCCAGCACGCCGACGACGACGTTCGAGCTACCGGCGTTCTTCGCCTGCGCCTGCGGGACGTGGATCATGTCCATGTCCCACTGCTGCCCGTAGAGGGGCTCGTTGGTCGGGCCGCCGGTGGCGCTGGCGACGTCGGCCGCGGAGACCTCCACGGTCTCGCCCTCGTCGAGGGCGGTGCCCAGGCCGGCGGTGGACGCCACCGACTCGACGCCCGCCCCCGCCACCTGGGTGGCGAAGTTCGGGTTGGTCGAGCGGACGACGAGCACGCCGATCTGGTCGTAGGTGGCCACGACGGTGCCGTTGGCGGCCGCCACGCGGGCGGCGGCCTTGCTGGTGTTGGCGCCCTGCGGGGCGAGGACCAGATACGAGGTGTCCGGTCCGGCGGCCGCCGCCGGAGCCAGCCCGCCGGTGAGGGCGAGGCCGACGCCGAGCGTCACGGCGGACGCGGCGGCCAGCGTCTTGCGACGGAGGTTCTTCACACAGACTCCCAGGGGGCCGATCCGGCCGGCCGCGCTCCCTGGCGGGAAGCGGGCCGGCGGAAGACGAGCAGGTTGCTTGCCTTCGGTCAACCAGCGTAGGCAGTGGGTGTGTTGTTACACACACCCGAACGGCTGAACAACAACCGTCAGACGGTGGCCAACGTGTAGGGAATCTCGTCGAGCAGTTCACGGGCGAGAAAGCCGATCCGGCCGTACCGGGGGACCAGGCGTTGTCCGCTCACCGCGTGCGCGAACGCGGCCCAGCAGGCGGCCTGGGCCGGCTCGGCGCCCCGGGACAGCAGCCCGGCGAGGAGACCGGCGCGGACGTCACCGCTGCCCGACGTGCCCAGGCCGGCGTCGCCGCTCTCCTCCCGCCAGCCCCGCCCGTCCGGCGTGGCGATGTGGCCGTAGAGGGAGACCACCGCGTCGTACCGGCGGGCCAGTTCGGCCGCCGCGGCGTCCAGGTCGTCGCCGGGCTCGCGGTCGAGCAGGTGCCGGGCCTCGGCGAGGTTGGGGGTGAGCACCACCTTGCGGCCCGAACCGACCAACAGGCCGGGCTCGTGGCTGAGCGCGCCGAGGGCGTACGCGTCGAGCACCAGCGAGGTCGCCGGCCCGGCCGCGTCGAGGACCAGGTGCAGCAGTGCGCGGGTGGCGTCGATGTTCTTCAGCCCGGGGCCGACCGCCACCACGTCCGCCTCGGCGACCAGGCCGCCGAGCAGGTCGCCCGGGTCGTCCCGCACCGCCCCGTCGGCCGTCTCGGCCAGGCCGACGACGAGCGCCTCGGGCACCTGGATGCTGAGCGCGGCGGCGGTGGACTCGGCGGCGGCCAGTTGCAGCACGCCCGCGCCGGCGCGTAGCGCGGCCACCCCGGCGAGCAGCACCGCGCCGGGGGTGAACCGGGACCCGCCGACCACCAGCACCGTGCCCCGGGCCTCCTTGCCGCCGGTCGGCACGGGCAGCGCCCAGTCGCGCAGCAGGGCGGGCGTGATCACATCAGACGGGTTCGGCATGGACCTCGTCCTCCCGGGTGGGTCGCGCGCCCTCCTGGCGGAGGTGGGTGACGTCGTTGAACACGTCGAGGGTGAGCCGGCCGGCGGCGTCGGCCGACCAGCCGGTGACCGAGCAGTTGGCGATCGAGTGCGCCCGGGTCAGCGCCAGCAGGTCCGCCTCGGTGATCCCCTCCACCAGATAGCGGAACAGGAAGACCAGTGCGTCGTGGCCGAACAGCAGCACCCGCCCGCCCTCATGGTCCCGGCGCAGGTCGCCGAGGAGCGCGCGCAGCCGTAGCGCCACGTCCGGCCAGGACTCGCCGCCCGGCGGCCGGTAGTAGAACTTGCCGAGCCGGGTTCGCCGCGCCGCTTCCTCCGGGAACCGCCGCCGCACCCCGTGCGCGGTCAGCCCGTCGAGGATGCCGAGCTCCCGGTCGCGCAGCCGCTCGTCCCGGGTGACCGGGATGCCGGTGCCGGCCAGCGCCAGCTCGGCGGTCTGCACCGCCCGCAGGTAGGGCGACATCACCGCGACGTCCGGCCGGTGCGCCTCGGGCAGCCCGGCCAGCCAGCGGCCGGTGGCTCGGGCCTGCTCCTGCCCGGTCGGGGAGAGCGGCACGTCCGCGTCCCGGTGGCTGAGCTCGATCAGCTCCGCGCCGGACGCCTCGGCCGTGCCGGCCGCCACGTTCGCCGTGCTCTCGCCATGCCGCACGATCCACAGCGCTGCCAGTTCCGCCATGCGGCAACCGGTACCCGGGCCCTCCGCCGGGTAACCGTCCCGACCCGGCCCGGCCGCCCGGCCCGCGGCGCCGTCCCGGACCAGCTTGGTGGGCGTGAACGGGCCGACCGGGGGTATGCGCTGGCTCGACCAACACGGACAGGGGAGGTACGCCGTGGCGACCATGACCAAGGAACAGATGAGCCCGGTGCGGGACAAGAACTACGACCTGATCCACACCGTGCAGATGTCCCTGGAGAACATCTACCGGATGGACACCTACATCTCCGACGCGGAGCAGCGCGGCGACACCGAACTCGCCAACTGGTTCCGCAAGATCCAGGAGAACAACCGCAAGGCGGGTGACCAGGGCAAGCAGATGCTCATGATGCGAATGCAGCAGGAAGGTCGCTGAGCACCGGCGCCGCCGGGGCCGGACGGGCGAACCCGTCGTGCCCGGTCCCGGCAGCCGCGACCCCCGGGCGCCCCGACCGACCGCCGTCGCGGCACGGGGCAGCGACCCGGCCAATGGATGAAGCAGAATGTCCCGTCCGACACGACGGGATGGAGCCATCCATGACGGTCCTCAGGGGTCTGCGGGAAGCGCTGGTGCTGTTCGTCATCGCCGTGGTGGCCGTCGCGATCGCTGCCGGCCTGTGGGTCGCGGTGTCCGGTGGCGACTACGTCCACCGGTTCGGCATCGCCCTGGTCGTCATCGGGGCGCTGCTCGGCGTCACCGGCGACCTGACCCTGAGCCGGGTCGGCATGCTGGGCGCCCGTGCCGCGTTCGGCTTGGCGCCCGAGCGGGAGACCGCCGGCGGGGGGCGGGTGCTCACCGGCGTGGGGATCTTCCTGTTCGTCGGGCTCCCGCTGGTCGTGGCGGGCATCGCGCTGATCTCCTGACCCGCGTGCCGCTGTCGCGGACGACCCGCGGTCGCCGGATGGCGGCTACGGTGTGAGGCGTGGCGACCAAGGCGGCCGAGGAGATCCGGGTGGGCGAGCGGCTGGTCCGCGTCTCCAGCCCCGACAAGCCGTACTTCCCGGAGCGCGGCCTGACCAAGCTGGACGTGGTGCGCTACTTCCTCGCCGTCGGCGACGGCATCCTGCGCGCGCTGCGCGACCGGCCGACCATGTTGGAGCGGTGGCCGCGTGGCGTGTTCGAGGGCGCGAAGATCGCCACCCGGCAGGACAACCGCGGCGACGCGTTCTACCAGAAGCGGCTGCCGGCCGGCGCCCCCGACTGGGTGCGCACGGTGCACATCACCTTTCCCAGTGGCCGGACCGCCGACGAGGTGGCCCCGAGCGAGCTGGCCGTGGTGATCTGGGCGGCGAACCTGGGCACGCTGCGGTTCCACCCGTGGCCGGTCTCGGCCGGCGACGTGGAGCACCCGGACCAGCTCCGGATCGACCTGGACCCGATGCCGGGGGTGGACTTCGCCCAGGTGGTCCCGGTCGCCCACGAGGTACGCGCGTTCCTGGACGAGCTGGGGCTGGCCGGCTACCCGAAGACCACCGGTGGCCGGGGCATCCACGTCTACCTGTCGATCGAACCCCGCTGGAGCTTCGGGGAGTGCCGGCGGGCGGTGCTGGCGCTGGGGCGGGAGATGCAGCGCCGGCTGCCCGACCTGGTGACCACCACCTGGTGGCGGGAGCAACGGGACCGGCCGGTCTTCGTCGACTACAACCAGATGGCCCGCGACCACACCATCACGTCGGCGTACTCGATCCGGCCCAGCCCGCGGGCGCTGGTCTCCGCGCCGCTGGACTGGTCGGAGCTGGACGACGCGCGGCCGGAGGACTTCGACGTGGTCAGCATGCCGGCGCGGTTCGCCGATCGGGGTGACCCGCACGCCGGCCTCGACGACCGCCGCTTCTCCCTGGAACCGTTGCTGGAGCTGGCCGACCGCGAGGGCTTGGAGGCCCCGCCGGAGCGCTGACCCGGCACCCTCACTGCCAGGCGGTCTGCGTGCCGTCGAACTCCTCGAAGACCAGCCAGGTCCGGGTGGACAGCACCCCGGCGATGCTCTGCACCCGCTCCAGCACGACGTTCCGCAGGGTGGCGTTGTCCGGCGCCCGGACCAGGGCCAGCACGTCGTGCTCGCCGCTGAGCAGCGCCGCGTGCTCGACGTAGCGCACCCGGGCCAGCTCGGCCGAGACCTCCCGCCAGGTGTTCTGCTCGATGGTCAGCGCGATGTACGCCGAGGTGCCCAGCCCGGCCGGTTCCGGCGCCACCCGCGCCTGGAACCCGGCGATCACCCCGTCCCGCACCAGCCGCTCCACCCGGGCGTACGCGTTGGTGCGCGAGACGTGCACGCGTTCGGCCAGCGTACGGATGGAGAGCCGGCCGTCGCGGACCAGTTCGTGCAGGATTCGCCGGTCGACCTCGTCGAGCCGCCCGGCCGAACGTCCCGTTCCGCCTGCCGTGCCCGGTGTGGCCCCGGTCTCCTGGCTCATGAAGCCCTCATCTCCGTGCCATTCGTCCCGCGTTCATCCGGGATGTTGAGTCAATCATCCGACAGCAGGAGCATAGGGCCACCACACGTCCAGGAGGTCCCCGCCGTGACGACCACACCCCAGGCGGTCCGCAGGGCAACCCCCCGCACCCGCCGGCCGGCCACCCCGGCCGCCCCCGAGCCGACGGACGGCCTGCTGCCGCGCACCGAGCCGGTCCGACTGCTGAACCCCGACGGCACCCCGCTGCCGCCCCGGGACGACTATCCGGAGCCGCCGGTCGAGGCGCTGCGGGAGATGTACCGCCGGATGGTCGTCGGCCGCCGCTTCGACGTGCAGGCCACCGCGCTGACCAAGCAGGGCCGCCTCGCCGTCTACCCGTCCTCCCGAGGGCAGGAGGCGTGCCAGGTCGGCGGAATCCTCGCCCTGCGCGACACCGACTGGGTCTTCCCCACCTACCGCGAGTCGATGGCGCTGACCGCCCGGGGCATCGACCCGGTCGAGGTGCTCACCCTGCTGCGCGGCGACTGGCACTGTGGCTACGACCCGGCCGCCCGGCACACCGCGCCGCAGTGCACCCCGCTGGCGACCCAGTGCGTGCACGCCGCGGGCCTGGCGTACGGCGAGTCCTACCAGGGGCGGGACACCGTCGCGCTGGCCTTCATCGGCGACGGCGCGACCAGCGAGGGCGACTTCCACGAGGGGGTCAACTTCGCCGCCGTGTTCAAGGCCCCGGTCGTCTACTTCGTGCAGAACAACAAGTACGCGATCAGCGTCCCGCTCTCCCGGCAGACCGCCGCGCCGAGCCTGGCGTACAAGGGTGTCGGCTACGGCGTGCCCAGCGAGCAGGTCGACGGCAACGACCCGGTGGCGGTGCTCGCGGTGCTCACCCGCGCGGTCGAGCACGCCCGGGCCGGCCGGGGGCCGTTCCTGGTGGAGGCGCACACCTACCGGATGGAGCCGCACACCAACGCCGACGACCAGACCCGCTACCGGGACGCCGAGGAGGTCGAGGCGTGGCGGGACCGCGACCCGATCGCCCGGCTGGAGGCGTACCTGCGGGACCGGGGCGTGCTGGACGACGCCGCCGTCGCGGCGATCGCCGACGAGGCCGAGGCGTACGCCGCCGCGCTGCGCGAGCGGATGAACGCCCAGCCGGCGGTCGACCCGCTCAGCCTCTTCGACCACGTCTACGCGGAGCCGACCCCGCAGTTGGTCGAGCAGCGCGAGCAGGTCCGCGCCGAACTGGCCGCCGCCCGTGACCAGGAGGGGGACGCCTGATGGCCACCATGACCATGGCGAAGGCGCTCAACGCCGCGCTCGCCGACGCGATGCTCGACGACGAGCGGGTGGTCGTCTTCGGCGAGGACGTCGGGCAGCTCGGCGGCGTCTTCCGGATCACCGACGGGCTCCAGGCCCGGTTCGGCGACAAGCGCTGCTTCGACACCCCGCTCGCCGAGGCCGGCATCGTCGGCTTCGCCGTCGGCCTGGCCCTGTCCGGGCTGCGGCCGGTGGTCGAGATGCAGTTCGACGCCTTCGCGTACCCGGCGTTCGAGCAGATCGCCTCGCACGTGGCGAAGCTGCGCAACCGCACCCGGGGCGCGCTCAGCGTGCCGATCGTCATCCGGGTCCCGTATGCCGGCGGCATCGGCGGCGTGGAGCACCACTGCGACTCCTCCGAGGCGTACTACGCGCACACCCCCGGCCTGAAGGTGGTCACCCCGGCCACCGTCGAGGACGCCTACTCGCTGCTGCGTGAGGCGATCGACGACCCGGACCCGGTCGTGTTCATGGAGCCGAAGAAGCTCTACTTCTCCAGCGCCGAGGCGGAGCTGCCGGCCCGGACCGCGCCGTTCGGCAAGGCCGTCGTCCGGCGGGCCGGCACCGACGCCACCCTGGTCGCGTACGGCCCGGCCGTGCCGGTCGCGCTGGAGGCCGCCGAGGCCGCCCGCGAGGAGGGCTGGGACCTGGAGGTGGTCGACGTGCGCACCATCGTGCCGTTCGACGACGCCACCATCACCGCCTCGGTGCGCCGGACCGGCCGCTGCGTGGTGGTCCAGGAGGCGCAGGGCTTCGCCGGGGTCGGCGCGGAGATCGCCGCCCGGGTCCAGGAGCGCTGCTTCCACGCCCTGCACGCCCCGGTGCTGCGGGTGTCCGGCCTGGACATCCCGTACCCGGCGCCGATGCTGGAGCACACCCACCTGCCGTCGGTGGACCGGGTGCTGGACACCGTGGCCCGGCTCCAGTGGGACGACCAGCCGGACACCCGGTGGGTGGCGGCATGACCACCACGACCGGAACGCGCGACTTCCTCCTGCCCGACCTAGGCGAGGGGCTCAGCGAGGCGGAGATCGTCGAGTGGCGGGTCGCCGTCGGCGACGTGGTGACCGTGGACCAGACCGTGGTCGAGGTGGAGACCGCGAAGGCCGTCGTCGACGTGCCCTGTCCGTACGCCGGCCGGGTCGTCGCCCTGCACGGCGCGGCGGGCGAGGTCCGCCCGGTCGGCCAGCCGCTGATCACCATCGCGCCGCTGGACGGCGACGGCGGCGACGACCCGCACGCCACGTACCGCGAGGAGGAGCGGGCCGGCTCCGGCAACGTCCTCATCGGGTACGGCACCGGCCACGGCGGCGCCGGCCGCCGGCGCCGCCGCCCGCGCCTCGCCCTGGCCCCCGAGCCCGGTGCGTCGGCCCCGACCGCGACGGACGCGGCCACGGCCGGCGCCAGCGGCGCCGCCGCGGGCCGGGCGGCGGCGACCGGGGCGGAGCGTACCGAGCTGCCGGCCCGCCCCGGCCCGGCCGGGGCGACGGCGCCCCTGGTCATCTCCCCGATCGTCCGGCGGCTGGCCAGGGAGCGCGGGCTGGACCTGGCGGCCCTGACCGGCACCGGGCCCGGCGGCGTCATCCGCCGCGCCGACGTCGAGGCGGCGCTGGCCGCCCCGGCCGCGACGCTCGCCGCCGTGCCGGACGCGCCCGAGGCGCACGTCGGCCTCGCCCCGGCCGGCGACGGTGACGTGGTCATCCCGCTCACCGGCATCCGCAAGGCGATCGCGGACAAGCTCTCCCGCAGCCGGCGGGAGATCCCCGAGGTGACCATCTGGGTGGACGTGGACGCCACCGGGCTGCTGCAGACCCGGGCCGCGATCAACGCCGCCACCCCGGACGCGCCGGTCAGCATCCTGGCCCTGCTGGCCCGGATCTGCCTCAGCGGCCTGCGGAAGTACCCGCAGCTCAACGCGCGGGTGGACACCGAGGGGCAGCGGATCGTCCAGTCGGCCGGCGTGCACCTGGGCATCGCCGCGCAGACCGACCGCGGCCTGGTCGTCCCGGTGCTCCGCAACGCCCAGCGGCTCACCACCCGGGAACTGGCCGCCGCCCTCGCCGACACCACCGCCGCGGCCCGGGCCGGCACCCTGCCCCCGGCGCGGCTGACCGGCGGCACCTTCACCCTGAACAACTACGGGGTGTTCGGCGTGGACGGCTCCACCCCGATTATCAACCACCCGGAGGCGGCGTTGCTCGGCGTCGGTCGCATCGTGGACAAGCCCTGGGTGGTCGACGGGCAGCTCGCGGTCCGCAAGGTGACCCAGCTCAGCCTCACCTTCGACCACCGGGTCTGCGACGGCGGGGTGGCCGGCGGGTTCCTGCGGCACGTGGCGGACTGCGTCGAGCAGCCGGCGCTGCTGGTGGCGAACGTCTGACCTCGACCCGGCCCCGGGTCCCGGCCACTCCCGGGACCCGGGGCCGTGCCCGTTTCTCCTCCGCCGGACCGGGAAAGCGAGGCCGGTTGTCGACGGGGAGGGCACCGATGGCGTACCCGCACATGTACTCGGCCGGCGGCGTGCGTACCTACCCCGTTGCCGGCGCGCCCCTGATGTGCAACGCCCGCGAGCACGGCCTGACCGGGGACGGGACGACCAACGACCAACCGGCCTTCGCCGCCCTGGTGGATCGGCTGGGGGACGCGTACGGCGCCGACGGGCGGGCCCGGGTGATCTACTGTCCACCCGGGGTGTACTCGATCCGGGACGCCGGGACGGTGTGGCGCGCCGGCGTCTCGCTGGTCGGCGCCGGCCCCGGCGCGACCCGGTTCGTGCTGAGCAACTCCGGGAACCGGGCCGACCCGACCCCGCTGGCCTTCCACACCACCGCCCTGCACGGCGCGGACCGGGAACGGCACCTGGCGTACTGCACCTTCGCCGACTTCGAGATCGACGGCTCCGGGGTGGCCTCGGCCGAGTACAACCCGCTCGCCAAGGGCCTCGCCCTTCAGTACGTCGTGCGGGGGGTGTTCCGCAACCTCTACATCCACCACACCGCCGGGACCGGCCTGGGCTGCGACTTCCTCCAGGACAGCCTGATCGACGGGGTGCTGGTCGCCGGTTGCGGCCGGTTGGACAACGGCACCGAGATGGGCGGGGCCGGCATCGGGGTCGGCGTGGGCGGGTGGGGCAGCGTCGAGCGGCTCAACATCGTCAACTGCTCGGCGATCGGCAACGCCACCAACGGGATCTTCCTGGAGTTGCAGGAGGCCGGCGAGCTGCGCCCGCGGGGCATCCGGGTCATCGGCTGCCACGCCCAGGGCAACCGCTTCGGCATCTCCGACTGGGGCGCCAACGGGCTGATCGTCTCCGCCTGCACGATGACCGGCAACCTGGAGGCGGGCTTTCACGTCTCGGCCAAGGGCACCACCGGCACCGGCGGCCGGGGCGGCATCGTGACCGACTGCGTGATCGACGGCAACGTGCGCGACGGGATCAGCATCGGCAACACCCCCGGGCCGTACACCATCCGGGGCAACCGGATCAGCGGCAACGGCCGGTACGGCTACCACCAGCGCAGCCTGGGCGGCGAGGAGCAGGAGCGCGCCCGGGAGATCGTGATGGATAGCAACGACTTCTACGGCAACAGCCTGGACGCGATCCGGATCGACCGGCCGATCGCCGACGCGATCATCGTCAACAACCGGATCCGGGGCAACGGGCGGCAGTGCGGCCCGGTGGCCGACGGCGGTGGTCCCTCGGTGCGGTACAGCGAGCGGCAGGTGGTCGACCGGCTGGCGAACTGGCAGCACGACGAGCACCGGGGCAAGGTGGTACGGGTCGGCGACCGGGTCGCCGTGGTGGCCGCGAACGACTCCGCCACGCTGACCCTGGCGCCGATCCGTCCGGACGCCTTCACCGCCTGGAGCGCGGACACCCCGGCTCCCGGCACCCCGTACGAGCTGCCCGCGGCGCCGTCGACCAGAGCCGGGATCACGGTCGACGCCGCGCTCGATGCGGCCAGCATCCGGGGCAACCGGATCTGGGACAGCCGACAGCCGCGTGCCCAGACCCACGGGCTGTGGATCACCGGGCAGGGCAGTTGCGTGGATTGCCGGGTCGAGGACAACGACCTCGCCGGGAACGCGGACGGGCCGACCAGGCTGGACACCCCGCCGATCGGCGGCCGGTGGGAACGGAACCACGGCGACGACGACTGGGGCTGAACCGGTCGTCCCGGCCCGTCCGGCGCAACCGGGCGCAGCGCGTGACGCACGACCTTTTCCGCGTCGCCGATTCCCATTTCCGTACGCCTGCGCCGCAAAGGAAGTCGGTGCCCCGAGCAATTTCGCCGAATGGGCCTCGGCCTCCCGGCGGCCCGACAGAATGTGAGCCAAGGGGAGTGGAAATGGGGTGCGGAATATGGATGTGAGGCGGCGATTCACGCTGTTCGCGGTAACCATCGCAGCCACACCGTTGGTCGTCGGCGCGTGCACCGCCGACCAGAGATCCGCCGTGACGGGCGGCCACGGCAAGGCGGCGGCCGGGCCGTCGCTGACCGTGCTGCCGACCGACCGGACCAAGGGCGTGCCGATCAGCGCCGAGGTGGGGGCCAAGGTCAGCGGCGGGAAGATCACCGGCGTGAAGCTCACCGACGACAAGGGTCAGCCGGTGCCGGCCGCGCCGCGGGAGGACGGGTCGAGCTGGGTGCCGGACCGCCCGCTGCAGAATTCCCGGACGTACACGGCGGAGGTGACCGCGACCGGCGACTCCGGACGGACGACCACGCAGAAGACGACGTTCACCACGATGGCGAAATCCACCAAACCGGCCATCAAGAGCGAACTCTATTTCACCGGCGATCAGACGTACGGGACGGCGATGCCGTTGGTCGTCGCGTTCGATCCGCCAATTCCGAAAGAGGCCAGAGCGGACGTGCAGCGCCGGTTGTTCGTGAAGACCGACCCGCCGCAGCCGGGCACCTGGTCGTGGGAGTCGGACGGCAAGCAGGCCGAATACCGGGCGCCCGACTTCTGGAAGAAGGGCACGAAGATCAGCGTGCGGAGCGCCCTCGAGGGGCTGCCGATCGGCAAGGACGCCATCGGCGACGCCGACCACACCGCGACCTCCAAGATCGGCCGCCAGGTCACCCTCGACATCGACAACGCCACCAAGCAGATGTCCGTCTACCAGGAGGGCAAGCTGCTCCGCAAGATCCCGGTGAGTCTCGGCAAGTCGAGCACGCCGAGCTCCAGCGGCACGATGGTGATCATGGAGAAGTTCGACCGGACCACCTTCGACACCCGGGGCGACCCGAACGGCGGCTACGTGGTCGACGTGGACGACGCCCAGCGGCTGACCTGGGGTGGTGAGTTCATCCACTCGGCACCGTGGTCGGAGGGGGAGCAGGGCTACACCAACACCTCGCACGGCTGCGCCAACGTATCTGCCGCCGCCGCGGACTGGCTGATGGGCATCACCCAGGTCGGTGACCTGGTCACCGTCAAGGGCACCGAGGTGAAGCTGGACCAGGGCAACGGCTTCACGGCCTGGAACGTCAGCTGGGACGAGTTCGCCAAGGGCAGCGCGCTGCCGGTCCCGGCCGGGCTGAAGCCGACCCAGGCCGTGGCGCCCCACCCGGGCGCGGTGGCCGGCGGTTCGGCGCCCGCCCCGGAGCCCTCGAAGAGCAACACTGGCGGCTGACCGTCGGGGGAGGAACGATGACGGGCCGGCTCGCCGCTACGGCGGGCCGGCTCCGTGCGGTCAGGCCAGGTCGACGCGGGCCACGCCGGTCGCGGTCAGGCTGCCCAGCCAGAGCCGCTGCCCGTGCTGCCGGACGCCGGTGACCATCGGGTACGCGCCGCTCGGCCCGTGCAACGTGCGCAGCATCCGCCCCGCGCCGTCCACCAGCGCGACCAGGCCGTACCGGCGGGGCTGCGGCTGCACCGCGCCCGGCAGCAGGGCGACCAGCTGGCGCATCCGGGGGTGGGGCAGCAGCTTCTCCATGATCGGCAGCCGGGGGCTGGGCAGCGCGATCCAGTAGGTCCCGTCGCCCACGGCGGACACGTTGTCCGGGTACGCCGGCAGGTCGGTCAGCACGGTGGCCCGGCCGTCGGGCAGGTCCACCCGTAGCAGCCGGTGGGTGGCCGTCTCCACCAGCATCAGCGCGGACTCGTCCGGAGCCAGCGCCACCCCGTTGGGGAAGTAGAGCCCGCTCGCCACCACCTCGGTGCGCCCGGTGCGCCGGTCGTACGCGAGCACCCGGCCGTTGGGGCGGTGCTCCAGCAGGTCCCGTTTCCAGTGCGACAGCGGGAACCGGTCGGACGAGTCGGTGAAGTAGATGGTGCCGTCCCGGGCCACTGCGGCGTTGTCGGCGAGGTGCACCGGCGGCCCGCTGCCGGTCAGCTCCTGCACCGCCCCGTCCGGGGTGACCCGCAGCAGCCCCCGGTAGGCGTCGCAGACCACCAGCCCGCCGTCGACCGGGTCCAGCTCGATGCCGAGCGGCCGGCCGCCGGTCTCGGCGAGCAGCGTGGGACGGGTGCCGGCCGGGGCGTCCGCCGGCCACCACCAGAGCCGGCCGTCCTCGTCGCCGGTGACCACCCGGCCGTCCGGATCGATCAGCACGTCCTCCGGGCCGTGCGCCCCCTCCGGCAGCGGCAGCAGGTCCGCCCGGTCGAGCCGGACGTCGGTGGGGGCCCACGGCCCGTCCAGCGGCGGTGGCACGGTGGCCGGCTCGCGGACCGGCCGGATCAGCAGCGGCGGACGCTGGCGGGGAACGACCATCCGGCCATTCTTCCCCGCCGATGCCCGGCGGGGCAGCCCCCGGCGGCGTGTCGCCGAGGGCTGCCGACGTCGACGCTCAGTTGACCCGGCGGCGGAGGCGCCACCGGCCGAAGCCGGCCAGCAGCCCGCTGAGCGCCAGGTAGATCCCGCCTTCCAGCCACTGGAACGGCCAGTAGCGGTGGTTCGGCTGGTAGGAGAGCACCACGTGCAGGTCGAGCCGACCCAGGCAGACGGCGGTGTCGCCGAACGTGCCGGTCGCTCCGGTGCGCGGCGGGTCCTGGAAGCAGCGGTCGAAACGCTCCGCCGCGAGCGGCCGGCCGTCCGCGGTGCGCAGCTCGCTGACGTCGCTGACCCAGGCGTCGGGCACCGACAGCCCCTTGACCATCGGGGCCCCGGAGAGGCTGCCCAGCCCTCGCGCCTCGTTGATCGCCTCGGCGGTCATCGGCCGGGAGACGGTGACCGGCGGCATCAGGTGCGGCCGGACCACGTTCGGCATGACGAACTGCACCAGCGTGAACGCGACGGCGGTCAGCGCCATCGCCGGCAGCGTCCGGCGGACCAGCAGCCCGACCACCACGCCGAGCGTGAACGCGAAGGCCGCGTACGCGATCGGCGCGACGTTCCGGGCGCCGAAGACGATGGTGCTGAACCGGTCCCCGGCGAGCCGGTCGACCGGGCTGGCGGCCCAGGTCAGCAGCGCGCTGGCCAGGCCGGACACGGCGGTGGTGGCCGCCCCGACGACGAGCAGTTTGACGCTGAACCAGCGGGTCCGGGTGACGCTCTGGTTCCACACCAGCCGGTGCGTGCCCGCCTCCAGCTCGCGGGCGACCAGCGGCGCGCCCCAGAACATGCCGAGCACGGCGGGCACCAGGGCGAACAGGCCGGCCAGGTAGAGCAGGGTGTTCTGGTAGCCGCCGAGGAACTGGGCGAGCGCGCGGTCGCAGTCGCCGCCCGACCGGCAGCGGGACAGGTAGGCGTCGTGGCCGTGCCGGATCGCCAGGCCCAGGTGCACCAGGTAGGCGGCGAGCAGGGCCAGCCCGGCCAGGCCGGTGAGCGCCTGGGCCCGGAACTGCCGCCAGGCCAGCCGGGTCACCGCCGCACCTCCCGACTCGGGGCCGGCCCGGTGGGCTCGCCGGCCGCGCGGCCGAGGTACGCCAGCACCAGCTCCTCCAGCCCCACCGGCTCCACCGTCCCCGGCAGCTGCCCGCTCCCGGGCTCGACCCGGAGCAACCACCGCTCGTCCGGCCCGGCCGGCTCCCGCCGGACCAGCTCCACTCCGGCGGGCAGCCGGTCCGGCTCCCCGCGCGGCGCGACCAGCCGGCAGTGGCGGGACAGCAGGTCGCTGACGTCCCCGGCGAGCTGGACCCGGCCGGCGGCGAGCACCACCAGGTGGTCGCAGACCCGGGCCACGTCGCCCAGCAGGTGCGAGGAGAGCAGCGCGCTGGCGCCCAGCTCGCCCACGAACTCCATCAGGTGATGCAGGAACCCGTCCCGGGCGAGGGGATCCAGGGCGGCGGCCGGCTCGTCGAGGATCAGCAGCTCGGGGCGCTTCGCGGCGGCGACGGTCAGGGCGAGCTGGGCGCGCTGGCCGCCGGAGAGCCGGCCCGCCTTCTGCGACCGGTTCAGCCCGACCTGGTCCACCCGCCGCTCGGCCAGGGCGCGGTCCCAGGACGGGTTGAGCCACGCGCCCATCTGCAGGTGGTCGTCGACGGTCAGGGACGCATACACCGGGGTGTCCTGGGCGACGTAGCCGACCCGGGCCAGGTGGGCCGGGTCGGCGGCGGGCCGGGCGCCGAGCACCCGCAGCGTGCCCGCGGTGGGGCTGATCAGCCCGCAGGCGAGCTGGAGCAGGGTGGACTTGCCGGCGCCGTTCGGCCCGACCAGGCCGATCACCCGGCCGCGGGGGATCCGCAGGTCGCAGTGGGCCAGCGCGACCCGTTTCCCGTACCGCTTGGTCAGGCCCGCGGCGTGCAGCACCGGTGGGGAGTTCTCATCTGTCATGCCCCGAGCCTTCGCGGGTCGGCGGCCCCGGCCATCGGTCCGAGGCACGGTTCCCGGCCGCGGCGACCGTACTTTTGACCGGTTCGACCCGCGCCGCGATTGCCTAGCCTGGGCCGCATGGGAAATCCGGACCGGTGGAGCGTGACCGCCGACGTCGGGCTCGGGCTCGGCTGCGTTGTGGCGATCGCCGTGCAGGCGGCCGCGCTCGCTGCCAGTTGGGGCGGGCGGTACTGGGTGTTCGACTGCGCGGTCGGCGTCGTGGTCACGCTGCTCGCCCTGGTCCGGCGGCGGCATCGGGGGTGGACGGCGGTCGCGGGCCTGGTGGTCGCCGTGGTCGCCGTCCTCGTCGCCGACCTGGCCGGGCTGCCGCACGAGCCGGGTCCCGCCACCGCGCTGCCGCTGGCCGTGCTGGTCGCCTCCGCGGCCGGGGCGCTGCCGGTGCGACCGGCCGCCGCGATCGCCGCCGGTGGTCTCGCCGTGGTGGTGGCCGCGGCGATCGCCGCCGGTGTCACCGCGGTGACGTACTGGAGTGCGCTGGGCTGGCTGGCCGCCGTCGCGGTCGGCGCCGCGCTGCGGGTCACGGACGCCCGCCGCCGGGCCGCCGCCGAGCAGGTACGCCGGGACGAGCGGCTGGAGCTGGCCCGGGAGCTGCACGACGTGGTCGCCCACCACATCACCGGCATCGTCGTCCAGGCCCAGGCCGCGCAGCTGGTCAGCGACCGCCGGCCGGACCGGGCGCGGCAGTCCCTGGCCGGCATCGAGTCCGCCGGCTCGGACGCGCTCGCCGCGATGCGTCGCCTGGTCGGCCTCCTGCGGGACGACGCCGACGGGCCTCCGGCCTCGGCCGGTCCGGAGGAACTCGCCGAGCTGGTCGCCCGCTTCGAACGGCACGGCGTGGCGGTGGAACTGACCGTCCCGGACCACGCTCCCTCCTGGCCGCCCGAGGTGAGCGCCACCGTGTACCGCGTCGTCCGGGAGGCGCTGACCAATGTGACCCGGCACGCGCCCGGCGCGCGTACCGTGCGGGTGGCGGTAACCGAGGCGGCCGGAACCGTCACCGTGGAGGTCGTCGACGATGGCCCGGCCGCGGCCGGTGGGCAGCTGCGCCGCGGCGGGTACGGTCTGGTCGGGATGCGGGAGCGGGTCCGCGCCCTCGGCGGCGCCCTCTCCGCCGGCCCCCGCCCGGGCGGCGGCTGGTCCGTCGCCGCCGCCCTGCCCGTGCCGACCAGGGAGCGCCGTTGACCATCCGGGTGCTGCTGGCCGACGACCAGGCGATGGTCCGGAGCGGCCTGCGGATGATCCTGGAGGACCAGCCCGACATCACCGTGGTGGCCGAGGCGGTCGACGGGGTGGACGCGGTCGAGCAGGCTCGGCGACTCCGCCCCGACGTCTGCCTGGTCGACATCCGGATGCCCCGGCTCGACGGCCTCCAGGTCACCCGGGCGCTGGCCGGGCCGGGCGTGGCCGACCCGCTGCGCATCGTCGTGGTGACCACCTTCGACCTCGACGAGTACGTCTACGGCGCGCTGCGCGGGGGCGCCGTCGGGTTCATCCTCAAGGACGCCGGACCGGCCCTGCTGGTGGAGGCCGTACGGGCCGCCGACAACGGCGAGGCGCTGGTCTCCCCCTCGCTGACCCTGCGGCTGCTGCGGCACCTGCACCCGCCCGCGCGCCCGGCCGACGAGCGGTTCCGCCCGGCGCTGTCCAACCGGGAGCTCGAAGTGGTCCGGGCGATCGCCCGCGGCCGGACCAACCAGGAGATCGCGGCGGAACTGTTCATCTCGCTGAGCACGGTGAAGAGCCACCTGTCCGGGATCCAGCAGAAGCTGGGCGCACGCAACCGGCTCGAGATCGCGGCCTGGGCCTGGGAGAACCGGATCGTGGAGAGCGCCTGAGGGTTCTCCCGGAGGCGCTCGGGGTCGCCACCCGGGGGCTACCCGGAAACCGGGTCCCGAGCGGGCGGAAGTGTCGGTGGTTCGGGATAGGTTCCTGGGCATGGGGCAGCGCAGCGACCGGTTCCACGTGGAGATCGAGGTGGCCGACCACGTGGTCGACGTACGGGCGGTCGGCGAGATCGACATCGCCACGGTGGGGTCGTTCCGGGCGGCGCTCTGGGCGGCCCCGGCCCGTCCCGTGCTGCGGCTGGACCTGTCCGGCGTGCGGGTGCTCTCCGCGGCCGCGGTGCGCGCGCTCATCGCCGCACACCTGCGGATCCGGTCCCGGGGTGGTGAGCTGGTGCTGGTCGACCCCGATCCGGTGGTGGCCCGGGTGTTGCGCGCCACCGGCCTGCACCGGGTGATGACGGTGCGTGAGTCGGCCCGCGCGGGCGACCTGGTCGCCGCCTGACCCGACGGCGCGGGGCCGCCGGCGTGGCGCCGACGGCCCCGAATGTGGCGCTGCTTCGCGTCAGCGGACGCCGAGCAGGTCCACCACGAAGACCAGCGTCTCGTTCGGCTTGATGACGCCGCCGGCGCCCCGGGCGCCGTAGCCCAGGTGCGGCGGGATGGTCAGCCGGCGCCGGCCCCCCACCTTCATGCCGACCACGCCCTGGTCCCAGCCGGCGATGACCTGGCCGCCGCCCAGCGGGAACTCGAACGCATCACCCCGGTTCCACGACGCGTCGAACTCGCGGCCGGTCGAGTGGGCCACGCCGACGTAGTGCACGCTGACCAGCTGGCCGGGACGGGCCTCCGGGCCCTCGCCGACCGTGATGTCCTCGATGACGAGATCGGCGGGCGGCGCGCCCTCGATCGGGCCAACCTCGGGCTTCTCCATGAACGGGTCTCCTCGGTGCTGACGGTGCGGTCACCGTCGATCCTGCCGGATCGCGACCGGCCGATACCCGCCGGTCCCCGGGTCCACCCCAACGAGTGGACGGACGAAACCGGCGGGCGCCACCTCTCGGTGACGCCCGCCGGGCCGGTACCGCCGTCACTTCAGCCAGGGGAGCCGCCGCACGATGGGCAGCTTCGCCCAGGCCCGGCCGAAACCGAGGGTGTTGCCGGCGCCGACCAGGGCCAGGACGGCCAGCAGACCGGCGTAGATGAGGTGGTCGTCGAGGAACGGGTTGTTCTCGGGGGGCAGCACGGCCGTCCACATCATGACCAGCAGGAACCCGCCGGCGACCGCGGCGATCCGGGTGCCGATGCCGAGCAGCAGGGCCACGCCGATGCCGAGGAGGCCGAGCATGAACAGCCAGTCCGCCCAGGCCGCACCGGCGATGTCGTGGTAGAGACCCTGGAACGGGCCGGCCGCGCCGAAGGTGAGGAAGCCCTTGGTGGGGCTGTCCCCGTTGATCCAGGCGGCCTTCGCCGCGGTCTCGTGCCCCAGGCCGAACATCTTGTCCAGGAAGGCCCAGAGGAAGGTCCAGCCCAGCGCGATCCGGAGTCCGGCGAGGACGTACCGGGCGGCCTTCTCGCGGGTGGTCTCGGCGTCCCGAGTGGTCTGAGCCGCCGGAGCGATGGTGTTGGCGGTGACCCGCTCGATCGTCGCGGTCATGGTCTCCACGTCCCTTCTGGTGCCTCGCCCCGCGCTTTCCGGTGGCACCTTCATTCCACCTCCGCGGCGGCGTCCCGAGCAGGGCCGACCGGGCCCGTCCCGACCGGGACCTTGGACCCCTTCCGGCCCGGTCCGGTCGGCCTTCCCCGGCCTGCCGTCCGCCTCTGCCCGGGGTGCCCCGGCCGCGCCTACCGTCGCGAGTGGAAGACCGGATCGAGGAGGTCGTGATGCGGACATGGCAGGTGGGCGACGTGATGACCAGCGACGTCGCGACGGTGGGGGAGGAGACCCCGTACCGGCGGATCGTCGACGTGCTGATCCGGCGGGGCATCAGCGCCGTGCCGGTGGTGGACTCCTTCCGCCGGGTGCTGGGGGTGGTCTCCGAGGCCGACCTGCTGCACCGGGTGGAGCGGGCCGGTCACCCCGACCAGCGGCGGGTCTTCGAGGGGCGGCGCCGCCGCACCGCCCGGGAGAAGGCGGACGCGCTGGTCGCCAGGGACCTGATGACCGCCCCGGCGGTCACCACCACCGCACGGGCGTCGTTGCCGGCGGCGGCCCGGCTGATGGACCGGGAGCTGGTCAAGCGACTGCCGGTGCTGGACGACCTGGGCCGGCTGGTCGGCATCGTGACCCGCAGCGACCTGCTCCGGGTGCACCTGCGCAGCGACGCCGAGATCCGCGAGGACGTGGTGCAGGAGGTGCTGCGCCGGGTGCTTGCGATCCGGGACGGACTGGTCACCGTCCAGGTTCGCGACGGCGAGGTCACCCTGGACGGGCGGGTGGATCGGCGGAGCGCCGTCGACCTGGCCGGACGGCTCGCCGCGCAGGTCAGCGGGGTCGTCCAGGTGCACAACGCGATCGCGTACGACGTGGACGACACCACCCTGCTGGAGCGGGACCCCGTGCGCGCCCTGCCCATCGCCTGACCGACCGGGGTTCAGCGCGGCTGCGCGAGCTGGGCGGCCAGCAACCCGGGCGCCTCGGCGAGAGAGGGCCCGTACCAGGTCAGGTGGCGCCCCGAGACCAGCGCGGCCGGTACGCCGGGAAACGCCTCCGGCCCGTCCTCGGCGGTGAACCGGTACGGCTCGTCCGGCAGCACCACCAGCTCCGGGTCCTGGGCGCGCAGCTCGTCCAGGCTGGGGCGGGGATAGCGCTCCTCGTGGTCGGCGTACCGGTTGGCCACGCCGAGCCGGCGCAGCACGTCCCCGGCGAAGGTGTCCCGGCCGAGCACCACCCAGGGGCGCCGCCACACCGGCACCACCGCGCCCCGCAGCGCCGCCGGGGCGGGTGGTGCGGCCCAGGCGCGCCGGGCGGCCCGCAGCCACGCCGGCTCGGCGGGGGCGCCGAGTGCGGCGACCAGCTCGCCCAGCTGGGTCAGCGCCTCGGGCACCGTGCGGGGGAAGGTGACCCGCACCGGCACGCCGGCCGCGCGGAGGGCGTCCGCGTCGGCGCGCCGGTTCTCCTCCTCGTTGAGCAGCACCAGGTCCGGCCGCAGCGCCAGCACCCGGTCCAGGTCCGGGTACTTGCTGCCGCCGACTCGGGCGACGTCCAGCCCGGCCGGGTGGGTGCACCAGTCGGTCGCCCCGACCAGCACCTCGGGCCGGGTCAGCGCCACCGCCTCGGTCAACGACGGCACCAGCGACACCACCCGCACGGCCGCTCCCTTCCTCGCCCCCGCCCATCCTCGCCCATCGGCGATCGTCGGTCGGGTGGCCGGGGCCGCCGAAGGGCCCGGCGCCGGAGGCCGTGGCGCGGACGATCAGCGCCCGGTCTCGTCCAGCAGCGCGGTCACGTCCAGGTGCGCCGGACGACAGCCCACCGTCGTCGCGAAGCGCCGGACCGCGGCGTCGACCTGGTCGCGGACGACGGCGAGTTCGGCGTGCGGGGCCAGGTGCACCTCGACCCAGACGTCCGGCCCGGTCACCGGTCCGGTGAGCACCACCCGGGCCCGGCGCGTCCCGGGCGTGCGGAGCAGGTCCCGCTCCAGCGCGCCGGTCAGCAGCGCGCAGGCCACCCGGGTCCGGCCACCCCCGTCCCCGGGATGCGCCAGGGTGCCGGAGAGCCGGCCCGGCACCCGCGACCCGGCGACCAGCAGCCGCCCGCCGACCAGGGCCAGCAGCACCCCGCCGAGGGCCACCGCCAGGGCGCTCCACGGCGCGCCGACCCGCCACCAGGCGACCGGGCCGGCGCCGAGCAGCCTGCTGTCGCCGCCCGGCAGCCGACCGGAGCCGACGGCCAGGGCAGCGCCCCCGGCCGCCACCAGCAGCAGGGCGAGCACCGTCCAGAGCAGGCGGTGGGCGGCGTTGCTCACGTCGCCCGCCGGGCCGGCACGAGTCGGACCTCGATCCGGCCGTGGCGCGGCGCGGCCAGCCGGTCGAGTTCCCGGCGCAGCGCGAACTCCACGTCGGCGCGGGCCGCCGGGTCGCCGGTGGCGGTGACCCGGGGCCGCCAGGCGTCCCCGCGCCGGCGCAGGCGTACCCGGGCCCGCCGGATGCTCGGCACCGAGCGGACCGTACGCGCCAGCCGCCGCTCCATGCTGCGGCGGTGCAGGTGCCATCCGTCGTCCGCGGACAGCGGCAGCCGGGCCGGGTGCCAGCGGCGCAGCTCGGCGACCAGCACGCCCACGCCGAGCAGGGTGACGCCGGCGGCGACCGCCCGCACCGGGGCGTCCTGCCACCGGGCGGCGGTCAGCGTGGCGTACCAGCGGTGGACCAGCGGGCCGGGGCGGCCGAGCGCGGCGAGCAGCCCCTCGACGGCGAGCAGCACGCCGCCGGCGAGCAGGGCGACGGCGAGCAGCAGGGTGGCGACCCGGTTGGCGGTGCGCACGTCACCCTCCGGCCGCCGGGCGGCGGTGCACGTCGACTCGCCCGGGTCCGTGCCGGTCGGGCCACCGGGCGCGGCCGTCGCCGCTCGGCCCGTCGTGCGGACCGGCGTTAGCCGCCGGCAGGCGCAGGTCCACCACGGTGACGGTGACGGCCTCGACGGTGAGGCCGGTCTGCGCCTCGATCCCGGCGGCGACGCGTCGGCGTACCGCCTCGCCGACCGTCGGAAGGTGCGCGCCGTGGTCGACGACGAGGTCGAGGTCCACCCGGGCGGCGGTG
The DNA here is from genome assembly GCF_030518795.1 of Micromonospora sp. NBRC 110009. NCBI lineage: Bacteria > Bacillati > Actinomycetota > Actinomycetes > Micromonosporales > Micromonosporaceae > Micromonospora > Micromonospora soli. The sequence goes on along the minus strand of NZ_CP130427.1, from coordinate 6,236,141 downwards.
CCGTCGACCCGGACGGTGGCCACCGGTCGGGAGGCGGCCGGGGCGCGCCGCGCCGCGTCCTCGGCCAGGCGGGCGATTGTCGCCTCGGTCCACGCCGGCGCGCCGGCCCGGCCGGGTGCGGCCGTGCCGCGTCGGGGCAGGGTGCCGGTCATGGTGGCGTCCCGGTCAGCGGCGCCGGTCCCCGGTCACCCGGTCGGCGAGACCGGGGACGGCGACGTCACCGTCGAGGACCCGGACCAGCAGCCAGCCGACCAGCCCGGCGAGCGTGGCGGCCGCCGCGGCGCCGGCCCCGCCCAGCGCCCAGACCGCGACCAGGAGGAACCCGGTGAGGAAACCGAACTGCTGCCGCGTCATGCCCACCTCCGCTCAACCGGCGACCGACCGGACGGGCGGGGCGTACCCGTTTCCGGGGTGTTCAGTCGCGCCGGCTCGACCGGGATGGTCAGTGCCCCGCCTGGGACGGTGGCCGGGCCCGGGGGGGCATCCGCCGTCCCGCTCGGCGGCCGACGGGTGGCCTCCGGCTGGCCCGCCGGAGGCCCCAGCGGTCCGGGGAACCGGATTCCGGCCGCACCGGCGACGCGACGACCATGATCGACGCCCTAGACTCGCTCCGGTCGACCACCGACGGATGGATCTGGCGAAGATGACGAGCACCGGCAGCGTGACGGACTCCTGGCTGCGCCCGATCACGTCCGGGGCCACCCCGGCCGGCACCCGCTCCGGCCAGGTGGTCCACCCCTCGCGGCGGCTCAGCGAGCTGGTGCAGGGCCGCCCGCCGGGTGTCACCGGCCACCAGTGGAGCACCGCCCTCCGGGAGGGCTTCGACCAGGTGGTGTGCGCGGCCGACCCGGGCCGGCCGCGCTTCGCCGTGCAGTTCGCCCCGCCGGCGGCGGCCGGGTCCCCGGCCCGGCGCGCCGAGCGGATGACCAGCACGGTCTGCGCCGCCGTCGGCCTGCCCGTGCTGCGGGTCGAATCGGCGACGCTGCGCGGGGCGGACCACGCCCGCCGCCTCGTCGAGTATCTCATCGACGCCCGCGCCTACAGCGCCGGCACCGGCCCGGAGGGCCGGGACGGGGTCGGCTTCCGGGACATCGTCGGCCGGCTCCCCGACGGTCGCCGCGGGCCGGTCAACGATCTCGGGGCGCTGGCCCGGGTCGCGGCCGTCGAGGCGTACGTGGAGCGGCGCCTGGCCGATCCGATCGTCCGCGGGCTGCACGTGTGCTGGACCGACGGCCCGGCCGAGGGGTGGAGCTGGGTCGAGGTGCGGCCCGGCCGGTGCCTGGTCGAGCGGGTCCAGCTCCTCGCGCAGCGGCTCGACTGCGGGGTGGAGCCGGGCCGGCTCGCCGAGGACCTCGCCGCGGTGGCGGTGGGGGAGCGGCTGCGCGAGCTCGACGCCGCCGAACCGCCGCTGGTGGACCGGGACGAGCTGCACCGACAGATCCGGGGGCTGGCCGCTCGGCGGGACGAGTTCGACGGCGGCTTCGCCTTCGACCACCTCTGCGCCGACTGACCCGGCGCGGCCCGGCCTTACCGCCCGGGCGAAATCCTTCTCGAAATCCCCAGATCGGGATTGAACCCTCGCCGCTGTCGCTCCGTACCTAAGCGGGAATGGACGCAGATCTTCCCGTCGCGCCGGAGGGCGCGGAGACGGTGCGGAAAGGGCATCGTCGGTCATCGACGTGCAACCGGAACGTCGCAGTGATCCTCACCCCGAATTCCGTCGGTCCGCCGGGGTCACGAATCAACTACCGGATCGAGAAGGAGAGCAATTCGATGCGCAGGTCCACACGGGCGCGCCGGTCATCCGGTAACGCGCGGAGCAAGCGAATGCTGGCGGTGGTCGGCACGCTCGCGGTCTTCGGCGGAATCGTCGCCGTCACCCAGATCTCGTCCGCCCAGGACCGGCGGACGACCATCCGTGCCGCCTCGGCGTCCTGCGTGGCCCCGAGCCCGGGCGCGACGTCGCCGGGCGGTCAGGGCAGCACGACCCGGACCTGGCAGAACGGTCGCTGGGTACGCAACCACTGGGGTGACGGTCAGATGTCGGTCGCCGAGTGCCAGCAGACCAAGGGTGGCGGGACGGGAGCGGGCACGCCCACCGTGGCCTGCCCGGACGTGAAGAGCAAACTCCCGCAGATGCCCGATCAGGCGCGCAACGAGGTGGACCGCAACCTCGCCCTGTTGGACGCGCAGATCGCCGAGGCCAACCGGCGGCTGGCCGCCGACGGCAACCGCGCCGGCCAGGACTTCATCAACAACGTCATCCTGCGACCGCTGGCGGACAAGCGCACCGCCACGCTGAACCGGATCGCCACCGCGATCGGCCGGGTGGCGCAGCGTCCCCAGGGCCTCGACCAACTCGCCCAGTGCGCCATTGCCGACAACGCCCAGAACGGCGGCCAGAACGGTGGGAACGACAACGGCGGTCAGACCGGCGGGAACGGCAACGGCGGTCAGACCGGCGGTGACAACAATGGTGGCCAGACCGGCGGCAACAACAACGGCGGCAACAACACCGGTGGGAACAACAATGGTCTCGACGTGCTCGCCAAGGACTGCAGCAACAGCAACCTGCAGCCGCACGACGGATTTCAGGCCGGAAATCGGTGCGTGAGCACCGCCTTCGGTGAGGTCGGCGCGGCGGCGAACAACCCGTCGCTGCTCATCACCCAGTTCCCGAACCGGGTCGAGCGCAACCAGCCCTTCACCCTCCGGGTCACCACCCGGAACCTGGTTCGCGACCGGTTCCTCGCCGCCGGTCAGGGCGGGTACTACCTGGAGAGCTCGCTGCTCAACGACCAGGGCCTGGTGCGCGGTCACTTCCACACCGCGTGCCGGATGCTCGACAGCACCCGGCAGCCCCCGAGCCCGCAGGACGTGCCGGCGTTCTTCGTCGCCACCGAGGACGGCAAGGGCGGCGCCCAGCCGGACGACGTGCTCATCCAGATCCCCGGCCTGCCGCAGTCGGGCCTCGCGCAGTGCGCGGTCTGGGCCGGTGACGGTTCGCACCGCATCCCGATGATGGAGCGGGCCAACCAGACCCCCGCCTTCGACGTGGTGCGGATCCGGGTCAACTGATCGTCACGACGGTCGGGGCCGCCCGGGCGCAGCCTGGAGGGCCCCGCCCGTCGGTGTCGGGCCGGTACGCGCGGGGGGCCGATGTGACGTCCGCGGACCGCCGGACGCCGATCCAGATGGCGGTCGGCGCCCGGGCCGGACCGGGACGCTGGCGGGTCCCCTGCGGCTGAAAATTGTTAACGCCCGGAAAACCGCCGGGGCCACGCCCAATTCTCAGCGTGACCCCGGGATGCCCAACGGTGATCCGGGACGGCTCAGCGGTTCTTGTACGCCTCCACCACCGACACCGGGATGCGGCCCCGCTCGGAAATCTCGTAGCCGTTCTTCACGGCCCATTCCCGGATGGCGCGGTTCTGCTCGCGGTCCATTCCCGAGGTGGCCGGGCCGGTCGTCCGCCGCGCCGCCCGCCCGGTCTCCACCGGCCCACGCCCAATCCGCCTGCCAGCGCTGATGTACGGGTCGAGGGCCTTGCGCAGGACGCCGGCGTTCTCGTCGGAGACGTCGATCGTGTACGCCACGCCGTCCAGGCTGAACTCGACGGTCCGGTCGGCCTTTCCGCCGTCCAGGTCGTCGGTCAGAACGGTGATTACTTTCCTTGCCATCGCCATTACTCCCTGTGTCGGGCGGGGTGTGGTTAAGAGTTTGACCTATGGCGTGGCAAATTCGCAACAATACCGCCGTTCGCCATTCGGCGGGTCGGCAAATCCGGCCCTGCGGAATGGCGGGTCGGTGCGCCACGGGCCGCACCGGGGGCGCCGGTGGGAGTGGCGTGGGTCACAGCCCGGAACAAGGGGCATGGTTTGTTACTTGAGCCTGTCACGCTCAACCCAACGTGATAGCAGGTGTTCGATGGCAACTCTTCCGGTACTGCCCCTGACCGACGCCGTCCTGCTCCCGGGCATGGTCATCCCGGTGACCCTCGACCCGACCACGCAGGCCGCGGTCGACGCGGCCCGGGCCACCGGCGACAAGAAGCTCCTCGCCGTGCCCCGCATCGACGGCGAGTACGGCTCCGTCGGCGCGATCGCCCTCATCGAGAAGGTCGGCCGGCTGCCCAGCGGCGAGCCCGCCGCGGTGATCCGTGGCCTGTCCCGGGCCCGGATCGGCTCCGGCGTGCCCGGCCCCGGCGCCGCCCTCTGGGTCGAGGCGACCCAACTCGACGAACCCGCCCCGGCCGGCCGGGCCCGGGAACTCGCCCGTGAGTACCGCGCGCTGATGACCTCGGTCCTCCAGCAGCGCGGCGCGTGGCAGGTCATCGACGCCATGGAGCGGATGACCGACCTCTCCGAGCTGGCCGACGCGGCCGGCTACGCGCCCTGGCTCAGCCTGGCGCAGAAGACCGAGCTGCTCGCCGCCCCGGACGTGACCGCCCGGCTGGAGCTGCTGGTCGGCTGGGTGAAGGAGCACCTGGCCGAGCAGGAGGTCACCGAGCAGATCAACAGCGACGTCCGCGAGGGGCTGGAGAAGTCCCAGCGGGAGTTCCTGCTCCGCCAGCAGCTTGCCGCGATTCGCAAGGAGCTCGGCGAGGACGAGCCGGACGGCTCCGCCGACTACCGGTCCCGGGTCGAGTCCGCCGACCTGCCGGAGAAGGTCCGCGAGGCGGCCCTGCGCGAGGTCGGCAAGCTGGAGCGGGCCAGCGACGCCTCCCCGGAGGCGGGCTGGATCCGTACCTGGCTGGACACCGTCCTCGAGATGCCGTGGAACACGCGTACCGAGGACAACACCGACCTGGTCGCGGCCCGCGCGGTGCTCGACGCCGACCACGCCGGCCTGGCCGACGTGAAGGACCGGATCCTCGAGTACCTGGCGGTGCGCAACCGGCGCGCGGAGCGCAACCTCGGCGTGGTCGGTGGGCGCGGCTCCGGCGCGGTGCTCGCCCTGGCCGGCCCGCCCGGTGTCGGCAAGACCAGCCTCGGCGAGTCCGTCGCCCGGGCGCTCGGCCGCAACTTCGTCCGGGTCTCCCTCGGTGGTGTCCGCGACGAGGCGGAGATCCGCGGTCACCGGCGCACCTACGTGGGGGCGCTGCCCGGCCGGATCGTCCGCGCCCTGCGCGAGGCCGGCTCGATGAACCCGGTCGTGCTCCTCGACGAGGTCGACAAGCTGGCCGTCGGCTACTCCGGCGACCCGGCCGCCGCCCTGCTGGAGGTGCTCGACCCGGCGCAGAACCACACCTTCCGGGACCACTACCTGGAGGTCGACCTCGACCTGTCCGACGTGCTCTTCCTGAGCACCGCGAACGTGGTGGAGAGCATCCCCGGGCCGCTGCTGGACCGGATGGAGCTGGTCACCCTGGACGGCTACACCGAGGACGAGAAGGTGGCCATCGCCCGCGACCACCTGCTGCCGCGGCAGCGGGAGCGGGCCGGACTGACCGCCGAGGAGGTCACCGTCGCCGACGGCGCACTGGCCCTCATCGCCGGGGAGTACACCCGGGAGGCCGGCGTCCGGCAGCTCGAACGGGCCCTGGCGAAGATCCTGCGCAAGGTCACGGTGGCCCTGGCGTCCGACCCGGCGCCGGTCCGCGTCGACACCGACAACCTCGCCCGCTACCTGGGCCGGCCCAAGTTCACCCCGGAGTCGGCCGAGCGGACGGCGGTGCCCGGCGTGGCCACCGGCCTGGCGGTCACCGGAGCCGGCGGAGACGTGCTGTTCATCGAGGCCACCAGCATGGAGGGCGAGCCGGGGCTGACCCTCACCGGTCAGCTCGGCGACGTGATGAAGGAGTCGGCGCATATCGCGCTGTCCTACCTGCGCTCCAACGGGCGGCGCCTCGGCATCGACCCGAACGCCCTCGCCGGGCGGCGGATCCACGTGCACTTCCCGGCGGGCGCGGTGCCCAAGGACGGCCCGAGCGCCGGCATCACCATGGTCACCGCGCTGGCGTCCCTGGTCACCGGCCGGCCGGTCCGCCCGGAGTTCGGGATGACCGGTGAGGTGACGCTCTCCGGCCGGGTGCTGCCCATCGGCGGCGTGAAACAGAAGCTGCTCGCCGCGCACCGGGCCGGCCTGACCGAGGTGATCATCCCGAAGCGCAACGAGCCGGACCTGGACGACCTGCCGGCCGAGGTGCGTTCGGCGCTGGCCATCCACACCCTCGCCGACGTCGCCGACGTGCTCGCCCTGGCGCTGCGCCCGGCCGACGTCGACGCGGAGACCCTCGGCGGTCAGCCGCTCGCCGCGGCCTGAGGTGAAAGGAGGGGCCCCCTGTTAACGCCTCGTGCATAGCAGGGGGCCCCGCTTAACACGCCGCGCTCTCGCCTCCGGTGGGGGCGTTAACAGGGGGCCCTTCCTCTACCGAAGGCGTTAAGAAGGGGCCCCTCCTTACCGCTCAGTGGCGGTCCCGGCGCTCCGGTCGGTCTCGGCCGTCGAAGCCGTCCCGGTCCCGGCGTACGGTCGCCTTGCGGCCCTTGATGGTGCTGCCCCGCAGCGCCTGGATCACCTCGTCGGCGACCGCATACGGAACCTCCACCAGGGAGAACCGGTCGGCGATCTCGATCGAGCCGATGTCCCGGCCGCTGACCCGGGTCTCCCCGGTGATCGCCCCGACCAGGTCCTGCGGCCGGACCCCGGCGCGCCGGCCCAACCCGATGAAGACCTGCGTGGTGCCCCCGGGGCGGGGGCGACCGCCGCCGCGCCGCTCGTACCCCGGCCGGGCCTCCCGCGGCGGGCGGGCCGCGACCTGCGGGATCTCCTCCTCCTCATCGGCGGTGCCGGGCAGGGTGGCCTCGTGGGCCAGCTTCACCGCGGCGAGCGCCACCTCCATCAGGTCGAACTCGTCGGTCAGCGACTCCACGATCGCCCGAACCGGCTCCAGGTCGTCCTCCAGCAGCGACTCCCGCAGCGCCGCCTGGGTCAGCTCCAGCCGCCGGGTCCGCAGGTCCGCCACCGTCGGGATCTTGTCGACGGCGATCCGCTGGCCGGTGACCCGCTCGATGGTCTTGAGCATCCGGTGCTCCCGCGGCTCGGCGAGGGTGATCGCGACGCCCTCCCGGCCGGCCCGGCCCACCCGGCCGATCCGGTGCACGTACGACTCCGGCGCCGACGGGACGTCGTAGTTGACCACGTGGGTGAGCTGCTCGACGTCCAGCCCGCGCGCCGCCACGTCGGTGGCCACCAGCAGGTCCGCGGTGCCCGCGCGGAGCCGGCCCATCACCCGGTCCCGCTGCTCCTGGCTCATCCCGCCGTGCAGCGCCTCGGCCCGGTAACCCCGGCCGTTCATCGTCTCGGTGAGCCGGTCCACCTCCTCCCGGCTGCGGCAGAAGACGATCGCCGCGGTGGGCGACTCCACGTCCAGCACCCGGCCCAGCGCCGCCGGCTTGTGCGCCCGCGCCACGATGTACGCGCCCTGCCGCACCCGGGGCGCCTCGCCGGCCACCGGCCGCTCGCGCTCGATCTGGATACGCACCGGGTCGGTCAGGTGCTGCCGGGCCAGCCCGTCGATGCGCGCCGGCATGGTCGCGGAGAACAGCACGGTCTGCCGCTCGGCCGGGGCGTGCTCCAGGATCGCCTCGATGTCCTCGGCGAAGCCCATGTCGAGCATCTCGTCCGCCTCGTCCAGCACCACCGTGGCCAGCGAGGCCAGCCGCAGGGTGCCGCGGGCGATGTGGTCCAGCGCCCGGCCCGGCGTCGCCACCACCACGTCCACGCCGCCGTCGAGGGCGCGGAGCTGACGGCCGATCGGCTGGCCGCCGTAGATCGGCAGGACCCGGGCGCCCAGGTCCTTGCCGTAGCGGTGGAACGCCTCGGAGACCTGCACCGCCAGCTCCCGGGTGGGCACCAGCACCAGCGACACCGGGTCGCCGCCCGTCCGCCCGTCGGGCATCCGCTGCAGCAGCGGCAGGGCGAACGCGGCCGTCTTGCCCGTACCGGTCGCCGCCTGGCCCAGCAGGTCCTGGCCGGCGAGCAGCGGCGGGATCGCCTCGCGCTGGATCGGGGTCGGCTCCTCGTAGCCGAGGGCGGTCAGGGCGCCCAGCAGCTCGGGGCGCAGTCCGAGATCCGCGAAGGCGGGCGTCTCGTCGGTGGTGGGGTCGGTCGGGGTTGGCGCGGCGCTCATGCGGCAAGCCTTTCATCACCGCCGACGCCCCGTCGCGGCGACCGGTACAACCGTCGGCCCCGCCACGTCTCGAGTCGCCCGCCAGGGTCACGCGACCAGCAAGGCCAGCACGGCGCTGACGCCCACGGCGGCGTCGAGCACCCCACACCACTCCGCGTATCCGCGGGGCACCACCCGGCCGGTGCGGTGGTGCGCCAGATCCCAGGCCCCGTGCCCCAGCCACCCGGCGAGGCGGTGCGGATCGCCCGCGAGGCCGGCTGGCTCTAAGGTCGCGCGTGCGGCGCGGGGTGGCCGGACTGGTCGCGGCCCGGCTCCGCCCGCGCGGCCCGCTCAGCCCGCCTCGACCGGCACCCGGGCCTCGGCGAGCAGCGCCGGACCGGCGTACGCCACCGGCGTGGTCGGGGGCACCGGACGCAACTGCGCCAGCTGGTCGGCGCTGAGCGCGTACACCACCCGGCCCAGGGCGGAGCGCTCGATCGCGGTGGCGCACATGCCGCAGGGCTGGCAGCTCGTGTACATGGTCGCGACGGCGGCCGCGTCGGGGGAGAGGTGTCGGGCCGCCCAGCGGGCCAGTTTCAGCTCCGGGTGCGCGGTGATGTCGCCGTCGGTCCGCTCGGTGTTGACCTCCTCGGCCAGCACCCGCCCGTCGGCGTCGACCAGCAGCGAGCCGAACGGCCCGTCCCCGGCGTCCCGGGCGGTGGCGGCCAGTGCGATGGCCCGGCGCAGGTGGCGTTCGTCGGTCAGGGTCAGCACGCTCATCCGGTGCGCATTCCCCACGGGACGTCACGGCACACCGCCGGCGACTAGCCTGACGGCGTGCGGACGGTCGAGCTGCTCTGTTCCCCGGAGCTGGAGGAGGCGGTACGGGGGGTCTGGCAGCGGTTGGCCGAGGCCGGTCTGCCCAGCCTGGCCCGCAACACGCACCCCACCAACCGGCCGCACCTGACCCTCGCCTCGGTGGACGAGTTCCCGCCCGGGGCCGAGCAGCGCCTCGCCGACCTCTGTGACGCGGCGCTGCCCCTGCCGGCCCGCCTCGACCGGGTGACGGTGCTCGACGGCACCGCGCCGCTGGTCTGGCTGGTCCGGCCCGCGCCCCAGCTGACTGCCCTGCACCGGGCGGTCTGGGACGTGCTCGCCGAGGCGCCCGGCCCGCAGCCCTGGCAGCTGCCCGGGCACTGGGTCCCGCACCTGAGCCTGGCGCTGCGGTTCCGCGGCGCCGACCGGCGCCGGGCCCGGGCGGTGGCCGGCGTCGACCGCGCCACCGGGGAGTTCGTCGCCGCGCGCAGCTACGACAGCGAGAGCCGTACGGTCAGCGACCTGGTCCCGGCCTGCCCGCACCCCGGTGGCTGACCCGCCCGGGGCCGCCCGCGGTGGACGGCCCCGGCCCGGGGATCAGCGGTAGAACCGCAGGTAGTCGAACTCGGCGGTCACCGGCGGCGTGGCGCCCCCGTGCGCGACCAGGCCGATCCGGGGCGTGGTGTCGGCCGGGAAGGTCCACACCGCGCCCCAGGTCCAGTGCGTGCCGTCCCGGCTGGAACCGGCCCGGAACTCGTGCTCGCCGGTGACCGGGTCGACGTGGTGGGCCAGCCGCAGCCAGGTGGTGGTGGCCGGGGTGCCGACGATGCTGCCGCCGTACACGGGCCGGCCGGCGAAGGGCAGCTCGTAGCCGTACTCGACCTGGCGGGTGTTCCAGATGGCCACCTGAGCCAGCCGGGCGAACCGGTCGTCGTCCACATACGCCACCAGGCCCGCCTGCTGGTAGTTGCGGACGCTGTCCGCGCCGAGGTCGAGGGTGACCCTGGTCTCCGCCACGTAGTCGCCGGCCGGGGCCTCGCGCAGCAGCACGCCCGCGGTGTTCCCGGTGCCGACGAGGTCCGTCGGCTCCACCGGCCAGCGCAGCGCGCCGTCGGCGACGGTGGCCGCCGGGTTGGGCCGGATCCACCGCCAGGCCGGGTCCAACCCGTCGGTGAACTCGTCCGACCAGCCGGGCAGCAGCGGGCCGACCGTCGGCGGGGCGGCGGTGTGCCGGACCGGACGGTACAGCCGGGCCGCGCTGACGTTGTCGAAGGCGGCCGGGCCGCCCTCCGCGAGCAGGGCGAGCGGCCCGGCCGCCGGGCGGGTCAGGGCCAGCGTCACCACGGCGAGCTGGTCGCCGAGGCGGGCCGGGCTCAGCTCGGCGACGAGCTGCCGGCCGCGTACCTCGACGGCCAGGTTGTGCGGGTCGGTGAGGTCGACCCCGGCGGGCAGCGCCGTCTCCGCCGTCGCCCCGCCGGCCTCCCGGACGCTGAGCCGGCCGCCGTCGATCCGGACGTCCACCCGGCCCAGTCGCAGCCCGGCGGCGGCCGCGCCGGCCAGCCGCAGGTCGGCCTCCGCGCGCACGTCCCCGCCCACGGCGGCACGGCTGGTCAGCGTGCCGGTGCCGGTGACCTGGCCGGCGTCCACCCGCCAGGCGCCGTCCGCCCGCCAGCCGGTGAGGTCGGCCGAGTCGAAGCGGGCGTCGGGGCGGCCAGTGGTGACCGGCGCGGGCCGGGGCCCGTCGGAGGGGCCGGCGCCGGCGTTCACCGTCGGCCAGCCGGCCACCCAGTCGAGGCGGTCCAGCAGCATGGGCCGCTCGTTGATGCCGAACGGCTCGTCCAGGTAGGGGTCGGCCCGGTCGATCGCGTGGTAGACGATCCAGTCCTGGCCGGACAGGTCGGTCAGCACCGCGTTGTGCCCGGTGCCGATCCAGCGGTTGCCGTTCTGGGTGAGCACCGGGGTGCCGCCGGCCCGGGAGACGTCGAGCCGCTGGCCGTCGCGGTCCACGAACGGCCCGCGCGGGCTGCGGGACCGGCCGACCTGGACGGAGTAGCCGGTGGCCGGCCCGGCGCAGCAGTTCGCCGTGGAGGCGAAGAGGTAGTACCAGCCGTCGTGGCGCACCACGTAGCTGCCCTCGAACTTGTTGTCGATCGCCACCAGGGTCGGCGCGCCGACCGCCCGCAGCCCGTCCGGGGACAGTTCGGTGACCGAGACGCCGCCGTAGTAGCTGCCGTAGTAGAGGTAGTTCCGGCCGTCGCTGTCGGTGAACTGGCTCGGGTCGATGGTCCAGAGGTAGCCGCCGCCCCCGCCGGGACGCGGGGCGATCACGGGCTCGTCGGCGAACGTCCACGGCCCGGCCGGGGTGGGCGCGGTGGCGGCCCCGACGGCGGTGTCGAAGGTGTCGCCGGAGACGGTGGTGTCGGTGACGGTCACGTACATGACCCAGTGGCCGGCGACCCGACGCACGTCGGGCGCCCAGAACGCCGCCCCGGCGGCGGCCCAGGACGGGCGCTGGCCGGGGGCGAAGGCGTCCCCGACGGACGTCCAGTCGACGAGGTCGGCGGAGCGGGCGATCGGCACCCGGTGCGCCTGGCGTTCGCCCTCGCGCAGCGGATCGGAGGTGCCGAAGGCGTACCAGAGGCCGTCGTCGCCGCGCACGATCACCGGGTCGGCGAAGGTGTCGGCGAAGTCGGCGGAGATCGGGTTGCGGTAGCGGTCGGGGGTGGCGCCGGCGGCCGGCGCGGCCGCCGTCGTGGTCAGCACCAGAGCGAGTACGGCGGCGAGCACGCCGCCGCGGTGGAGGTGTCCCATCAGACCTGCCTCGGGTGTGGACGGAGGTGCGGTGCCCCGTTCTTACAACGTTGGATACAACGATGTAAAGAGGTGTCGCACGTGTCGGTCGGCGCCGAACGGTGCGCGTGCCAGCATGGGGGGATGACCAGCACCAGCACCGACGGACGCGCGATGGCCGGGCTCGCCGCGCTGCTCGCCGACCGGACCCGCGCCGCCTTCTGCCTGGCCCTGCTCGACGGGCGGGCCTGGACGGCGGGGGAGCTGGCCCGGGCCGGCGGGGTGGCACCCTCCACCGCGACCGACCACCTCAACCGGCTGGTGCGAGGCGGCCTGCTGGTCGAGGAGCGGCAGGGCCGGCACCGGTACGTCCGCCTCGCCGGCCCGTCGGTGGCCCAGCTCATCGAGGACCTGGCCGGGCACGCGCCCGCCCAGCCGGCGCCGCCCCGCACGCTGCGCGCCGCCTCTGCCGGCGCCGTCCTCGCGTACGCCCGGACCTGTTACGACCACCTGGCCGGCCGGCTCGGCGTGCTGCTGCACGACGCGCTGCTGGACCGGGGCGTGCTGGACCGGACCGGCGGCCTCGCCGTCACCGCGCACGGGGTGGCCTGGCTCGCCGAGTTGGGTGTGCCGGTCGAGCCGCTGCGCGCCGCCCGGCGTCCGCTGGTCCGGGACTGCCTGGACTGGACCGAGCGCCGCCCGCACCTGGCCGGGGCGCTCGGGGCGGCCCTCAACCGCCGCTTCCTCGACCTCGGCTGGACCGTACGCGGCACCGGCCGCGCCGTCCGCCTCACCCCGGCCGGCCGCCCCGCCCTCGCTGCCGCCCTCGGCCGCACCCCGGCCGACCTCGCCCCACCCCCCTCCCGCGACACCGCCCCCGCCCGCGCCTGACCCTCCGCCAGGTCGATCATGACTTCGGCGGCGATGTCGATCTCGGAAACCGCCGCCAACCTCATGATCGACAGGGTCGGATCGTTCGGCCTGGGCCGAAGGGTTCCGGGCCTACGGTCGGGGGATGAGTTGGCCGGAGATTCCGCAGGACCCGGGGACGCCAGCGTGCGCGGCGCCCGTACTCCTCGACGACGGGTGGGTGGTCACCCGGCACGCCGATGTGCTCGCCGTGCTGACCGACCCCCGATGCGTGGTGCCCGCCGCGCCCGCCGGGCCGCCGGGCACCCTGGCCTGGCTGCGCGGCGCGGTCAGCCGGTTCAGCCCGCCGGACCGGCACCCCGCCCGGCGCGCGATCGGGGTCGCCGCGTTGGCCCACCTCGACCCGGACGAGCTGCGGCAGGCGGCGGCCCGGTTGGCCGGGGAGGCGCTGGACGAGGCGGCCGCCCGGCAAGCGCTGGACGGGGCCGGCCCGGCCGGTGGGTCGCGGGACGGGGTGGCCGCCGGGCGTACCGGGGACGAACGCGACCGGGCCGGCGGGACGCTGGAGGTGCTGGCGCGGCGCGTACCCCTCTCGGTGCTGGCGGCGCGGCTCGGCCTGGCCGACCTGGCGGCGGCCGGGCCGGCAGTGGCCGCGGTGGCGGCGGCGTACCACCCGGGCGCCGCCCCGGCCGCGGTGGCCCGCGCGGACCGGGCCGTGGCCGCGCTGCTGGCGATGTCCCCGCCGGCCCCGCCCGAGGCGGCCGCGAACCGGATCGGGCTGCTGGTCCAGGCCTGCGACGCCACCGCCGGGCTGATCGGCGCGGCCGTCCGGCACGGCCTCGCGGCGCCGGCCGCGCTGTCCACCGGCGACCTGCTGGCCGAGGTGCTGCGCCTCGATCCGCCGGTACGCGGCACCCGGCGGGTGACCACCGCCGCGCTGCACCTCGGCGGCCGGGAGATCGGCCCGGACGCCCCGCTGCTGCTCCGGTTCGACGCGGCCAACCGCGACCCCGCCGCGCACTCCGAGCCGGACCGGTTCCGCCCCGGGCGCCCCGGCGGGTCGCTGACCTTCGGCGCCGGACCCCGGGGCTGCCCGGGAGAGCGGCACGCCCTGGCCCTGGCCGCCGGGGTGGTCGACGTGCTCCGCCGCCGCGCCGGCCCCGACCACCCGGCCCGTCCCACCCTGACCGTCCCGACCAGCACCGAGGTGACCGTCCGATGAATGAGCGCACCGAGGCCTTCCACGCCCTGCACCGGCCGGGCCGGCCGCTGCTGCTGCCCAACGCCTGGGACCATGCCTCCGCCGCGGCCCTGGCGGCCCGGGGGCATCCGGCGATCGGCACCACCAGCCTCGGCGTCGCCGCGGCGGGTGGGAAGCCGGACGCGGCCGGGGCCACCCGGGGGGAGAACCTCGACCTCGCCCGGCGGCTGCGCGACCTGCCGGTGCTGCTCACCGTGGACGTCGAGGGCGGGTTCAGCGACGACCCGGCGGCGGTGGCCGACTACGTCGCCGAGCTGGCGGCGCTCGGCGTGGTGGGCGTGAACCTGGAGGACGGCCGCCCGGACGGCAGCCTGACGCCGCCGGAACTGGCCGCCGCCAAGATCGCGGCGGTGAAGGCCGCCGTGCCGGGGCTGTTCGTCAACGCCCGCACCGACGCCTGGTGGCTGGGCGTGCCGGAGCCGCTGCCGGAGGCCCTGGACCGGGCTCGCGCGTACCGGGCCGCCGGGGCCGACGGCTTCTTCGTTCCCGGCGCGCCGGACGACCTGGTCGAGCGGCTGGCGGCCGAGGCCGGCCGACCGCTGAACGTGCTGCACCGACCCGGCGGGCCGACCCTGGCCGTGCTGGGGCGGCTCGGCGTGGCCCGGGTCAGCACCGGCTCCCTGCTGTTCCGGGCCGCCCTCGGCGCCGCGCTGCACGCCGCCGACGCGGTCCGGGCCGACCGGGACGCCGCACTGCCCGCCGCGCCGGGGTACGGCTGGGTGCAGTCGCTTTCCGCGCCGGATGCGGTGACTCGTCGCCCTTAGAGGGGGGATAGGAGGATTGTTCGCGGATTTCCCGTTCCTGGTGCTTACGGTGTGTTTCAGGCTCGACCACACCGTGTCCTGCCCGGAGAGGGGACCCGACCATGCGCGTGCCCAGCCGAAGCCCCGGCCAGCAGCCCGGGCCCGCCGTCGCGGCCACCGCCCCCGCCCGCCGGCTGCCGCCCGCCGCCGGGCGCCGTCCCGTCACCGATGCGCCGGACCTCGCCGCGTACCGGGCGGCGGTGGCCGAGCTGCTGGTCGAGGTGGGCGCCCTGGCGGACGCCCCGTCGACCACCGCCCGCCAGGTGCTGCTGGACCAGCGGCTGCGTGAGCCGGCGATCGCCGCGGTCCTCGACGCCACCCCGCAGGGGTTCGTGGGCGCCCGGGAGACCCTGCTGCTGGAGATCGCCCGCTACCAGCCCAACGCCCGCAGCTCGGCGCACGACCTCACCGCGCTGGTCCGGATCTACCTGCTCTCCCGGATCGACGTGATGTGGTGGCGGGACAGCGCTCCCTTCCTCACCGACAGCCAGGTCAACACCAGCACCGACCTGGTCGACCTGGAGTGGCTGCGCCGTCGCGGGCTGCTGGCCTTCCGCTACCAGGAGCAGCCGGCCGGCGTCCTCGGCCGCGGGCTGCGGGCGGCCCGCCGGCGGCTCCTGCCCGACGCCACCCCGCGCACCGCCGGGCTGATGTTCCGCCGGGCCCGCCGCGAGGTGGTGGCCCTGCTCAACGACATCGGCCGGGAGTTCGCCCTGGCCACCCCGCCGGGCACCCCGCCGCTCTGGGCCACCAGCCTGGCCCGCAGCGCCGAGCACCAGTACCGGCTGCGCCGCCTGGGCTACGCCGCCATGGTGCCCAGCGGGCACTGCCTCGGCTGGGCGGCCGACGTGGAGCTGGCCTGGTTCCGGCGCTTCGGCGTCCGGGAGACCCTGGCCGACCTGCTGCTGGCCCGACAGGAGGCCGGCGAGATCAACGTGGTCGACGAGGGCCAGGCCTGGCACCTCTGCCTCGCGCCCGCCGCGCGCCGCCGCTTCCGAGGGGCGTACGAGGCCGAGATGGGGGTCTGACGAGCGTGTGCGGAATCGCGCTGAGCATCGGACCGGACGCCGACCCGGCCACCTTCCGTCGGATGCTCGCCGCCCTCGCCCCTCGAGGCGAGGTGACCGAGACCCGGCAGCAGAACGGCCTGCTCGCCGGGGTACGCCGGCTGCGGATCGTGGACCGGGAGCGGGCGGTGCAGCCCTGGCTCTCGCCCGACGAACGGCACCTGCTCTGCTACCACGGCGAGATCTTCAACCACCACGAGCTGCGCTCGGAGCTGACGCGGCTCGGGTACCCCTTCCGCAGCACGAGCGACACCGAGGTGGTGCTCGCCGCGTTCCGGCACTGGGGTGAGGAGGCGGTGCACCGGCTGCGCGGGGAGTACGCCTTCGTCGTGGTGGAGCGGGCCAGCGGCCGGGCCTACCTGGCCCGGGACCCGGTCGGGGTGAAGCCCCTCTACTGGGCCCGCGGCCCCGGCTGCCTGCACCTCGCCTCGGAGGTGAAGGCGCTGGTCGGGCACGGGGCGCCGATCGGCGAGGTGCCGCCCGGGCACCACGGCTGGGCCGAGCCCGACGGGCCGGTCCGGCTGCGCCCGCACGTCGACCTGCTGCGCCTCGGCGCCGGGCTGCCGGTGATCGACGACCCGGACGAGGCCGCCCTGCTCGTCCGGGTCGCGCTCACCGACAGCATCCGCGTGCGGCTCGACACCGACCTCACCGTCGGGGTGGTCCTCTCCGGCGGCCTGGACAGCTCGCTCGCCCTGCTGCACGCCCGGGAGTCGCACCCGGACTGCGTCGCGGTCACCGTTGGCGTGCCGGACAGCCCTGACGTGGCGTACGCCCGGCGGCTCGCCGCCGATCTGGGCGTGCCGCACGAGGTGGTCGAGCTGCGCCCGCGGGACATCCGGCTGGCCGACGTCCGGGAGGCGATCCGGATCTCCGAGCTGACCGAGTACGGCGACATCATCAACGCGGTGGTCTCGGTGCCGATCTTCCGGCGGCTGCGCGAGCTGGGCGTCAAGGTGGTGCTCACCGGGGACGGCTCGGACGAGCTGTTCGGCGGGTACCCGATGTACCACCAGGTCGGCCCGGAACGGTCCCGCCGGCTCTTCCTGCACAAGATCCGTAACCTGGGTCGGACCGAGTTGCAGCGGGTGGACCGGGTCAGCATGGGCCACGGGGTGGAGGCCCGGGTGCCCTTCCTCGACCTGAGCGTGCTGGAGCTGGCGATGCGCATCCCGCTCCACCTGAAGGTGCGCGACGGCCAGGAAAAGTGGATCGTCCGGCGGGCCTTCGCCGACCTGCTGCCGGACTACATCCGCCGGCGCCCGAAGAACCCGATGTCGCACTCGTCGGGCCTGCACGAGCGAGCCCGCCTCTACAAGCCGCTCTTCGCCCGCCTGCACCGCTCCTTCGGCTACCAGTTGCTCGAACCGGTCCGCCGCGACTTCGACAGCGTGCTCACCCGCTGCGGCAACGACCTGGACCGGGCGATCGCCGACGGCCTGGCCCGGCCCGACTACACGGTGCTGGAGCACGCGCGGGACCTGGTCGGCGCGGCGAAGTGGAACGCCGTGCCGGTGGTCCGCCGGCTGGTCGGCCCGCGCACCATCCGGCGCGTCCCGGCCCGCCCGTGACGGCCGCGCTTGACTCTGACACCGTGTCAGGGACGAGCGTGAAGGGGCCATGTTCACCATCGGAGAATTCGCCGCACTCGGCCGGGTGTCGGCCCGGATGCTGCGGCACTACGACGGCGTCGGGCTGCTCCGCCCGGCCGTCGTCGACCCGCACACCGGTTACCGCTACTACCGGGCGGAGCAACTGGGCCGGCTCAACCGGGTGATCGCCCTGAAGGACCTGGGACTCACCCTGGACCAGGTCCGGGCCGTCCTCGACGACGACCTGGACGCCGGCGAGCTGCGGGGCATGCTGCGGCTGCGCCGCGCCCAGCTCGCGGCGCAGGTCGCCGCGGACACCGCCCGGCTGGCCGGGATCGAGGCGAGGCTCCGGATGCTCGAGACGGAGGGTCGGATGACCACCAAGGACGTCGTGCTCAAGGAGATCCCGGCAGTGCGGATCGCGGAACTGACCGCGGTCGCGCCCAGCTACGAGACGCCGGACATCGGCCCGGTGATTCAACCCCTCTATCCGGAACTGTTCCGGCGCCTGGAGGGGGCGCGGGTGCGCCCCACCGGGCCGGCCATCGCCTGGTACGAGCCGGCGGGCGAGGGGGAGGCGGTCGTGGTGCACGCCGGGGCGACCGTCGGCGTCGAGCCCTCGGCGTCGGGGGACTTCACCATCGTCGACCTGCCCGCGCTGCCCGCCGCCGCGACGCTGGTGCACCACGGGTCGATGGACGAGGTCGAGGCCAGCATGGAGGTGCTGGCCCGGTGGATCGAGGAGAACGGCTGGCGGGCCGAGGGGTACGCCCGCGAGGTCTACCTGGACTACTCCCAGGAGGAGCCGGAGAAGGGTGTCACCGAGCTGCAGATCCCGGTCTCCCGACGCTGATCGGCCGGCGTGCGAGGTCCGATCGCCGCCAGCATCCGGGGATCCTCCCGGCCACGCTGGTGAGCATGACGACGACGCGTACCAGGTATCTGATCCAGCCGCTGCCGGTCGAGGTGCTGGCCGCGGTGCGGCGCACCGGCCGCGACGCGGGCGGACGACAGGTGGAGCGGGCCACCGCCGAGGGCGGCGAACCGCTGCGCTGCTGCCTCCGCGACGCCACCCCGGGTGAGCCGCTGCTGCTCTTCGGGTACGCCCCGCCGCTGCCCGAGGGACCGTACCGGGAGGTGGGGCCGATCTTCGCGCACGACGCCGACTGCCCCGGTCCGGCCGACGTGACCGGTTATCCGGCCGACTGGCGGGGACGGCCCCAGGTGCTCCGGGCGTACGACCGCCGGGGGCGGATCGTCGGCGGCCGGTGGCACGACGGCGAGGACCCGGAGGCGGTCATCGCCGAGCTCCTGGCCGACCCGGCGGTGGACCGCCTGCACAGCCGCAACGTGGTGTACGGCTGCTTCATGTTCGGCGTCGTCCGGGGCTGATCCGGGCGTGACCGGCGGTGGCCCGGGTATCAGCGCGGCATGGCCGGACTGGACGCGATCGTGGTGGGGCAGGTGGCACGGGACCTCGTCCTGCTGGTGGACGAGGTGCCCGGCCCGTCCGCCACCGCCCCGGTGCGCTGCCGCCGGGAGCAGCTCGGCGGCAAGGGGGCCAACCAGGCCGTCGGGCTCGCCCAGCTCGGCGCCCGCGTCGGACTGCTCGGCGTGGTCGGCGAGGACGAGGTCGGCGACCGGCTGCTGGGTCGGGCCCGCAGCGACGGCATCGACGTCGCCCCGGTGGTGCGCCGCGCCGACACGCCCAGCGCGCTGATCGTGGACCTGGTCGACGCCCGGGCGCAGTGGCGCTACCTGGAGGACATCCCCGAGGCGACCCTGCTGACCGAGGCGGACGTGACCGGTGCCGAGGAAGCGCTGCGGGCGGCGCGGGCGGTCCTCGTCCAGCTCCAGCAGCCGCTGCCCGCCGCGCTGGCAGCGGCCCGCTGCGCCCGTACCGCCGACCGGCTGGTCGTGCTCGACGGCGCGCCGGCCGACCCGGCCGGCGCGGCGGACCTGCTCGGCCTGGCCGACGTGCTGCGGACCGACGCCCAGGAGGCCGGGCTGATCGTGGGCGATGCGCCGAAGGACGCCACGGCGGGGCTGCGGGCCGGCCGGGAACTGCTCGCCCGGGGTCCCGGGCTGGTCGCCGTGGAGGTGGCGGGGGAGGGCAACGCCTTCGTCTGGCCGGACGGGGAGCTCTTCGTGCCGCTGGCCGAGACGCCCATGGTGGACAGCACCGGCGCCGGGGACGCCTTCGTCGCCGCGCTCACGGCCGGACTGCTGCGCGGCGAGCCCTACGAGCGCGCCGCCCGGTACGCGGTGGCCGCGGCCGGCGTCATCGTGGGCAACCCGGGCGGCCGGCCCGCGCTCACTCCGGCGGCGATCGAGGCCCAGCTCTCCCGCCTCCCCGGACGTTGACCGGATGGACAACCGCCGCCCGCTCCTTCTAGCGTCGCGGGCATGCGGAGGATGCTGCTCGCCGCCGGTGTCGCCCTGCTGCTCGCCGGCTGCGCCGCCGGCCAACGGACGCCGCCGCCCGGCGCCGCCGGCCCGCCCACCGCCTCCCGGCAGGACGCCGGCCAGGTGGAGCAGACGCTGGCCAACCTCCGCAAGGTCGACGACCTGCCGCTGTACGAGATGACCTACGTCGGCGACTACGACCCCACCGTCGGCGTCTCCGGCACCGCCGAGGCGAGCCCGTTCGGCTGCTCGCTCTTCGCCGCCCTCGGCGACCGGAGCCGGCCGCTGTTCGCCCGCAACTTCGACTGGGAGCCGAACCCGGCGCTGGTGCTGCGGACCGACCCGCCGGACGGGTACGCCTCGATCTCCCTGGTGGACATCTCGTACCTCGGTGTCGGGAGCGACCCGGCGGGCGACCGCCGCCTGCTCGACGCGCCGCTGCTGCCCTTCGACGGGATGAACGAGCGGGGCCTGGCCGTGGGGCTGGCCGCCGACGAGGGCCCGACCGCCCGGCCGGTGCCGGGCCGCCCGACGGTCGGTTCGGTGCGGATCCTGCGCCTGGTGCTGGACTCGGCGGCCACGGTGGACGAGGCGATCGCCGTGTTCGGGCGCTACAACCTGGACTTCGACGGCGGGCCGCCGCTGCACTACCTGCTCGCCGACGCCACCGGCGCGTCGGCGGTGGTGGAGTTCGTCGACGGTGTCCTGCGCGCCGATCAGCGGCGGGGTCCCTGGCAGGCGCTGACCAACGTCCCGGCCGCCGGCGTGCCCGACAACGAGCTGCGACGGGACCACCGCTACGGGCTGCTGGCGAAGGCGTTGGACGCCGCCGGCGGGGCGGTGGACGCCCCGACCGCGCTGCGGGTGCTGGACTCGGTGCGGCAGCCGCACACCCGCTGGTCGGTGACGTACGGGCTGCGTAGCGGCGAGGTGCGGCTGGTCCCGACCGGCGGCGGGGAGCGCAGCTACCAGCTGCCGATGAGCTGACCGCCGACGGGCCCGGCCCCGCGGATGCGGTGGCCGGGCCCGCGGGCCTCGGGGATGTCAGTCCCGGTAGTCGGGTTGGGTCTGCACGTTGAGCCGGTTGTAGTGCCTCGTCTTGGCGCCCGGGATGGACGCCTGGTCGATCTCCACCACGTCCAGGCCCTTCTGGATGTCGCTGGAGTAGATGTGGCCGTTGTAGTAGTACGACGACCAGGCCCCACCCAGGACCAGCCGGCTGTCGGAGAGCGGCCCGCGCTCCCAGTAGCCGATCTCCTTCGGGTTGGCCGAGTCGGTGAAGTCCCAGACCGAGATGCCGCCCTGGTACCAGGCCTGCACCATGATGTCGCGTCCGGGCACCGGGATCAGCGAGCCGTTGTGGGCCACGCAGTTCTCGGTGTCGGCGTTCCCTCGGGGAATCTTGTAGTAGCTGCGGAAGACCATCGTCCGGGCGTCACCGGAGCCGGTGATGTCGTAGATGGCGTCCGCGCCGCGGTTCGGCCCGACGGCGGTGTTGCAGGTCGCCGCGCCGCCGCCACCGAGTTCGTCGGTGAAGACGACCTTGGTGCCGGTGTTGTTGAAGGTGGCCGAGTGCCAGAAGGCGAAGTTGACCGTGTCCCGGACCTGGTTGATCACCCGGGGCGCCTCCCGGTTGGAGATGTCCATCAGGATGCCGTCACCCATGCAGGCGCCGGCGGCCAGGTCCTTCCCCGGGTACGCGGTGATGTCGTGGCAGCCGGTGGTCGCCGAGCCACCCGGGCGACCGGGGTACCCGCCGTCCGGGAAGAGGTTCGGCGTGGCCACCACCGCCGCGTCGGTGGGCGTGTCCAGCGGCACCTTGACGATGGAGATCGAGTCGTGCGGCGGCTGGCAGTCGGGGAAGGCTGCCGCCGGGCTGTACGAGGAGACGTACAGGTAGACGGAGCCGCCGTCCTTGGCCGGCACCAGGGTATGCGTGTGCGAGCCGCAGTCGGTCTCGACCGACTTGATGTAGCGCGGGTTGGCCGGGTCGCTGACGTCGAAGACCTTGATGCCCTCCCAGGACTCCTTGACCGCCGCGGACTGCGAGTGGCTGTCGCAGGAGTCGTCGCTGCGCGACGAGTCCGTGGAGAGGAAGAGCAGGTCACCGTAGACCGAGACGTCGTTCTGTGAGCCTGGGCAGCTCACCTGCGACATGATCTTCGGGCTCGACGCGTTGGCGATGTTGTAGATCGTGAACCCGTTGTAGTTACCGACGTACGCGAAGGGCCCTTGGAACGCCATGTCGGTGCCGTAGGCGTTCTCGGTGTCGAACGGTGCCTGCTTCGGCAGGTTGGCGATCTGGCGGAGGTTGGGGCTGCTGGAGATCTCGTCGACGCCGAGGGCGGCGGCGGCGGTGTCCACGGTGGCCGGTTCGACGGCGAGCCGTGGGGTGGCCTGCGCGCCGCCTGGTGCGGCGATGCTGGCGAGGAGGAGACCGGCGGCGGCGAGGCTGCCGATCCGGAGACGGCGGGACGTGGACGTGCGGGATTCGACCATCGGCGACACCCTTCGAAAGGGGATGACGATTGTGGACACCTTACCGTCGACCCATGCGGATCAATGTGACCTGGGTCACATTCAGAGTTCTTTGTCGCTGGTTAGGATCGCTGTCACCTCTACCGGAGGGGTTGACGCATGACTGACCAACGTGGACGGTTGCTGCTCGTCGTAACAGTCGTGGCGCTGGCGCTCGCCGCGCTGGGCCTGACCCTGTGGCACCGACCCGGTCAGCCGTCCGCCCTCCCGGCCGCCGGATCGAGTCCGTCGCCCACGGCGGACGCCCCGCCGGTCATCGTGCCCGGACGGCCGGGGGAGCCCGCGGTGACCCGGCCGGCCCAGGAGGTGCGGGACGCCTCGGCGCCCCGCTACAACAGCCTCGACGTCTGGTTCGTCCGGATGATGATCCCGCACCACCAGCAGGCGGTGGAGATGGCCGCCCTCGCGCCCGACCGCACCGCCGACCCCCGGGTACGCGCGGTCGCCGACCGGATCCAGGCCGCTCAACAACCCGAGATCGGCGTGCTGCGGGCCTGGCTCGCCGCCCGGGGGTTGCCCGCCGAGGTCCCCGGCCACGACCACGGCGCGATGCGCGGGATGCAGTCCCCCGAGGCGATGCGGCAACTCGCCGCCGCCCACGGCGCCGAGTTCGACCGCCTCTTCGTACAGATGATGACCGAGCACCACGAGGGCGCCGTGGCGATGGCCACCGACCTGCTCAAGGTGGGGGTGGACCAGAGCATGCAGGAGTTCGCCAACTCGGTCGCCACCGAGCAGGCCGTCGAGATCAGCCGCATGCGCGAGCTGACCGCGTCCTGACCGGCGGGCGGCCGGCCGCGCGGCGCGCATCGGTCTAGTCGGTCAGCGTTCGTTTGCCGATGTTCGCTGCCTACCACGGAACCGGATGGCACCCTGGGCACGTGGACGGGGGCCGTCCAGCGGCTCCCGGCGCTGCTCGGGATCATGGCCTACGCCGCGGCCGGCGTGGTCGGCTGGCTGGTCAACGTGCCGGCGGCGCTGGTCGTCCTGCTCCTGCTCCCACTCTTCTACGGCCTGTCCAGCAACGGCTTCTACGACCTGCGGCGCAGGCTGCGCCACCGCTGAATCCGGCCGTCGGAGAGCTCATGACGACCCGGTATTGGTGACGATAGACGGCGACGAGCCCGGCTACCGTGAGGAGCACCGATGACCCACAGTGAACAGCACCGCCCGGAGCTCGTCGTCGGACTGGTGGCGACCCCGCCGGACCACCCGGCCCGGGTGGCCGCGCGGCTCACCGCCGAGCTGGCCGGCCGGCTCTCCGAGCGGGTGGACGCGGACGTGCGGTGGACCGTTCGGGAAGGCTGGGGTGAGGTGGCGCCGCGCCGCGACGGCGGCGTTGAGGCGCTGCTCGACGATCTTGCCCAACGGCGCACCGACGACCGGTGGGACGTCGCAATCTGCCTGACCGACCTGCCGCTGCACACCGAGCGGGTGCCGCTGGTCGCGCAGACCTCCGCCCGGCGTCGAGTCGCGATGGTTTCCCTGCCCGCGCTGGGACTGCCCCAGCTGCGAGCGGCCCGCGTGGCCGTTCCGGATCTGGTGAGCCGACTGCTCACCGACACTTCCGACCAGCGGGTGCCGCCGGCCGGTTGGGCACCGGCAGAGATGGCAAGCCGGGTTCCCGCCGTCCACCGGGTGGTCGGCGAGGCCGACGCCGGGGAACTGGGCTACGTCGCCTCGCGGCTGGTCGGCCGGGTGCGGCTGTTGATCGGAATGGTCAAGGCCAACCGCCCGGGGCGCGCCCTGCTGGGCCTGTCCAAGCTGCTGGTCGGCGCGTTCGGCACGGCCGCGTTCGCGCTCACCACGGACACCATCTGGCAGATGGGCGATGCGCTCGGCGGACTTCGGCTCGCCGTGATCATGGTACTCGGGCTGACCGCGTTGGTGGCCTGGCTGATCGTCGCGCACGACCTATGGGAGAAACCAGACCGGGGGACACCGGCTGAGCTGGCCCGGCTGTTCAACCTGGGTACGATTCTCACCCTCACTCTGGCCACGGCGGTGTCCTACCTGGTGCTGTTCGCCGGAACGGTGCTCGTCGGGGCGCTGCTGATCGACACATCCGTGCTGGAACAGACTCTGCAGCGGCCGGTCGATTTCACCGACTACCTGACGCTCGCCTGGATCACCAGCTCGCTGGCCACCGTCGGCGGCGCGATCGGCTCCGGGCTGGAGAACGAGGAAACGGTGCGGGCCGCCGCATACGGCTACCATCCCGAACCCGGCGGCTGGCGGGACGAGAGGGACGGGTAGCCCCACCGGGGGGGTAAGTGGGCGCATGCCCCGAGTCGCGACCGAACCGCCGAGGGACTGGGCCTCGCGACGTACGTCGGTGGGCGTGGCGGTGCGGGCGTCGATGCTGACTGTGCCGGCCAGCCGATCCCGCAGGGGTCGCAGGAGGACCTCGGTGAACGCGCTCACCTCGTGCGGGTGACCGCCCGCAGGTAGTGCCGCTTGGCGAGCTTCTCGGCCTCGTGGTGGCCCTTGTGCACCTGCCTGCCGTATGCACGAGGAGGTCGCTACGCTACGCACCTTTCGCCCGACAAGGCGGTTTTTGTGGGTTTGCGGGGAGGTCAGGGTTTGTACTCGCTGCGGGTGCGGGGGAGCCACTGCGGGTGGTTGTCGCGAACGTAGCGGATCAGGCCCTCGCGGAGGTCGCAGCGGAGGTCCCAGGCGCTGGGCCCGTCGGCGGCTGCGGCCTGCACCTCGATCACGACGCTCGATGCGGTGGCGTCGACCATCTGCAGTTGCCACTGGCTCCGGTCCCACAGCGGTGAGGACTCGACGAGCCGTCGGGTCTCCGTACGCAGGTCCTCCAGGTCGGCGGTGTGGTCCACGTGGATCTGGACCTTGCCGACCACCCGCGCCTCATTCCGGGACCAGTTCTGAAACGGGCGCTCGGTGAAGTACATCGTCGGCAGGATGAGCGTCCGGTCGTCCCACAGCCGGACGACCACGTTGGTCAGCTTGACCTCTTCGACCCGGCCCCACTCGCCCTCGATGACCACCACGTCGCCGACGTGCAGACCGTCCGAGAAGGCGACCTGAATACCGGCGAACGCGTTGCCCAGCGCGGTCCGGGCGGACAGGCCGATGAGCGCGCCGACGACGCCGGCCGAGCCCAGGACGGAGATCCCGAACGCCCGGATGGGCGGGAAGGTGGTCATGATCAGGCCGATGGCCACGATCGTGACCACTACCGCGGTGAAGCGTCGGACGGGGCGGATCTGGGTTCGGGCCCGCCGGATCCGGCGGTCCGCGACCACCTCCGGCGGCAGCCGGCTGAAGGTGACGCCCTCGGCGACGTGCAACGCCTTGATCACCAGCCAGGCGACGCTGCCGATGAGCAACAGCCCGATGGCGTGTCGGACGTCGCCGAGCCACCCGGTCGGCCTCGGCGGCAGTGCGAGGTACAGCCCGGTGAGGAGCAGCACGGCGGCCGTCGGACGGCGGCAGGCGTTCCGCAGTGGTCCCAGGACCCACCGGTAGCGACCGTGGTCGACGCGACGGACGAGCCTGCGTGTGCCGATGTCCAGCAGCACGGCCACCGCCAGCGTGGCCAGCATGATCAACGCCGCGCGCATCAGGCGGCGACCGCCGTGGTCTCGACCGTCATCCCGCTGCGCTCCTCGCCCACGTCATGACGTACAGAGGACGGGTTACGGCCTGACCCTATGCACACCGGGAGGATACGGAGTATTTCCTGCCAAGAACACCCCTTCCGGGTGGCACTCATAGCCGCCGGCGCCCGGGGTGAGAGGCAGCCGAGGCGTTGCAGCAGGCGCTGATGGCCTTGGCCCACCTGGAGTTTCGTCCGCTACGCGGACGACTTTCTGATCCTGGTCCGCGGCGAGGGCGCCCACGCAGGGGCCCTGCGGGAGCAAACGGCGGCGCTGTTGGCCCCGATGGGATTACACCTGTCGGTGACCAAGACCCTGATCACGCACATCGACGATTTCGACTTCCTCGGCTGGCGCATCCAGCGTCACCGCCGCAAGGGAGACACCCGGCGGTTCGTCTACAACAACCCGTCGAAGACGGTGGCCTCCACCACGGGAAAGATCAAGACGATCTGCCGACGCCCGGCGATCGTGAAGCTGTGGTCCGACGAGGCCAACTTGCTGCGGCACGCCTGCCGCAATCAGCTCTGCGGCTGTTGCCCCTGCGGTCCTACCAGCCGCGCCGTGACCTGCCTCAGTGGCTGGCTGCTGTTGACGATCTTCTTCATCCGTTGCCACGCCGCTCGGGCCGGAGATCCGCCCAGCACGCCGCCCAGACCCCCACCGCCGCCAGCCGCCGCCCCGCTGTTCTGAGCCAGTTGCTGGGTGGTCTGTCCGAGCTGCTGGGTGGTCTGCCCGAGCTGTTGACCGACCTGCTGGGTGGCCTGCTGCAGCGTCTGCGACAGCGGCCCATTGGGCCCCAGCGCCTCCTGCGCCGTCTGCCCGACGTGGTCGAGCGTCCGGGCCAGCGGCCCCTGCGGTCCGAGCACCTGCTGAGCTGTCTGCCCGACCTGGTTCACGGCGGTGTCCACGGTCTTCACCAGCGACTCGATGATCTGCGGGTTGCGCTCGATGGTGCGCAGGGCGCTGTCGAGAATGCCGCGGAGCTCCTCGAGCCGAACCTCGAGCATCGCCTCGGTCTCGACGCCCTTGATGTCGATCTTCACCGTGCCGAGATGCGCCTGAACGCCCACGTCGAGCTGGAGCAGGCTACCCAGCCGGGCTCGCAGTGAGACGGAGGCGTCCAGGTTGTCGACCTCGACGTAGATCTGTTCGACCTTGACCTGCGGGAGCTGGAGGACGACGTCCGGATCTGACATCGTCTTGCTGCTGTGCCCGCCAACCGGCTGGGGAAGGTCGTGTTCACCACGCTGTGGGGCGGCGGGGCGTTCGCCGGGCTCGGCACCCGTTGGCCCGCCGGCGGGACCGAGGTTCTGGCCCCGACCGGCGCCTTCCGCGCCCTCCTCGGCGTCACGCTGCCGATCGACCTGCTCGCGCGGTTGCGCGGGCGACTCCCGTGCGCCCGTGTCCCGGCTCTCCGATTCGGCCATCCCGCACTCCTCGGGCCTCGCCTAGCATGCGGACCGGATGGAGCCCACCGTCGGTATGTGGCTCCGATCCTCGGCCCACCCCCTCGGACCAGGTCGCGGTCTACCCGTGTGCCGACGCATCAAACGGCTCGGGCGTGCGGCCGAGGAGACGCCGGATCAGCTGCGCCTGACAGCGAGGGGCGAGCAGGTGAGCACCTGCGCGGTGATGAGCATGGCCCAGTCCGCTGCGTCTTCGGGCGTCGCGAACGAACCCAGCACGATCAGACCGCCGAACAGGTACAGCCAGTAGGCGATGCCGTTCAGCCGGGGAAAGGCCACGTCGGGGGCGCCGATCTGCACCGATACCAAACACGGGCGCCCCGTCTGGGCCGAACCCACTCTTCCGCGCAGTTGGTCGTCGCCCCCGGCAGAGTGATCCGGAGGCGACGACGAGGCGAACCGCTACGGCTTGAGCACCACCTTGACGCAGTCCTCCTGCTTGTTCTTGAAGATGTCGTAGCCGCGAGGGGCGTCTTCCAGTTGCATCGTGTGGGTGATGATGAAGCTCGGGTCGATCTCGCCCTTGCGGATGCGTTCCAGCAGCGGCCGCATGTAGCGCTGTACGTGCGCCTGTCCCGACCGCATGGTCAGGGAGCGGTTCATGAACGACCCCATCGGGAACTTGTCGATGAACCCGCCGTACGCGCCGATGGCCGAGATGGTCCCGCCGTTGCGGCAGCTCAGCACCGCCTCCCGGAGCGCGTGTGGGCGGTCCGTCTCCACCTTCATCGCCTGCTTGGCCCGGTCGTAGGCATGCAGCGCCGCGGACGGGTGATGTCCCTCCATGCCGACCGCGTCGATGCAGGCGTCCGGCCCGCGGCCGGCCGTCATGTCCCGCAGCGCGTCCATGACGTCGGTCTCCTCGTAGTTGATCGTCTCCGCGCCCGCCTTCGTCCGCGCCATCTGCAGCCGGTACGGGAACCGGTCGATGACGATGACCCGTTCCGCCCCGAGCAGGTACGCGCTGACGGCGGCGAACTGGCCGACCGGCCCGGCACCCCAGATGGCGACGATGTCCCCGGGTTTGATGTCGCACATCTCGGCGGCCATGTACCCGGTCGGCAGCACGTCGGACAGGAACAGCACCTTCTCGTCCGGCAGGTCGTCCTCGATCTTCAGGGCACCGACATCGGCGAAGGGCACCCGCACGTACTGTGCCTGGCCCCCCGCGTATCCACCCATCAGATGGGAGTAGCCGTAGATGCCGGCCGGGGAGTGGCCCATTGCCACCTCGGCTATCGCGGCATTCGGGTTGGAGTTCTCGCAGATGGAGTACAGGCCCCGTTGACAGGACGTGCAGTTGCCGCAGGCGATCGGGAACCCGACCACCACACGGTCGCCGATGCTCAGCCCGTCCCGTACGCCGGGGCCGAGCTCCACGATCTCGCCCATGAATTCGTGCCCGAGGATGTCGCCCTTCTTCATTGCCGGGATGAAGGCATCGAGCAGGTGCAGGTCGGAGCCGCAGATCGCCGCCGAGCTCACCCGCACGACGGCGTCTCGAGGGTTGAGGATCTGCGGGTCGGAGACGTCTTCGACGGCCACCTTGTTCGGGTGGACCCAGCAGTTGGCTCTCATCGATCTCCTCCTCAGCCGACCCGCGGCGTCGCCAGCGGCCGCGCCGGCCGCTGCTTCGCCTGCTGCTGCATGCTGGTCCCCTGCGGGCTCCCGTCCGAGCGCACGATCTCGCCCGTTTCGATCACCTGCTTGAATCGCCGCAGGTCGTCGCAGACCTGCTGCTGGGGGTTCTCGCCGAAGACCTTGGCGACCATGGCCCCGAGCTTGCCCCCCGGCACCGAGTACTCGAGCTCGACCCGCACCTCCGTGCCGTGGCCGCCGGCCGCGCGCATGAACCGCACGCATCCGGAGTTCGGCACGGTCGCGCCCTCGGCCGAGCGCCACCTGATCAACTGGTTGGGCCGGTCCTCGATGATCTCCGCGTCCCACTCCACGCTCCGCCCGGCCGGGGCCTTCGCCGTCCAGTGCGATTGCCGGACCCCGGTCATCCGCACCGACTGGAGGTGGTACATGAAGCGAGGCAGGTTCTCGAAGTCGTGCCAGAACCGGTACGCCTCCTCCATGCTTCGGTTGATCGTCACCGCGCCACGTACCCGGTTGCGCCCTGTCATCGGGCGGCCTCGCGTCGTCCGTAGCGCCGTGTAGAGGTCGACGACGGTGATCCCGGCGACCGCACCGGTGGTGTACATCAGGCGTCGTCGTCGTTCCCCCCTGCGGCGGCTCATGGCCCGACCGCAGGCCGCCAGGTCCATGATGTCCCCGGCGACCCGCGTCCACGTCCCCCACCCGGCCCGGCGGGGAATCAGCAGTGCGGCGGCGTGGCCCAGCTCCCGTACCCCGGCGGCCCGCAGCACGGTCCGCGCCGTGCGGGAGTCGTCGACGCCGCACAGGCGGCTGAGCCTCGGCGTCGCGGCGAAGGCGGCCGCGCCGAGGCCGAGACTGAACCAACCCAGCATCCGGGCTGTGCCTTGTGATCGGCGGTCAGGAGTTTCCCGCTCGATGCCCAGGGCGTCGGTCACCGACCGGACACCCATCGTGCTCTTCCGACCCATCTCATCCCCATCTCAGTCCGACCGACGACGTCTTCGGTGTCAGCCCGGCGCAGGCTTCCCGTAACCGCGGGATTCACGCATCGAGTCAGCGGCGACCGTCGGGGTGCAGCAGCACCTTCGTCCAGCCCTGCACCCGGCGGTCGAAGTTCTCGTATCCCTGCGGCGCCTCGTCCAGCGTCAGCTCGTGGGACACGATGAACGAGGGTTTCGCCTTGCCTCCCGCGATGAGGTTCATCAGCTGGCGGTTGTAGTTCTTGACGTTGCATTGGCCGGTGCCCATGGTCTGCCCCCCGCGCAGAAGCCACACGAGACGTTGAAGGGCAGGCACAGGATGTCCCCGACCTTCACGAGATCGACGCCGGCGCCGACCTCGATCACCTCGCCGAGGTTCACGTGCCCGAGCACCCGGCCCGGCTGCATGTCCGTACGTCCGTCGTGCATGGGCAGGTCAGAGCCGCAGATGTTGGTCGTGGTGATCCGGACGAGAGCGTCGGTCGGTCGCTCTATCCGGGCGTCCGGCACCTCCTTCATGCTCATGCACTATTGATTCGCATCTTGGGGCGGCGGTGTCCGGCTGTTTACCGCGGACGCCCCTGGGTAGGCCCGCTCGGTGAGCGGGCCAGAAACGGACCTGGGCACCCGGTCGGACACCAGCCGTGCCGTGGCGTTCAGCGACGCCATCTTCGCCATCATCATCACGCTGCTGGTCCTGGACCTCCGGGTGCCGAACGTCCCGCCCGGTCGCCTCCTGTCGGGACTGCTCAGCCAGTGGCCGTCGTACGTCGCGTATCTCGCGTCCTACTCGTACGTGGCCGTCGTCTGGCTCAACCACAAGGCGGCGTTCAATCGCATCCAGCAGGTCGATCGCGGCCTGCACTGGATGAACCTGTTCGTGCTGTTCACCACGGCGCTGCTGCCGTTTCCGACCATCGTCGTGTCGCACGCCCTGCAGGAGCACGACAACGCGGACCAGCGGGTGGCCATCGCCTTCTACGCGCTGATCGGTGCCGTGCTGTGCGCGACTTGGCTGGCGTTCTACCACTACCTGGCCCGGCACCCCGACCTGCTGAAGGAACAGGTCAAGGACGAGTTCTTCCACGTCGAGCGGATCCGGGCCCTCGCCGGGGTCGTCCTGTACGTCCTCGCGGGGGTGCTCGGCTACCTGGTGACGCCGCTGGTCGGCCTCGCCATCTTCGTCCTCCTGCCCGTCTTCTACGCGGTCACCAGCGCCGGCCTGTACCAGTTTCGGGTCACCCGCCGGATCACCCACCGCTCTCCGCCACCCCGCGGCTGAGGGCGGGCGAACCGCCGTTTCACCCTGCTGGGCGTGGACACCCGCCGCAATCCGGTTCGAGAGGGGATCCGAGGTGGGCTACACCGAGTTCGTGCAGTCCGTGGCAGCGCGACCGAAGGTTCCGCCGGGGCAGGCGGAAGCGATCACCCGCGCCATGCTCGAGACGTTGGGATCACTGGCGGCCAGGCGAGGGACGTCGCCTCCCCGCTCCCGAGGAGCTACGAGGCCTGGTGGATGGGCCCACCGAAGATCCGGAACGGTTCGGGCTCGCCGAATTCTTCGTACGGGTGCAGTCACGGGTCGGGGTGGACCGCCAGGTGGCCACCGACGGAGCACGGGCCGTGCTGGATACCCTTCGTGAGTCGGCCAGCGCGAAGGAGTACGGGGACCTTGTCGACCAGTTGCCGAAGGAGTTCCGGCAGTTGACCGGGCCGGGGACGGGACGGCTCGAGCCCCGCCGGGTCGGCACCTAGCTCGGGCGGGCGGACCGGCCAGAAAGCTCGGGCGGTAGCGGCGGAGGCGCCGCTACGGTCCGTTTGGAATCGGCGGCGAGGGAGGCTACCTGCGGCTGTCCTGCCCGTCGAAGGGCGGCGCCAGGGTGGCGACCCGCGACCCATGTCTTCATGCCCGGTACGGAAGCGGGTCGGCGCCGACCACGTCGAGATGGGTCAGGGCACTCGGGTTTCTCCTCGCCTGCATCGCCGCGCTCACCAGTGCCGCGGGACGCTACAACATCTCCAGCGGTTGCGGGCCGGCGGGCGGCGGGAACGCCGTGTCGAGTGCCGCCACGTCCTCCTCGGTCAAATGCAGGTCGCGCGCTTCCGCGTTCTCCCGGGTGTGTTCGGGATTGGACGATCGGGGGATGGCCGCAACCATCTCCTGCCGCAGCAGCCAGGCAAGCGCGACCTGAGCGGGCGTGGCCCCGTGCCGGGCGGCGACCTCCGCGACCTCGGGGTGGCCGAGCAGTCGGCCCTGCTCGATCGGCGAGTACGCCATCACCGGGATTCGGTGCTCGCGTAGCCACGGCAGCAGGTCGTACTCGGGACCGCGGCGGGTGAGGTTGTACAGGATCTGATTGGTCGCGCAGGAGTTCCCGCCCGCCTCGAGTAGCTCCGTCATGTCGGAAAGATCGAAGTTGCTTACGCCCCACTGCCCGATGTCACCGGCGTCGACGAGTTCGGCGAACGCCTCGATCGTCTCCCCGAGCGGATGCGTGCCGCGCCAGTGCAGCAGGTAGAGGTCGATGTGGTCGACGCCGAGTCGTTGCAGGCTGCGGCGGCAGGCCTGCACGGTTCCCCGTCGGCTGGCGTTGGACGGCAGCACCTTGTCGACCAGAAAGACGTCGGCGCGTCGTCCGATGATCGCCTCGCCGACGAGTTCCTCGGAAGCGCCGTCACCGTACATCTCCGCAGTGTCGATCATGGTCATGCCCAGGTCGAGCCCGGTGCGCAGGGCGGCCATCTCGTCCCGCCGCCTCGCGGGGCGCTCGCCCAGGTACCAGGTTCCCTGGCCGAGCACGGGCATCGTCTGGCCGGACGGCAGCTCGATCGCGCCGGCAGCGAGGGTCATGTCGACCTCCGAGAGCCTGGGTACCAGTGGGTTGCCTGCGTTACCCGCTACGACAGGCAGCACACCCTCGTAGCGCGACCTTTCTCCGCGCAGGCCCTCGCCGTGCAGTGGGCACGTGGCCGGATTATCCGCCCTCGAGCGGCGTTCGCTGGCCCGTTTGCTGGTGCCCGCACCGGGAAGGCGACCCCGAGCGAGCGATGCGCCGCCGACGGGGCGGCGCTGCGAAGGGAGGCCGCAGAAATGGCGCAGAGCCAGCAGCCACTGACCGGCAAGCGAGTCGCTTGCCTCGCCGCCGACGGGGTGGAGGACGTGGAGTACACCCAGTCCCGGGCCGCCGCGGAGCAGGCGGGGGCCGAGGTCCACCTGATCTCGTTGAAATCCGGCGAGATCCAGTCGATGAACCAGGACATCAATCCGGCCAACCATTATCGGGTGGACCGGACCGTGAACGAGGCCAATGCGGCCGACTACGACGCCCTGTTGCTGCCGGGCGGGACGGTCAACCCCGACCGGCTCCGAATGAACCCGCAGGCGATGGACTTCGTCCGGGCGTTCTTCCAGCAACAGAAGCCGGTGGCGGCGATCTGCCACGGCCCCTGGTCGTTGGTCGAGACCGGGATCGTCAACGGCCGGACCGTCACCTCGTTCCCCAGCCTGCGGACCGACATCCGCAACGCGGGCGGGAACTGGGTGGACCAACAGGTGCAGGTCGACAACGGCCTGGTCACCAGCCGCAGCCCCAGTGACCTTCCGGCCTTCTGCGCCAAGATGGTCGAGGAGTTCGCCGAGGGCAAGCACGTCCGCCAGATGGCGACAGCCTGACCCGGTGGGGCTCCAGGCCGGGAGGATCAGCCCGGCCTGGAGCCCCGACCCGGCGGGTATCCCCGCCAACCGGATCTGGCGCCGCTTGGGATGCTTTCCGCGGTGAGGCCCCCGGGAGGGGGCGGGAACGTCTGGATCATCGGCTTGGTGCTGTCTGGCTCGGCACCATCCTCGGGTTAGGCTCGCGGCTGTGATCCAGGCCGTGATTGTCGATGTCGATGACACGCTCTGCCTCACCGAGGCGGCGTGCTTCGATCTGGAGAACGAGGTGCTGGCGGGCCTCGGCCGCGAACCGATGTCCCGCGCCGTGCACCTGGAAACCTGGGGTGAGCCCCTGCTCGGTGCGATGCCCAAGCGGTCCCTCGGGCTGGATGTCGGTCAGTTCGCCACGGCCTATCAGCAGGTGCTGCGGCGCTATGTCATCGACGGCCGGCTCGACACGATGGCCCCCGAGAACCTCCATGCGCTGGACCAACTCGTGCTGGCTGGCCGGACGGTGATGCTCCTGACCTCGCGTACGGCAGCCGAGGTCGAACACCTGCTCGCGCCGGATCACGTCCTGGCGCAGCGGGTGAGCGCTGTCTACCACGCGGACAACACGCGATTCGGCAAGCCGGACCCCCGGGTGTTCGACGAGCTGCTGACGGCCACCGGGCTGGCTCCGCAGCAGTGCGTGTACGTCGGCGACTCCCCGGGAGACGCGCAGGCCGCCGCCGGTGCCGGCCTACACTTCATCGCCTGTCTGCAGAGCGGGGTGCGAAAGCGGGCGGACTTCGACGTCCGCCACGTCAGCGCCTTCATCCACGCCTTCCCGGAGCTGGTCGAGGTGGTGTTGCGACCCGACCGGTGGCACTCCTGACGCTTCCCGCCGCCTACGTTGGCCTCGTCCCGTTCGGGTGCTGACGACGAGGCAGCGGGAGAGGAGGATGGGGTCGTGAAGGGCAGCAGGTCGCGCCTCGTGCACTCGGCTCGCAACCGCCTGGGTCGCATCGCTGCCGTCGCGTTGCTGCTTGCCGGTGCCTACGGGATCGTGCTCGTCGTCGCGGGGTTCGTGCTTCCGGTCTACCGCTCGGAGACGGTGTCGGCGTCGGGCGACGTCACGCCAGGATCGGGCACGGTCGTGGAGGTGAACGGCCCGGGTGCCGCCGTCGTACTCGGGGTGCCGCTGCTGGCGACCGCCCTGGTCGGGTGCGCGCTGTGGCTGCGCTCGATGCCGTCCGCGTGGGTGCTGACCAGGCTGGTGGCCGGGTTCAACCTGCTGGCGATGGCGTCCATCGGGCTCTTCCTGCTTCCGGTCACCGCCGCCCTGATCGTCGCCTGCGGCACCGGTCCACATCCGCCGAAGCTCCAGGACCCAGCCGATCAAGCTCGGTAGGCATCGACGGGCAGCCCACCCCGTACGCTGGGTGACCGTGGACCGCGTGATCTTCGGCCGCCCGTTGCGGAGCGTCGCCTTCGACGTCGCCGTCGCCGGGCTGGTGGCGCTCTTCGCCGTCGCCGGGGTCGTGGCCCAGCCCGGCGGCTGGCCGGCCAGCGCCGTCGGGGTCGCGATGGGGGCGGCCCTGCTGTTCCGGCGGACCCATCCGTCGACGGTGGCGGTCGTGGTGGGCGCGCTCGCCCTGACGCAGGTGCTCGCCCACTGGGGTCCGCTCGGCTACGACGTCGCCGTGCTGATCGCCCTCTACAGCGTGATCAAGTACGCCGACCGGCTCCGGGACGGGGTGATCGCCGGAGCGGTGGCCGCGGTCGGCGTGGTGCTCGCCGCGCTCCAGGTGCCCGGACCGGCCGCGTGGTGGGCCAGCGCCATCTGGTTCGGGACGGTCACCGGGGCGGTCTGGCTGGTCGGCCTGAACGTGCGGAC
Organism: Micromonospora sp. NBRC 110009; assembly: GCF_030518795.1. Lineage (NCBI taxonomy): Bacteria > Bacillati > Actinomycetota > Actinomycetes > Micromonosporales > Micromonosporaceae > Micromonospora > Micromonospora soli. The sequence continues at coordinate 6,200,680 of NZ_CP130427.1, read as the reverse complement.
CCGCCGGCTCTACGTGCTGACCCTCGAGGAGCGGGCCGCCACGCTGGAACGGGAGCGGGAGGCCGAGGCCCGGGCCGCGGTGGCCGAGGAGCGCACCCGGATCGCCCGGGAGCTGCACGACGTGGTCGCGCACAGCATGGCGGTGATGATCGTGCAGGCCGACGGCGTGCGGTTCACCATCGACCGGGACCCGGCCACCGCCCGGGAGGCGGCCAAGGTGGTCGCGGACACCGGGCGGCAGGCGCTGGAGGAGATGCGCCGGCTGGTGGGCGTACTGCGGGAGCCGAGCCGGCCGGAGCCGGTAGCCGCGCCCGGCGCGGCGGCCGAGCCGGCGCACCGCCGACCGGCGGTGGTCGAGCTGCCCGACCTGCTGGACCGGTTCCGCGCCGCCGGCCTGGAGATCACCTACGCCACCACCGGTGAGCCGCCGGCCCTGCCGCCCGGCCTGGAGCTGACCGTCTACCGGGTGGTGCAGGAGTCGCTGACCAACACCCTCAAGCACGCCGGGGTGGGCGCGTCCGTCGCGCTGGACCTGGCCTGGTCCCCGGACGCCGTCGTGGTCCGGGCCGTCGACGACGGCCGCGGCCGTCCGGCGGTCCGGCCGGCACCGCCGGGCGGGCACGGCCTGGTCGGGATGCGGGAGCGGGTCGGGGTGTACGACGGCACCCTCACCGCGGGGCCGGCGCTGGCCGGGGGCTGGCGGGTCGAGGCGCGGCTGCCGCTACCGTCGGCAGCCGGAGCCGAGGAGGAGGCTGCATGACGGTCCGGGTGGTCATCGTCGACGACCAGGCGCTGGTGCGCGCCGGGTTCCGCATGGTGCTCGACTCGCAGCCCGACCTGGCGGTGGTCGGCGAGGCGATCGACGGCGCCGACGCGCTGCGCGTGCTGGACCGGGTCGAGGCCGACCTGGTGGTGATGGACCTGCGGATGCCGACGATGGACGGGGTGGAGGCGACCCGCCGGATCGCCGCCCGGCCGGCCGACCGCCGGCCCCGGGTGCTGGTGCTCACCACCTTCGACACCGAGGCGGACGCGTTCGCCGCGCTGCGGGCCGGTGCCAGCGGCTTCCTGCTGAAGAACGTGCCGCCCGAGGAGCTGCTCGCCGCGATCCGGGTGGTCGCCGAGGGCGACTCGGTGGTGGCCCCGTCGGTGACCCGGCGGCTGCTCGACCGGTTCGCCGGCCAGCTCGGCCCCGGCCCCGCCGAGGACCCCCGGCTGGCCCAGCTCACCGAGCGGGAGCGGGAGGTGCTGCTGCTCGTGGCGCAGGGGCTGTCCAACGCCGAGATCGCCGCCCGGGTGCACGTGGCCGAGGCGACGGTGAAGACGCACGTCGGCCGGATCCTGGCGAAGCTGCAGCTCCGCGACCGGGTGCAGGCGGTGGTGCTGGCGTACGAGAGCGGGCTGGTCACCCCGGGCGGCTGACCCGGCGTACGACCTGAGTCGTACGGGTCCGCCCGGTCCGGGGCGACCCGGGGCGTACCGAGGTCGAGCGCGCAGGTGGAGATCGACAACGGGGTGTCGGGCATAGCGTCGGATGCGAAAGATGATCGTGTCCGACAGGAGCACCACGTGTCCGCAACCCCGCCCACCGGCGTCGCCGTCACCACCCGCGACCTGCGCAAGGAGTACGGCTCCGGGCAGTCCCGGGTCGTCGCCCTCGACGGTGTCGACCTCGACCTCGCCGCCGGCCGCTTCACCGCCATCATGGGCCCGTCCGGCTCCGGCAAGTCGACCCTGCTGCACTGCCTGGCCGGCCTGGACCGGCCCTCCGCCGGGACGGTGCGCATCGGCGACGCCGACCTCGCCCGGCTCGACGACCGGCGGCTGACCCTGCTCCGGCGGGACCGGGTCGGCTTCGTCTTCCAGAAGTTCAACCTGCTGCCTACCCTCACCGCCGAGGAGAACATCGTGCTGCCGCTGGCCATCGCCGGCCGGCGGCCCGACCCCGCCTGGCTGCGGCAGGTGGTGGCTGCGGTCGGCCTCGCCGACCGGCTCGGCCACCGGCCCGCCGAGCTCTCCGGCGGCCAGCAGCAGCGGGTGGCCGTGGCCCGCGCCCTGGTCACCCGACCGTGGGTGATCTTCGCCGACGAGCCGACCGGAAACCTCGACTCCCGCTCCGGCGCGGAGGTGCTGCGGCTGCTCCGCCAGGCGGTCGACATCCTCGGCCAGACCGTGGTGATGGTTACCCACGATCCGGTGGCCGCCGCCCACGCCGACCGGGTGGTCTTCCTCGCCGACGGCCGGCTGGTCGACGAGCTGCACGCGCCGACCGCCCCGCAGGTCCTCGACGCGCTCGCCCGGCTGGAGCCGGCCGGCGTGCCGGTCGGGCGGTGACCGGCATGCTGCGTCTCACCCTGCGCCAGGTCCGCGCGGACGGGCTGCGCCTGCTGCTCTCCTCGCTGGCCATCGTCCTCGGCGTCGCCTTCGTCGCCGGCACCCTGATCTTCACCGACGGCATGCGCGCCGGGGCGTCCGCCCGGGCGGGCGCCTTCGACCGGCACACCGACCTGGCCGCGTACGCCGGGCAGCAGCCGCTGCCGCCCACCCTGGTCGACCGGATCCGTGCCGTGGACGGGGTGGCGGCCGCCGCGGGGGAGGTGACCGGGACCGCGGGGATCGTCGGCGCGGACGGCCGGCCGGTGCTCGGCTACGCCGTCCTGGCCGCAGTTCCCACCGAGCCGGCCCTCCAGTCGTACGACGTGGTCGCCGGGCGGCTGCCCCAGCGCCCCGGTGAGCTGGTGCTCGACGCCCCCACCGTCGCCGACCAGGGCTTCATCCTGGGCGGCCCGGTGCGGATCGGCGGGTCCGGGGGACCGGCGCGGCCGTACACCCTGGTCGGCACGGTCGACGTGGCCGGCACGACCCGCGACGTCGGCGGCCCGTACCTCGGGCTGGTCGGCGCCGACGCGCTGAGCGTCGGCGGCGAGCCCGGGTACGGCCGGATCATGGTGGCCGCCCGGCCGGACGTGGACCGGGCGGCGCTGGCCGAGCGGGTCCGCGCGGTCGTCGGCCCGGGCGTGCCGGTCAAGGACCGGCAGGCCATCCTCGACGAGGCGGTCGAGGACGCGGTCCGCGGCGGCCGGCAGTTCGGGCTGTTCCTGATGACGTTCGCCGCGGTGGCGGTGGTGGTGGCCGGCTTCGTGATCGCCAACACCTTCGCCATCGTGCTCGCCCAGCGGACCCGGCGGACCGCGCTGCTGCGCCTGGTCGGGGCCACCCGGGGACAGGTCTTCCGGGCCGCGCTGGCGGAGGCGGCGCTGACTGGACTGCTCGCCTCGGCCGTCGGTGTGCTGGCCGGCGTCGGGCTGGCGGTGGGGCTCGGCGCGCTGCTGTCCGCGCTGGACGCCCCGGTCGCCGGCGGGCTCACCGTCACCGTCCGTACGGTGCTGCTCTGCCTCGGTCTCGGCACGCTGCTGACCGTGGTGTCCGCCGCGGTGCCGGCGTGGCAGGGCACCCGGATCGCCCCGGTGGCCGCGCTGACCGACGCGGCTGTGCGGCCGGCCCGGGGGGCCGGGCGGGTGCGGCTGGTGGCCGGCGCGGTGGTCCTCGCCGCCGGGCTGGCGGCGCTGGTCGGCGCCGGTCGGACCGGTCAGGTGCCGCTGGTCGCGGCGGGCGGCGTGCTCGCCTTCCTGGGCATCGTGCTGTTCGGTCCGGTGTTGGTGCCGGCGCTGCTCCGGGCGCTCGGACGGCCGGTCCGCCGGCTGCTCGGCGCCACCGCCGGGCTGGCGGTGGCGAACGCCGTCCGCAACCCGCGCCGGGTGGCGGCGACGGCCACCGCCATGGTGATGGGGATCGGCCTGGTGTCGGCGTTCGTCGTCGGCGCCGGCAGCGCGAAGGCCAGCATCGAGGGCGCCGTGGACCGGCAGATCGGGGTGGACTTCCTGGTCACCGGGATCGGCGGGGAACTGCCCGCCCCGCTGCTTCACGAGCTGGCCGCCCGCCCGGAACTGGGTGTCGTGCACGAGCAGCGCAGCCGGGTGGTCGGCGGCGTCGAGCTGCGGTCCGCCCACCCGGCGCTGGTCCGGCGCACGCTCACCGCCGTGGACGCCGGCGACCCGGCCCGGTTGGCGCCGGGATCGGTGCTGGTGCACCGCGAGTTGGCGGCGGCGGAGGGCTGGACGGTCGGTGCGACGGTCACGCTGGCCGGTCGGCCGTTCCGGGTGGCGGCCGTCGTCGCCGACGAGGGGCCGGCGCTGGCCGGCAGCCCGGTGCCCGCCGGGCACGTGGTGGACGTGGTCGACGCCGACTTCGCGCGGCTCTTCCCCGCCGAGCGGGGTTACCTGGCCGAGGTGGATCCCGCCGACGGTGTCTCCCCGGACACCGCCCGGGCCGCCCTCGAGTCGGTGCTCGCGAACTACCCGACGGTGAACCTGCTTGACCAGGGCGCGTACAAGAAGATGCTGACCGGCACGGTGGACCTGGTGCTGGCCTTCGTCACCGCGCTGCTCGGCCTGGCCGTGGTGATTTCGCTGGTCGGGGTGGCCAACACGCTCAGCCTGTCGGTGGTGGAACGGACCCGGGAGAACGCCGTGCTGCGGGCCGTGGGCCTGACCCGGGGCGGGATGCGGGCGGTGCTGGCGGTCGAGGCGGTGCTCACCGCGCTGGTCGGCACGCTGCTCGGCGTGGCGCTGGGCACCGGGGTGGCGGCCGCCGCGATGGCCGTCGTCGCCCGGATCGGCGGCGAGTTCACGCTGGTGCTGCCCTGGGGCCGGCTCGGCCTGATCATCGCGGTGGCGGCTCTGGCCGCCCTGGCCGCCGCCGTTCTGCCGGCCCGGCGGGCGCTGTCCCGCCCGGTGGTGGTTGCGCTCGGGGCGGAGTGACCGGATGCCGCTCCGGCCCCACCGGGACGGTGGGGCCGGAGCCGCGCGGTCAGCGACGTTCGGCCGTCACCCCGTGCGGCCCGGCCGGTCCGTTCCGGTGATGGTGCGGCGGCGCCTCAGTTGGCCTCGGCGGCCTGACCACCGCCGCCGTCGGCCGGCGGCGGGTCAGTGTTCGTCGGTGGGTCGGTCGTGGGCGTCGAGTCCGTCGGCGGCGTCGTGGTCGGCGCCGTGGTCGGCGTGGTCGGCGCGGTGGTCGGGTCCGGCGAGGGCGTCGGCTGCACCGAGGCGCTCGCGGACGGGCTGGGCGTCGCCGAGACCGACGCGGACGGCCGGGCCGGCCCGGCCGGCCGGTAGGTGCGCCCGCCAGAGTCCGTCGGGGGTGCCTCGGTGACGGCGGTGTCCGCGACGGAGTCGCTGGGGGCGGACGCCGGGGGCGTCGTCTGGATGGTGGTGGCCGGCTCGCCGGTGTTGCGGGCCGCGCCGAGCGCCGCGCCGAGGGCGGTCAGCGCCACCAGCACCGCGGCCAGCGCGCCGACCAGGGTCCCGCGTCGGGCCCGGCGGGCGCGCGGGGCCGTCGCGGCGAGCGGTGCGGCGGCGGTGCGGTCGTCCTGGGTGGTGGCCGCGCCCCGCAGCGCCATGGGCACCATGGCGGTGGGCGCCTCGGCGATCGCCGCTCGGGCGGCCTGGGCCATCGCCGCGCCGGTCGGGTAGCGGTCGGCCGGGTCCTTGGCGAGCGCCCGGGCTACCAGCTCGCGGACCGAGGGCGGGATCTCGGCGGGCAGCTCCGGCGGCTCGTCGTCCAGGTGCCGGACGGCCACCTGGAGCGGGTTGTCGCCGGTGAACGGCGGCGTGCCGGTGAGGCAGCAGTAGGTCACCGCGCCGAGCGCGTAGATGTCGGTGGCGCCGGAGACGGGGCGGCCGGCGGCCTGCTCCGGTGCCATGTAGAGGGCGGTGCCGGGCACCGCGTTGGTGCTGGTGATGCTGGTCACGTTCGTCGACCGGGCCACCCCGAAGTCGACGAGCACCACCGTGCCGTCCTCCTGCACCAGGAGGTTGCTCGGCTTGACGTCGCGGTGCACGATGCCCCGGGCGTGCGCGGCGTGCAGGGCCTGGGCCACCTGCGCCACGATCGACATCGTCTCGGCGACCTCGAGGTGGCCGGCCGCCTCGATCCGCTTGGACAGCGGCTCGCCCTCGACGAACTCCATGACCAGGTAGTCGGCCCGGCTGCCGTCGGGCAGCTCGTCCTCGCCGCAGTCAAAGACCTGCACGATGCCCGGACTGCGCAGGGCTGCCATGATCCGCGCCTCGGCGCGGAAGCGGGCGATGAAGTCGGGGTCGGAGACCAGCGCGGGAAGCAGGACCTTCACCGCGACCTGACGGCCGAGCACCAGGTCCGTGGCCCGCCAGACGTCCCCCATGCCGCCGGTGGCGACACGGTCATCCAGGCGGTACCGACCGCTGAGTACGACCTCCGAAGACAACACCTCCATACCGTACCCAGAGGCGGGGGGAAGTATTTCCCGCAATCTCTCCCGTCGCGACCAGCAGGTGGCGCTACGCTCCCGGCCGAACGGTCAACGGGTACCGTGACGCTCGGCTGACGGTGACGATCCGGGCACGAACCGCCAGGAAAGGGCGTTCCCCGCTTCGTCCGTCCGGTTTCCGGGCTGCGGCTTTCGGGACTGCGCCGCTCCCGGCAGCGTCCCGCGGACGCTCGCCGTTACGCCGACCCGCCGTCCGTTCAGGTAGAGAATTCTCACTCTTTCGCCCTCGGGTGGCGGCTTGTCCACCCGACTCTCCACTCCTAGCGTTGGCCCGGCTCTCAGCCGCCCCGTGACGCCGGTACGGTATGTCCGCCGACGCCGTACTCAGCGGCACATGTCCACACGCGTGCCCGTACGCTCCGGTAGGCGGGCGGCGGATGAGGTCAGTGGGGGGCCGATGGTGCGGGTGGCAGGTCCGGTCACCGGACCCGGCGGGCGTCGGTCACCGCACCGGCGAACGCCGGTCCGGGACGTTGGCACGGTGGGAACGGCAGGTTCATGACCGGTGAGCTGAGCGAGGCGGTGGCCGCGGCGCAGGCGGGCGACGAGGCGGCCTTCCGGTTCCTCTACCGCAGCCTCCAGCCGGGACTACTGCGCTATCTCACCGCGCTGGTGGGTGCCGACGCCGAGGACGTGGCCTCCGAGACCTGGTTGCAGATCTCCCGGGACCTGCCCAACTTCACCGGCGGCGAGTTCCGCGCCTGGACCGTCACCATCGCCCGCAACCGGGCCATGGACCACCTCCGCCGCCAGCGCCGGCGGCCGTCCCTGCCGGTGCCGGTGCAGGCGTTGAGCGAACTCGCCGGCGACGCCGACACCGCCGAGCGGGCCGGCGAGACGATCGGCACCGAGAGCGCGCTCGCGCTGATCGCCACCCTGCCGCCCCGCGAGGCGGAGGCGGTGCTGCTCCGCGCGGTGATCGGGCTGGACGCCGAGACCGCCGGGCGGGTGCTCGGCCGCCGGGCGGGGGCGGTCCGCACCGCCGCGCACCGGGGCCTGCGTCGCCTCGCCGCGCTGCTGGAACGCTCCGACATGGCACAGCCGACGGGCCGGGCCGCGGCAGCCACGCCGCCCCGCCCGCGTTCCGGCCGGGGACGGCAGGCGCCGAGCGCGCCCAAGGCCGAACCGGCGGACGGATGACGTGAGGGGAACCTGGATGAGCTTTCGCCGCTCCGACGGACCCGCCGACCGGGCGGAGTCCGAGCGTCTCCTCGACGCGGTCCGCGCCGGGCGAGCCCCCGGGCCCGGGGCCGATCCGCTGGCCCGCGTGCTCGCCGCAGCGGCCGCACCGGGTGACCCCGGCGAGCTCGCCGGTGAGGAGCGGGCGCTCGCCGCGTTCCGGGCCGCCCGGGCCAAACCCGCGCCGGTGCCCGCCCGGGCGCCCCGGCGACGCCGACTCCGGCTCGGCGTGGCGGCCTGGGCGGCCGGGCTCGCCGCCACCGCCACCGCCGGCGTGGCCTTCGCGGCGGTGAGCCTTGATCGGCCCGAGCAGCCGGCGCCCCCGACCACCCCGGCCGGCACCGACGGGAGCAGCGCGGCGTCGCCGACCGGGAGCAGCCCCACCACCGGGACGGCGGGCCCCGCCCCGTCCACCGGCGCGCCCGCGACCGGCACCGGTGGACCCGGTCAGCCGGCGAAAGTGCAACAGCTCACCGGGCTGTGCCGGGCGTACCTGGCCCAGCCGGACCCGCAGCGGGCCACGGCCCTGGAGACGCCTGCCTTCGCCGACCTGGCCGCCGCAGCGGGCGGGGCGGAGCAGGTCGAGGCGTACTGCCTCCGGCTGGTGCCGGACGCGGCGTCACCGAGCCCGCGCGGCAATCCGTCGCCCGGCGCCACCAGGCCCACGCCGGCCCACCGCACGGGCAAACCGAGCACCGACCGCTGAGCGCGCGGCCAGGCCGGCGCAACCCGATTCCGGACAAAAATTCATCTCCCTGGGCGCGCGGATTCCGTCTGCTAGACAGAAGATGGTGGGACCGCGCCCGCCCGGCCGGTGCCGGGCGGTGACGACGGGGCGACGCCGTGGTCGCCGCCCGTACGGGAGAGGAGCCGTCTTTTGGTGATGTCACCGGAGCTGGACCGGACCACCGTCCTGCGGGACGAGGCCGCGGCCGCCGGGCACATCGCCAGGATCTGCTTCAAGACCGGGCCACCCACCCTCACCGGTGTCGAGCTGGAATGGACCGTGCACGACGCCGGGGACCCGACCCGCCCGGTCGATCGCGAGCGGCTCCGCCGGGCCCTCGGGCGCCACAGCCCCGTGACCATCGACCCGACCAGCCCCGCCGAAGAGCTCCGGCACGGTGGCGCCGTGACCGTGGAGCCGGGCGGGCAGGTGGAGATCTCCTCCGCGCCGCGACCCTCGCTCGCCGCGCTGATCCTGGCCACCGAGGCCGACATCGCCGAGTTGACCGCCCTGCTGGAGGCCGCCGGCCTCGCCCTGGGCCGCACCGGCATCGACCCCTGGCGGGCTCCCCGCCCGGTCGTGGAAACCCCGCGCTACCAGGCCATGCGCTGCGTCTTCGACCGGCGCGGCCCCGCCGGTCGCGCCATGATGTACAGCACCGCCGGTCTCCAGGTCTGCCTGGACGCGGGGGAGCCACGGCAGCTGGCGCAGCGGTGGGCCGCCGCGCACGCCGTCGGGCCGCCGCTGCTGGCCGCGTTCGCCACCGCGGACCGGCACGCCGGCCGGCACACCGGGTGGGCCTCCGCCCGGATGGCGGCCTGGCTCGCCATCGACCCGGCCCGGACCCGGCCGGTCTGGTCGCCCGATCGCGCCGAGCACGACCCGGTCGCGGCCTGGAGCGCGTACGCGCTCGCCGCGCCGCTGCTCTGCGTGCGCGACGACGGTCCTGACTGGACCCCGCCACCCGGCGTCACCTTCGCCGACTGGCTGGCCGGTGCGCTGCCCCGGCCGCCGACCACGGAGGACCTGGAATACCACGTGAGCACGCTCTTCCCGCCGGTCCGCCCGCGCGGCTACCTGGAGATCCGCTACCTGGACGCCCAGCCCGGCCGGGACTGGACGGTGCCGCTCGCGGTGCTGGCCGCGCTCTTCGCCGACCCGGCCACCACCCGGGAGGCCCTCGCGGTCGCGGCGCCGGTCGCCGACCGCTGGCCGGCCGCCGCCCGGCACGGGCTCGGCGACCGGCCGCTGGCCGTCGCCGCCACCGGCCTGTTCGACCTGGCCGTGGCCGCCCTGCCCCGGCTGGACCTGCCGGCCGGGATGCACGAGGAGACGAGCCGAGCGATCCGGCGGCGCCGCGCCGCCGTGGAGAGGAGGCACCGGTGACCACGACCGAGCGGCCGGGCACGGAGAGCGAGCGGTTGCGCAGCCTGATCGCGGCGGAGCTGGAGCGCACCCGGGCCCGTACCGCCGAGCTGACCGACGCGGTGGACGACGACGACCTGATGCGGCAGCACTCCACGCTGATGTCCCCGCTGGTCTGGGACCTGGCGCACGTCGGCAACCAGGAGGAGCTCTGGCTGGTCCGGGACGTCGGCGGCCGGGAGCCGGTGCGCCGCGACATCGACGACCTGTACGACGCGTTCAAGCAGCCCCGCAAGGACCGCCCGGCGCTGCCCCTGCTGCCCCCAGCGGAGGCCCGCGCCTACGTGCGCACCGTCCGCGACAAGGTGTACGACCTGCTCGACGGGATCCGGTTCACCGACCGGAAGCTGGTCGAGGAGGGGTTCGCGTTCGGCATGATCGTGCAGCACGAGCAGCAGCACGACGAGACCATGCTCGCCACCCACCAGCTGCGCGCCGGGGCGCCGGTGCTGGACGCGCCGCCGCCGCCCGAGCCAGGGGTCCGGGTCGGCGGCGAGGTGCTGGTGCCGGCCGGGCCGTTCACCATGGGCACCTCGACCGACCCGTGGGCGCTGGACAACGAGCGGCCGGCGCACACCGTCGACCTGCCCGCGTACGTCATCGACGCGGCGCCGGTCAGCAACGGGCAGTACCGCGCCTTCCTCGCCGACGGCGGCTACGACGAGCCGCGCTGGTGGAGCGAGGCGGGCTGGCGGCACCGGCGGGAGGCCGGGCTGAGCGCCCCGATGCACTGGCGCCGCGACGGCGACGGCTGGGCGTACCGGCGGTTCGGCCGCTGGTCGCCGGTGCGCGACGACGAACCGGTGGTGCACGTCTGCTGGTACGAGGCGGAGGCCTACGCGGCCTGGGCCGGCAAGCGGCTGCCCACCGAGGCGGAGTGGGAGAAGGCGGCCCGCTGGGACCCGGCGACCGACCGCTCCCGCCGCTACCCCTGGGGCGACGAGGACCCGAGCGCCGAACACGCCAACCTGGACCAGCGGCACCTCTGGCCGGCACCGGTCGGGGCGTACCCGGCGGGCGCCTCGCCGCTCGGCGTGCACCAGCTGATCGGCGACGTCTGGGAGTGGACCTCGACCACCTTCCGCGGGCACCCGGGCTTCGTCGCGTTCCCCTACCGGGAATACTCGGAGGTCTTCTTCGGCGACGACTACCGGGTGCTGCGCGGCGGCTCGTTCGGCACCGACCGGTCGGCCTGCCGGGGCACCTTCCGCAACTGGGACTACCCGATCCGGCGGCAGATCTTCAGCGGCTTCCGCTGCGCCCGCGACGCCCGCCCGGACGAGGCGGCCGCGTGAGCGAGGCGGCGGCGTGAGCGACGGTCCCGCCTGATGTGTCGCCACCTGGCCTACCTCGGGCCGCCGGTCAGCCTGGGCAGCCTGCTGTACGACCCGCCGTACGGCCTGCTGCGGCAGTCCTGGGCGCCGCGGGACATGCGCGGCGGCGGCACCATCAACGCCGACGGCTTCGGCGTCGGCTGGTACCCGCCGGGCGGCGGCGACCCGGTCCGGTACCGGCGGGCGCAGCCACTGTGGAACGACGCCACCCTGCCCGGGCTGGCGGCGGCCACCGTCACCGGCGGCGTGCTGGCCGCCGTCCGCTCGGCCACCGTCGGCATGCCGGTGCAGGAGACCGCCGCCGCGCCGTTCGCCGAGGGGCGCTGGTTGTTCAGTCACAACGGCGTGATCCGCGGCTGGCCGGACGCGGTGGCGCCGCTCGCCGCCGACCTGCCGGTCCGCGACCTGCTGACCCTCGACGCGCCCACCGACGCCGCGCTGCTCTGGGCCCTGGTGCGGCACCGGTTGCGGGCCGGGGAGGACCCGGCGCGGGCGGTGACCGAGACCGTCGCGGCGGTGGCCTCGGTCGCCCCCGGCTCCCGGCTGAACCTGCTGCTCACCGACGGCGCCACGGCGGTGGCGAGCGTCGTCGGGCACGCGCTGTCGGTCCGGGCCACCGGCCGGTCGGTACTGCTTGCCTCCGAACCCCTCGACGACGAGCCCGGCTGGCGCTCCGTGCCGGACGGGCAGCTGGTGGTGGCCACCGCCGCCGGGCTGGACACCCGGGAGCTGATGGCTGCCTGAGACGCCGTTTCCGCAGGTGGGACAAGAAGGGACAGCTGATGAGCGCGGAGCCGTTGGAGATCTACCTGGAGGAGCAGGACCTCGGGCGCAGCCTGCGCGAGGACGTACGGATCGGGTTGACCGCCACGCCCAAGTGGCTACCGCCGAAATGGTTCTACGATGCCCGGGGCAGCGAGCTGTTCGAGGAGATCACCCGGCTGCCCGAGTACTACCCGACCCGCGCCGAGCGGGCCGTGCTGGCCGCACACGCCGACGACATCGCCGGGCAGACCCGCGCCAAGACGCTGATCGAGCTGGGCTCCGGCTCGTCGGAGAAGACCCGGCTCCTGCTGGACGCCTTCGCCCGCCACGGCGGCCTGGGCACCTTCGTGCCGCTGGACGTCTCGGTGAGCGCCCTGCGCCAGTCCACCGAGCAGATCGCCGCCGCCTACCCCCGGCTGCGGGTCCGCGGCATCGTCGGGGACTTCACCCGGCAGCTCGACCGGCTGCCCACCGGCGGCCGGCGGCTGGTGGTGTTCCTCGGCGGCACCATCGGCAACCTGCTCCCGCAGGAGCGGGCCGAGTTCCTCACCGCGATGCGCGCCGCGCTGGAGACCGGCGACTGGCTGCTGATCGGCACCGACCTGGTCAAGGACCCGAACGTGATCGTGCCGGCGTACGACGACGCGGCCGGGGTGACCGCCGACTTCAACCGCAACGTGCTGCGGGTGATCAACCGGGAACTGGGGGCGGACTTCGACCCGGAGGCGTTCCGCCACGTGGCGGTCTGGGATCCGGAGCACGAGTGGATCGAGATGCGGCTGCGTGCCGAGCGCCCGATCCGGGCGCACGTGCTGGACCTGACCGTCGACTTCGCCGCCGGCGAGGAGCTGCGTACGGAGGTCTCGGCGAAGTTCCGCCCGGAGGGGATCGCGGCGGAACTGGCCGCCGCCGGCTTCGCGCGGCGGGCATTCTGGACCGACCCGGAGGGGTTGTTCGGGGTGACCCTCGCCCGGGCCGACTGAGCAGTCGGGGGCGGCCGCGGGTGAGGCGGCGCACCCGCGGCGGCCGCGCCGGCCGGGGTGGGCTAGGCTGGGCGGCGCGAAGGGGAGTAGCCCCCAATGTCGTGGTCGACATACTGATGCGTCCCGCATCCGGCCACGCGGCCCCGGTCCGCCGGGGCGGGCGAGACCTTCGACTCAGGCTGTCGCAGCCGGGTCGAGGGCGCCCCTGTACCTCCTCCCGGCTTGATCGGGAAGGTTCACATGGACGGTTTCCTCGTCGCGCTGGTGATCAGCTTCGGCGTCATCTTCGTCGCCGAGCTGGGCGACAAGTCCCAGCTCATGGCGCTGACATTCGCCACGCGGTTCAAGCCCGTGCCGGTGCTCATCGGCATCACCGTCGCCACCGCGATCGTGCACCTGGCGTCGGTGGCGATCGGGTACGGCCTGCACGCGGCGCTGCCGACCGGCTGGATCTCGCTCATCGCGGGCCTGGCGTTCCTCGGCTTCGGTGCCTGGACGCTGCGCGGCGACAAGCTGACCGAGGCGGAGCAGCGCAAGGCGGAGAAGACCAGCAAGTCCGCCATCGTCGCCGTCGGTGTCGCGTTCTTCCTGGCCGAGCTGGGCGACAAGACCATGCTCGCCACCATCACCCTGGCCACCAAGTACGGCTGGTTCGGCACCTGGCTCGGCTCCACGCTGGGCATGGTGGCCGCCGACGCGCTGGCGATCATGATCGGCCGGCTGCTCGGCCGGCACCTGCCGGAGAAGGCCATCCGGTACGGCGCGGCGATCCTCTTCGCCATCTCCGGCCTCTGGCTGATCCTGGAGGCGGTCAACGAGCTCGCCTGAGTCCGTTCCGCCGTCGCGGCCGGTCAGCGGCCGCGACGGCGGAATCCCGGCTCGGAATGATCGTGGGCGGCGTGTCTGGGTATGAACATCTGGGCCGCGCCGCGGCGGAGTGACCACCGCCCGGGCGGGCGCCACCAGAGCAACCAGGACGACCGGGAGGTTCCGCGCATGAGCAGGCACGACGAGCCCAACGAGTACGGTTTCGCCGGAGACCCCACGGCTCCGGAGCCCCCGGCCGGCGGGCGCACCGACGAGCAGGACCGGGCCGAGGCGATCGCGGTGCCGGGCGACGACCTGCTCGACCCGTACGCCGACGCGGTGGAGGAGGAGACCGACGGTACGGAGGAGGAGCGCGCCGAACGCCGGCGGTGACCCCGGCGCGGCGTGCCGGGCTAAGCGGTCTCCTCCTGGTAGACGTCCGGCACGCCGTCGCCGTCGCTGTCCCGGGCCTCCCGTTCGGAGATCCGCCGGTAGACCCGGTTGCGTCGGGTCAGCACCGTCGCGGCGAGCGTCGCCGCCACCAGCGAGCCGAGCAGGACGGCCGCCTTCACCCGCTCGTCCTCGGCGCTGCCCGCCCCGAAGGCCAGCTCACCGATGAGCAGCGAGACGGTGAACCCGATCCCGGCGAGCAGCGCCAGCCCGAACAGGTCCGCCCAGGTGATCTCCTCGTCCAGCTCGGCCCGGGTGAACCGGGCGAGCAGGAACGTCGACCCGAACACCCCCACCGTCTTGCCGAGCACCAGCCCGGCGACCACCCCGATCACCACCGGGTCGGTGAGCACGCCGGCCAGGTCGACGTCGACCAGTGACACGCCGGCCGCGAAGAACGCGAAGATCGGCACCGCCAGGCCGGCGGAGACCGGGCGCCACCGATGCTCCAGACGCTCGGCCAGCCCCGGCCCGCCGCCGCGGGACGGCAGCACCGGCACGGTGAAGCCGAGCAGCACGCCGGCGACCGTGGCGTGCACCCCGGAGGCGTGCACCAGCGTCCAGGCCACCACGGCGAGCGGGAGCAGCGCCCACCACCAGGTCCGCCGTCGCTGCACCAGCAGGGCGAAGACGGCGATCGGGGCGAGCGCCCCGAGCAGCGGCAGCGGGCGGAAGTCGGCGGTGTAGAAGACCGCGATGATGACGATCGCGAACAGGTCGTCCACCACCGCGAGGGTGAGCAGGAAGGCCCGCAGGCCCTGCGGCAGGTGGGAGCTGAGCACCGCGAGCACCGCCAGCGCGAAGGCGATGTCGGTGGCGGTCGGGATCGCCCAGCCCCGCAGGCCGGAGCCGTCGGCGGAGACGGCCACCGCCACGTAGCACAGCGCCGGCAGCAGCATGCCACCCATGGCGGCCACCACCGGCAGCGCCGCCCGGCGCGGGTCCCGCAGGTCCCCGGCGACGAACTCCCGCTTCAGCTCCAGGCCCACCACGAAGAAGAAGATGGCCAGCAGGCCGTCGGCCGCCCAGGCGGCCAGGCTGAGATCCAGGTGCAGGCCGTGGCCGCCGGGCCACGGCACCCAGTCACCGAGCCGGGCGTACGCGGACCGCCAGGGCGAGTTCGCCCAGAGGAGCGCGACCACCGCGCCGAGCAGCAGCAGCCCGCCCCCGACCGTCTCGGTGCGCAGCACCTCGGCCAGGAAGCGCGCCTCCGGCCACGATCGGCGGGACAGGAGACGGTCGGACCGGCGGGGCGGCCCGGTGTGCGGGGTGCGGTCGGTCATGCGGTGTCCACCTCGGGGTCAGGCGTCGGCGAAGGGATCGCCGACCAGACTTCCCGGCACACCGCGTCCAACCCTATCCGGCCGGGCACCCCGCCGCCGTTCGACTCAGGCAGCCCGTGCATCCGGAGGCGCGGCCTGGTGAGTCCCGCGCGGTGTGCCGCGAACAGCGCGGTGCAGGCGAGCGCGACGGTCAGCGGGCGGCGGCCGTTAAGACAGACAGGGTGACGGCGATGGGTGGCCCAGGTGCGGGCCGCCCGGCAGCGTCCTCGGCGGCGGTGGCTTCGCGATCCATGGTTGCCTCTGCGTCGGATCCGGGAATGTAAGGATTTAGACCCTATGGGCGCTTCTACTCGTTTACATTCGCCTAGGCATCTATCGTGTTGTATAGGCATTTCGGACACTCGGACGTTAACTGGGCGGTTTAGGGGGCTTTCGTGCAGTTCTATCGGCTGATCGGCGTGTCGCGAGGGGGAACGTGATGGACGTTCTCAGCTACCTGCGCCTGGTCCGACGCCACTGGTGGATCGTGCTGATCACCGTGCTGGTCGCCCTGGGTGCCGCCGCCGTGGTCACAGTCCGTACGCCGGAGAAGTACCAGGGCTCGGTGACCTTCTTCGTCACCACGCCCAGCCAGGGAGTTACCGACGCCTACCAGGGCAGCCTGTTCCTCCAGCAGCGGGTGAAGTCCTATGCCGACCTGATCACCAGCGATCGGCTGGCCCAGAGCGTCGTGGCCGAGAGTCCGCTCGGTCTCACCGCCGACCAGGTGCGGCGCCGGATCAGCACCACTGCCGAAACCGGCACCGTGCTGCTGAACGCCACCTTCACCGACACCGATCAGACGCGGGCGCTGAAGACGACCGAGACGCTCTCCGCCGAGTTCGTCGAGCTGGTGCAGCGGGTGGAGACGCCGCCGGACGGCACGGCGCCGCCGGTCAAGGTCGAGGTGGTCAGCGGTCCCCGGGTGAGCTCCAGCCCGGTGTCCCCGCAGCCGGTGCGCTACCTGGTCATCGGTGGACTGCTGGGCTTGCTGCTCGGGATGCTGCTGGCCGTGCTGCGCGGCGTGGCGGACGTCCGGATGCGGGACGCCGCCGCGCTCCAGCGGGTGACCGGTAGCCCGCTGCTGGCCGAGGTCCCGTTCGAGTCCAGCGCCAAGGCGGCTCCGCTGATCGTAGGCGAGGCGGCCAACTCACTGCGCGCCGAAGCGGTCCGCAAGCTGCGGACCAACCTGCGCTTCGTGGACGTGCACGAGCCCGCCCGGGTCATCGCGATCACCAGCGCCCTGCAGGGCGAGGGGAAGACCACCCTGGCCTGCAACACGGCGATCGCGCTGGCCGAGGCGGGCTGGCGGGTGCTGCTCATCGACGCCGACCTGCGCCGACCCAAGATCGCCGACTACCTCGGTCTCGACGGTGGGTTGGGCCTCACCGATGTGCTGGTGGGCGACATCGAGGTCGGCGACGTGGTGCAGCGGTGGGGCGACAAGTCGCTGCTCGTGCTCCCCAGCGGTGCCACCCCGCCCAACCCGAGCGAACTGCTCGGCTCCAAGGCGATGGCGGACCTGCTGGTCGCCCTGCGCGAGTCGGCCGACATCGTGATCATCGACACCGCGCCGCTGCTCGCCGTCACCGACGGTGTGGTGGTGGCGGTGCAGGCCGACGGCGCGCTGCTGGTCACCCAGCAGGGGCGTACCTCGCGCAGCCAGGTGGCCGCCGCGGCCCGCGCGCTGCACTCGGTCTCGGTGCGCATGCTCGGTTGCGTGCTCAACTGGGCGAAGGTGGCCAAGGCGGACGCCTACCAGTACGAGGCGTACAAGGTAGCCGTGCCGGTGGACGGACCCTCGGTGCCCAGCGACCGCGCCGCTGTCGCCCGTCGCGGTCGACGCGCCGCGGCCGGTCGCGACCGTACCCAGGAATTCAGCCGGCTGTCGCGATGAGTGCCAGCACGGGTCGGATCGACCGTTCGATCTCTTCGGCGCAGCGCCGGAAGTCGGCCGGCGAGCCGCCGACCGGGTCGCGCAGGTCGTCCGCGTCGGGGGCGGCTGGTTGCAGCCGCCCCCGGGCGAGGGCAGCCGCCGCCACCGCGGCGCGCAGCGGGGATCCGTCGCGCGCCGCGTGGGCCTCGGTCGCGGCGGCCAACCGGGCGAACTGGCGGATCGTGAACGTCCGGTGCAGCGCGGCCGGGGCCAGCGACGTGCAGACCGAGCGCTGCCGCCGGGTCGCGGTCAGCACCAGCGTGGCGCTGGCCAGGTGCTCGGCACGCAGCCGGCGGGTGCGGAAGGCCGCCGGGTCCGCGCCGGTCCCGGCGGCCACGTCGACCGCGTACGGGTGCATGGGCGCGCCGTCGAGCGCGTCGGTGCCGGCACTGGCCACGGTGACCGGATGCGCGGCGAGGAGCCGGCGCGCGATGTACTCCGCCATCGGGGACCGGCACATGTTGGCGTGGCAGACGAAGAGCATCTCGTCGACCATCTGCACCCCTCCAGTCGGCACGGTCGCGGGACGGCTCGCCGCGACGGCGGGCGTCGTCCGGCCGGCACGGCTGGACGCGGAGGGGATGGGGGCATCGTACGGGGTGCCGGCGGCCGGGTGTCCCGAAGCCGCGCCGGGAGCCCGGCCATGAAGATCGGGATTCTCTCCTACCACTTCCCGCCGGAGCCGGCCTTCATCCCGGGCAGCCTGGCCGAGGAGTTGGCCACCCGGGGCCACGAGGTGCGGGTGCTGACCGGCTTTCCGGACTACCCGGGCGGGCACGTCTATCCGGGCTGGCGGCAACGCTGGCGGCACCAGACGCACAGCGAGCGGCTGACCGTCCGCCGGGTGCCCCGGTACGCCGCCGGCGATGGCTCCGCCAAGGCACGGATGGCCAGCTGGCTCTCCTTCGCGGGCAGCGTGGCCCTGACCGGCCGGCGCTACCTCAGCGATGTCGACGCCCTCTACGTCTTCCAACTCCCGGCGGTCACCTTCGCCGCCGCCGGCCTGCTGCGGCTGCTCGGCAGGGTGCCGACCGTGCTGCACGTGCAGGACGTCTGGCCGGAGGAGGAGCCGGCCCGGGCGGGTGAGACCCGCCGGTGGTCGGGCCGGCTGGACGCCACCATGCGCCGCATCTACCAGGAGGCCGGGGCGGTCGCCGTCACCGCGCCGTCGATGCGCGACCTGGTGGTGTCCGGCGGGGCCGACCCGGATCGGGTGCGGGTGGTGCTGAACTGGACCGACGAGCGCATCTTCCGGCCGACCGAGCCGAGCCAGGCCGCCCGCCGGCTGATCCGCCGGGACGGCCGGTGCGTGGTGATGCACGCCGGCACGATCGGCGTACGCCAGGGCCTGGAGACCGCGGTGCGGGCGGCGGCCGCGGTGGAGGACCGGATGGACCTGGTCCTGGTCGGCTCGGGAGCGGAGGAGCGGCGGGTGCGGGGGCTCGCGGCCGATCTCAAGGCGGGAAACGTCCGGTTCGTGGAGCGGCGCTCGCCGCTGGACATGCCAGAGCTCTACGCGGCGGCCGACTACCAGTTGGTGATGCTGCGGGACCTGCCGGAGCTGCGCGGCATGGTGCCCGGGAAGCTCCAGGCCGCGCTCTCCTGCGCCACCCCGGTGGTCGCCTCGGCCGGCGGGGACACGGTGGAGCTCGTGGAGCGGGCCCGGGCGGGGCTGTCCTGCCCGCCGGAGGACTGGGCCGCACTGGCGGACCGGTTCTGGTTGGCCTCGGCGATCCCGCCCGCGGCCCGGGTGGACATGGGTCAGCGGGGGCGGGACGCCTACCTGCGGGAGATGTCGCTGCGGGCCGGTGTCGACCGGATCGAGGAGCTGCTCCACGACGTCTCGGCGGGGACCGCCCGAACGGGTCGGTAGCGCCTCGCCGCAGGGGCACGGCGCCGGCAACCTCACCGTGGAATGCCGGCTGCTCTCCCTGGCCCGGCACCGCACAATGGCCGGGTGAGCGCGGGCGAGGTGTGGACCGAGCGGCAGGGACTTGTGGTGCTGCCCGGCGGGGCCGCCGTCCGCGGTCGGCGCCTCGGCGCGCCGCCGCCCGGACCCGCCGACTTCGCCCTGCTGCTGGCGCCCGGGCCGGCACCGGCCTGGCCGCACCGGCGGATCCGCTGGCCCGACTTCTGGCTGCCGCGCGATCCGGTGGACGCGCTGGACGCCCTGCGGGAGGCGTGGCGGCGGGCGTACGCCGGCCAGCGGGTGGAGGTCTCCTGCCGGGGCGGCGTCGGCCGGACCGGCACCGCACTGGCCGCGCTCGCCGTCCTCGACGGGATGAGTCCGGAACAGGCGGTCGCCTGGGTGCGCGCGCACCACCACCCCCGCGCCGTGGAGACGCCCTGGCAGCGCCGGTGGCTGCGCCGGGTCGGCGGAACCGACCGGTGACCGGTGGGCCTGGCGCCCCGCTGACCGTCCTCGGCCTGTCCGGCCGGTCACCTTGCGCGGTCGCCTCGTCGACCTGCCGTAGCGGACGTGACCGGTGCCACCGGGCCACGATCTTGCCGGTTAGTCTCCCTGGTCATGAGAGCTCGGGTCCTGGCCGCCGCCACCGCCGGCGTCCTCCTGGGCACCGGCACGGCCGTCCCGGCCGCGCACGCCGCGCCGCCCGCGCCCGCCCGGCACGCCGCCCCCGCCCCGGTGCCCTGTCCCCGGGCGCCCGCCCCGAAGGTCTCCCGGCCGCCCCGGCCCGTGCCGCCGAAGGCCGTGCCGGCGGACCGCGTCGTCGGCGGCGCGCGCCTCGACACCCCCGGGCTGGTCACGCCCGACGGCGCGCCCGCCCCGCCCGCCGTCACCGCGACGTCCTGGCTGGTCGCCGACCTCGACACCGGCGCCGTGCTGGGGGCCTGCGGCCCGCACGAGTACGGCACCCCGGCCAGCACCCAGAAGCTGCTGCTGGCGGCCACCATGCTGCCCCGGCTCGACCCGAAGCAGGTGGTCACGGTCACCCGGGGCGACCTGAACATCGCCCGGGGCAGCTCGGCCGTCGGCCTGCTCGTCGGCGGCAGGTACACCGTCGAGACGGTCTGGCTGGGGTTGCTGCTCAACTCCGGCAACGAGGCGGCCAACCTGCTGGCCCGGCTCGGCGGCGGGGCCGACGGCGTGGCCGGCGGGGTCCGCGCGATGAACGAGGAGGCCCAGCGCCTCGGCGCCCGGCAGACCCATGCCGTCACCCCGTCGGGGCTGGACGGCAAGGGGCAGTTCACCAGCGCGTACGACCTCGCGCTGATCGGCCGGGCCTGCTTCGCCAACCCGCTGTTCCGCCGCTACACGCTGACCGAGCGGACCCAGATCCCCGCCCAGCCGGCCCTGAAGAAGGGCGGCTTCCAGATCCAGAACGAGAACCAGCTCATCTACCGCTACCCCGGCGCCCTCGGCGGCAAGACCGGCTTCACGGAGCTGGCCCGGCACAGCTACGTCGGCGCCGCCCAGCGCGGCGGCCGCCGCCTGGTGGTCACCCTGCTCGGCGCCGAGGCCCGTCCGGTACGCGGCTGGCAGCAGGGTGCCCAGCTGCTCGACTGGGGGTTCGCCCTGCCGCGGGACGCCTCGGTGGGCCGGTTGGTCGAGCCCGGCGAGCTGGCGGCGGAGGCCGCCCCGAGCGGTTCCCCGACCGCCCCCACGCCGGCCTCGCCGCCGGAATGGCGGGGGCCGGCCGGGACCGCCCTGCGGCGGATGGCCGACGGCGACTGGAGCGTCATCGTGCCCGTCTCCGGCCTCCTCGCGCTGACCGTCGGGGGTCTCGTCGCGGCACTCGCCGCCCGCCGCCGGTCCCGCCGGTCCGGCCGCCGCCGCGCCTGACCCGCCGGGTCGACCGGCCGGGCGGATCGCCCGCGTTGCCGCCCGGGACGGCGCCCGGCCGCCCTATGGTCGACCCATGCGGGACAGCGGGGCGGCCGCCGGGACGACGGGCGCGGCCGCGCGTCCCAGGGTCGCTCGTCCGCCGACCGTACGCTGACTCCGGCGATGCCTCGGAGCCACCGTCCGTCCCCGGCGCTGGTCCTCGGCCTGGTCGTCTCCGGCGCGCTGTTCACGCTGGTCAGCTCCTGGGCCCGACACCGGCCGCCGGGCCGCTGGGAGCGGGACCTCTTCGTGCTGGTCAACCAGCTGCCCGGACCGGTCGGTCCGGTGCTGCTGCTGGTGATGCAGCTCGGCGCGTACCCGGCGATCCTGGTCGCGGCGGTCGGCGCGGTGGCCGCCCGGCAGTGGCGGCTGGCCCGCGACCTGCTGATCGCGGGCAACCTGGCCTACTGGGCGGCCGCGCTCGCCAAGCTGCTGGTCGCCCGGGCCCGCCCGGCCGGCTTCCTGGCCGACGTCCGGTTCCACGAGGCCGTCGGCGGGCGTTTCGGCTACCCCTCCGGCCACGTGGCGGTGGCCACCGCGCTGGCGGTGGTGCTCGCCCCGGCCGTGCCCCGCCGGCTGCGCGGGCTGCTGTGGCTGGCGGTGGCCCTCGTCGCGACGGCCCGGCTCTACGTCGGCGCGCACCTGCCCGTCGACGTGCTGGGCGGCTTCCTGGCCGGCTGGTTCGCCGCCAGCCTCACCCGGGTGGCCGTCGGAGACGTGGGCCCCCGCGGCACGGCGGGGCGGCTGCGGCAGGTTCTCCTCGGCCTTGGCATCGAGGCGGCCGAGCTGACCCCGGTCGCCGGGGACGCCCGGGGTTCCCGCCCCTGGCAGGTCACCACCACCGGCGGGCGGCGCCGCTTCGTCAAGGTCACCGGCGGCAGCCAGCGGGACGCGGACTGGCTCTACACGCTCTACCGCCGGCTGCGCTACCGGGGCATCGCCGACGAGCCACCGTACCTGACCGCGAAGCAGAAGTGCACGCACGAGGCGTACCTGCTGATGCGCGCCGAGCGGGCCGGCGTGCGTACGCCCCGGCTGGTCACCACCGCCACCGACCCCGGCGGGGACGCCCTGCTGGTGCAGGAATTCGCGCCGGGCCGGCCGCTCGACGCGCTCGACCCGGCCGAACTGGACCGGGACACGCTCGACGACGTCTGCCGGCAGGTGGCCCGGCTGCACCGGGCCGGCCTGGCCCACCGGGACCTGCGGGCGGCCAACCTGCTGGTCGCCGGTGCTACGGCCTGGCTGGTCGGCCTCAGCCACGGCACCGACGAGGCCACCGCCGACCAGCGGGCCCGCGACCTGGTGGAACTGCTGGTCACGCTGGCCGCGTTGGCCGGTGTGCCGGCGGCGGTCGACGCCGCGACCGGGCAGCTCGGCACCGGCCCGGTGGCCGACACCCTGCCCTGGCTGCAACCGGCCCTGCTGTCCCGCGCCGGCCGGGCGCTCGCCGACAGCCGGCCCGGCCTCCTCGACGACCTGCGGGACGAGATCGCCCGGCGCTGCCCCGGCCGGTCCGACCATCTCGCCCGCGTCGTCCGGATCACCCGGCGGGACGTGTTCCTCCTGGTCATGCTCGGCCTGTTGGTGCACTTCCTGCTGCCGCAGATCGGCGCGGTACGGGCCGCGCTGCACGCGGTCCTGCATGCCAACCCCCTCGCGGTGACCGGTGCGCTGCTCGCCTCGGCCGCCACCTACCTGCTCAGCGCCGAGGCGCTGCGGCTCGCCGCCGCCAGCCGGCTGCCGCCGGGCCGGACCCTCGCGGTCCAGTTCGCCGCGTCCTTCGTCAACCCGCTCGCCCCGGGCGCGCTCGGCGGTGCGGCGCTGACCGTCCGCTATCTGCGCCAGCAGGGGCTGACGGTGCCGGCCGCGGCCACCGCGGTCGCCGTGGACCGGGTCGCCGGCGTGCTCGGCGTCGCGCTGCTGCTGCCCGTCCTGCTGCCGTTCGCCCGGGGCACCCGCCGCCATCTGGCGAGCGCCGCGACCGGGCGCGGGCTGGCCGTGCTGCTGACCGTGCTGGCGGTGCTGCTGCTGGCCGCCGTGGTGTTCGCCGTACCCCGGTGGCGGACCCGGGTGCGCGCGGCCCGGCGGCAGGCGGTGGAGGCGCTGCGTGCGCTCGCCCGCAGCGGTCGGATCGTCCCGCTGCTGGCGGTGAGCGTGGCGCTCACCCTCGCCTACGCCGCGGCGTTCTGGCTGGCCCTGCTCGGCGTCGGCCTGCCGGCCGACCCGGCGCTGATCGCGCCGGTGGTGCTGGTCTGCATAGTGGGGGAGGGGTTGTCGACGGCGGCGCCGACCCCCGGCGGCCTGGGCGCCACCGAGGCGGCCCTGGTCTCCGGCCTGCTGCTCTACGGCGTGCGGCCGGAGACCGCGGTCGCCGGCGTGCTGGTCTACCGGCTGGCCACCTTCTGGCTGCCGGTGCTGCCCGGCTACGTGGCGCTGCGCGGGCTGGTGCGTCGACACGCCGTCTGAGGGCGGAACCGGCCAAGCGTGGATGCCGTGACCTCGGGTAAGCGCCGCGGCATGGAGTGCCCGGGACGCATTCTGGTCGTCTCCGCGGACATCGGCGCCGGCCACGACGCGGCCGCCGCCGAGCTGGCGCGGCGGCTGCGCGGCCGGGGCTTCCTGGTGGACCGGATGAACCTGCTGGAAATACTGCCGCGCCCGGCGCACCGGGCGATAAGGGAGGCGTACCGGGGCGTCCTGCGGTGGCTGCCGTGGGGCTACGAGCTGCTCTTCGTGCTGACCCGCCGGTCCCGGTTGTCCGTATCGGTACTCCGTATGCTGCTCCGGCCGGTTCGGCGCCGGATGCGCCGGTCGATCCCCCCGGACACCCGGGCGGTGGTGACCACCTACCCGTTCGCCAACCAGCTCCTCGGACCGCTGCGCCGGCAGGGACGGCTGGCCGTCCCGGTCATCACCTACGTGACCGATTTCGTCGTCCACCCCACCTGGCTCTCCCCGGGCGTGGACGTCTACTGCGCGATCCGGCACGCCGAGACGGAACCGGCCGACGGCATCGACGTCACCGTGGTGCAGCCGCTGGTCTCCCGGGCCTTCGCCGTCCCGGCCGCCACCGACCGCCGGCGCGCCCGGCGGCGCTTCGGCCTGCCCCCGGACGACCGGCTGGCGCTGATCGTGGCGGGCGCCTGGGGCACCGGCGACGTCGAGCGGACGGTCGCGGAGATCCGGGCGACCGGCTGCGTCCGCCCGGTCGTGGTGTGCGGGCGCAACGCGGAGCTCCACCAGCGGCTGCGGGCCCACCACGAGCACGTGTTCGGCTGGGTGGACGACATGCCGACGCTGATGCGCGCGGTGGACGTGGTGGTCGAGAACGCCGGCGGCCTGACCTGCCAGGAGGCGCTCGCCTGCGGCGTGCCGGTGGTGACCTACCGGCCGCTGCCCGGGCACGGCCGGGCGAACGCCTCGATCCTCGCCCGGTCCGGCCTCACCCGATGGGTGTCCGGGCCCGACCAGTTGGGCTCGGTGCTGGCCGCGCTGGTCGGCGACGGCCGCCCGGGCGATCGCCCCCGCCGGGTGGACGGCCGGACGCCGCACACCGTGGATGCGGGCGGCGAGCGGGCCGATCCGGCACACCTCGTCGCGGAGGCGGCGAGCCGGGCCGGCAGCGCCGGCGTGGACGAACGCAACCGCCGAGCCCTGGTCGACTCGGTCGGCGACGCGGTGGCCGTGGTCGCCGCGCTGCTCCAGTCCACCGGCGGACTCCGGTGAACCGTGGCTCCCGCTGGGCCCTGGGCGGGCTGGCGCTTCCGCTGCTGCACCTGGCGCCGGCCCTGACCGCGGTGCCGGCGGTCCGGGCGCGGTTCCTGCCCGGCCTGCACGGCCTCGGCCGGCCGGACCGGGTCGCCCTCACCTTCGATGATGGGCCCGACCCGGAGTCCACGCCACGGTTCCTGGAGGTGCTCGCCGCCCACCGGGTGCGGGCCACCTTCTTCCTGCTCGGCGCGATGCTGCGCCGCTCACCCGACCTCGGCCGCCGGCTCGCCGACGCCGGTCACGAGGTGGCGGTGCACGGTTGGGAGCACCGCAACCTGCTGCTGCGCGGGCCGGTGGCGACCGTACGCGACCTCGGCCGGGCCACGGCCGTGATCACCGAGGTGACCGGGCGGACGCCCCGCTTCCTGCGTCCGCCGTACGGCGTGCTCACCGGGGCGACGCTGGTGGCGGCGCGCCGGCTGCGGCTGGAGCCGGTGCTGTGGAGCTGCTGGGGTCGGGACTGGACCCGGTCGGCCACCGGCGACACGGTGTACGGGACGGTCCGGGCCGGCCTCTCCGGCGGGGGCACCATCCTGCTGCACGACTCCTCGTGCACCGCCGTCCCGGGTGCCTGGCGGGCCGCGCTGGCCGCCCTGCCACGGCTGCTGTCCGAGTGCCACCGTCAGGGCTGGACGGTCGGTCCGCTCGGCGAGCACCGGGACCCCGCCCGGTGATCCGGGCGGTGGCGCCGCGCCGCGCGCGGCTCATTCGCCCCGCAGGGACGGCCGGATGTCGGCGTACCGGATGGTCTCCACGACGATCAGCGCGGCGAGGATGAGCGCCAGGCCGGTGAGCCCGACCAGCGGTGGCAGCACCGCGGCGGCCGGCAGCCAGGCCAGCAGCGCGAGCATGGTGACGAACCGCCCGACGTGCAGCGCATAGTGCATGCGGTTGGCGAAGGCCAGGTGCCCCGCCAGGTAGAGCGCCGTTCCGCCGCACAGCGCGGCGGCGTAGAAGACGCCCAGTGGTCGGTGTTCGCCGGCGTGCGCGAGCACGCCCTCGACGCCGAGCGCCGCGAGGACGATGCCGGCCACGATCGGGAAGTGACCGTAGGTGTACGCCTCGGCGGCGAGGATCGTCCGGGCCTGGCCCTGCGCCTCCCGGAACCGGTGCTCGTAGGCCGGCGACACGAGGTCGAAGTAGAGCCACCACAGGCCGATGGCGACGGCGATGCCCAGCACGGCCGCCACCAGGATCGGGGTGCTGACCGGCTGGTTGGTGGCCCCGACCCCGAGGGCGAGGATCGACTCGCCGATCGCCAGGATGACGAACAGCCCGTGCCGCTCGGTCCAGTGGGTGGCGCTGTGGATCCGCCAGTTGCCGCGGCGGGAGGTGAGGTAGACGACGCCCCAGTCGACGGCCAGTGCGGCGGCGAAGAACAGCGTCTGCCGCCAGCCGCCGAGCAGGACCCCCACCAGTAGCAGGGCGGCACCGGCCGCGGTGGGGACCCAGGTGATCGCGAGTTGGTGGCGCAGGCCCGGGTCGCCGGCCGCCGCCACCGAGTAGACGACCAGGTGTACGCACCGGACGATGAGGTAGGCGCAGACGAGCACCAGCGGGCCGTACAGGCCGCCCGGCGCGTCGTGCCACGCCTCGGGGATGGTCAGGTCGACGACGAAGATGGCCGCCATCGCCACCGACATGGCCGCCCGCAGCAGGCCCTGGTCCGCCCGCGCCTGGTTGCCGAGCCAGCTGTACCCGGACCAGGTCCACCAGAGCAAGGCGAGCAGCAGCAGGCCCTGGACCAGCCCGGGCGCGCTGTGGGCGTGCGCCATGTACTCGGAGACGCGGGTGATCGCGAAGACGTACACCAGGTCGAACAGCAGCTCGAACCGGGTCACGGTCTGGCCCTCGCCGGTCGGGCTGACCGGGAAGCGGAGCCCACGGCGGCGTCGGCCGCCAGCCCCGTCCGACATGGCACGTCACCCCCCCTCCGGCCACCGCTGTCCACGGTCTGGACGCTACGTCCAGCGGGGCCGGCCGGGGAGCTTCTGCCCGCACCCGGCACGAGCGGAACTCGCCGGCCCGGCTCGGCCCGGTCCCGACGCCCTGGTGTGGCGCCGACGTCAGCGGGTAGCCAGGCGGCGCAACGCACCCGCGAACCGCTCGTGCGCCACGACGTTGGGGGAGGCATGGGCGCCAGGACGTTCATCGTGGTAGGGGGAACCAGCGGCCTCGGTCAGGAGGTCGCCCGCCGGCTCGTGGCGGAGGACCAGGTGGTGATCTTCGGCGACGTGGCGAGCGAGGTGGCCGCGACGGCCGACGACCTCGGCTGCACCGGGATCGCCTGCGACATCTCCCTCTATCCAGAGGTCCGGGACGCCTTCGCCGAGGTGGTGCAGCGCCACGGCGGGATCGACGGGGTGGCCGACTGTGCCTCAATGTGGGGCGGCGGTGACCTGGCCGAGCTGTCCCCGGAGCGGATCCGCCGGGTGGTCGAGGTCAACGCGCTGGGCACCACGTACGTGCTCCGGGAGGCGCTGCACCACCTGCACCGGCAGGGCTTCGGCAACGTCGTCTACGTCGGCGCGCTGGCGGTGACCAAGCCGCGCCCCGGCATCCCGCTCTACCGGGCCACCAAGAGCTACGGCAACAGCCTGGTGGAGTCCCTGGCCGAGGCGCAGCACAGCAACCGGATCAAGGTGATGCAGCTGCATCCCGGTCCGATGCCGACCCGGCTGCAGGAGCGGGTCGGCGACCGGTTCCTCGACGAGGTGTACGCCCTGCCCGAGCAGGTCGCCGCCGAGGTCGTACGACTGCTCCGGCTGGCCCCCGACGCGCTCTACGTCTCCGGAGAGCAGGTGCTGCGCGCGGACGGGCGATGGTGACCGCGGTCGACCCCGGCGCCGAGCCCTCGGTCTCGGCGTGGTCGCCGCTGCGCACGGCGACCTACCGCAGCCTGTGGCTGGCCCTGCTCGCGGCGAACATCGGCACCTGGATGCAGACGGTCGGCGCCCAGTGGCTGCTGGTGCACCAGGCCAACGCCTCCACCCTGGTCGCCCTGGTGCAGACCGCCAGCCTGCTGCCGATGCTGCTGCTGGCCCTGCCGGCCGGTGCGCTGGCGGACACCTTCGACCGCCGGCACCTGCTGATCGCCGTCCAACTGTTCCTGGTGGCGGTGGCCGCGGGGCTGACCGTGCTCACGGCGACCGGCCGGATGCCGCCGGCGCTGCTGCTCACCCTCACCTTCGCCTTCGGCGTGGGCCAGGCGCTCACCCTGCCGGCGTGGGCCGCGGTGATCCCGGAGCTGGTGCCACGCGCGCAGCTGCGCGCGGCGTCGGCGCTCGGCTCGATCAGCGTCAACGTGGCCCGGGCCGTCGGTCCGGCCGCCGCCGGTGTGCTCATCTCGCAGGTGGGCGTGGCCCCGGTGTTCGGCTTCAACGCGGTGGCGTTCCTGGTCTTCGCGCTGGCGCTGGTCCGGTGGCGGCCTGGGGACGCCAACACGGTGGAGGTGCCGGAGCGGTTCACCGCGGCGCTGCGCGCCGGTGGCCGCTACGTGCGGCACTCGCCGATCGTGCGCCGGCTGCTGCGCCGCGCGCTGGTCTTCGTGATCCCGGCCAGCGCGCTGTGGGCACTGCTGCCGCTGGTGGCGAGCCGCCGGCTCGGCCTGAACTCCAGCGGGTACGGCCTGCTGCTGGCCGCGCTCGGGGTGGGCGCCATCCTGGGTGCCCTGCTGATGCCGCGGATCCGCACCCTGATCAGCCCGAACCGGTTCCTGCTGCTGGCCGGGGCCATGTACGGGGTGACCCTGATCGTCGTGGCCTCGGTCCGCAGCGTCCCGGTGGTGCTGGTCGCGCTGCTGCCGGCCGGGGTGGCCTGGGTGACCGTGCTCGCCAACGTCAACGCGGAGATCCAGCTCTTCCTGCCCGGCTGGGTACGCGCCCGCGGTCTCGCCGTCTACCAGGTGGTCCAGGGCGGGGGGCAGGCCGTCGGCGCCCTGATCTGGGGTGTGGTCGCCGACGTCGGCGGGCTGGTCGGCGCCTTCCTGGTGGCGGCCGCGTTGATGCTCGTCGGGGCGGTGACGTCGCAGATCTGGCCGCTGCCCGACCTGCGGGGAATGGTCAAGGACCCGACCGCCTACCGGCCGCCCCTCTCGCTGGCGCTGCAGCCCGATCCCCGGGTCGGGCCGGTGCTGGTGACCGTCACCTACACCATCCAGCCGCAGCAGGAGTCCGAGTTCCTGGAGGCGATGGAGCATGTCCGGGGGGCGCGGCAGCGTACCGGGGCGATGCGCTGGGGGCTGTTCCGTGCCGGCGAGACACCGGACGAGTTCACCGAGGTCTACCTGGTGCCGTCCTGGGACGAGCATCTGCGCCAGCACGGTGGCCGGCTGACCGAGGCGGACCAGCGGGCCGAGGAGCGGGCGCGGGACCTGTCCGAGTGCACCCCGGCGGTGCGGCACCTGCTGCCGGCCGCCGCCGAGTGGACGGCCGCCGCCGGTTCGCCGATGCCGGGCTCCGGGTGATCCCGGCGGCCTCGGGCAGCCTAGCGATCGCCTCCGGCCACCGGACGTGAACGCCCGAGCAGGCGACCCGATCGGGTCGGCCTGGTTAGCCTCCGGGGACATGAGAGGCCTGCCCACGGCGCTCGCCGCCGCCCTGCTTGTGGCGGCGCTGGCCCTCCCGACGCCCGCCCTGGCGGCGGCCCGGGCCGGCGCGTCGACCGCCCGGAGCGGCCGGACCGGGCTGCCGGCCGGCCCGCCGCCCTGCCCCAACGTGCCCGCACCGGCGACCCCTCCGCCGCAGCCACCGCCGCCGGCCGACCCGGCGGCGCGGGCCGTCGGCGGGGCGGCGCTGGCCACCGACGGGCTGGTCGTCCCACCGGCGACGCCCGCTCCGCCGGCCGTCACCGCGACCTCCTGGCTGGTTGCCGACCTGGACAGCGGCGCGGTGCTCGGCGGCTGCGGGCCGCACGAGTACGGGGTCCCGGCCAGCGTGCAGAAGCTGCTGCTGGCGGCGACGATGCTGCCGAGGCTCAACCCGCACCAGGAGGTGACCGTGACCGCCGAGGACCTGGCCATCGAGCCGGGCAGCTCGGCGGTCGGGCTGGCCGAGGGCGGGCGGTACCGGATCGAGACGATCTGGCTGGGCCTGCTGCTCAAGTCCGGCAACGAGGCGGCCAACGCCCTGGCCCGGCTCGGTGGCGGCCCGGACGGGCAGGCCGGGGGCGTACGCGCGATGAACGAGGAGGCCCGCCGGCTCGGCGCGCTGCAGACCCACGCCGTCACCCCGTCCGGCCTGGACGCGCCCGGCCAGTTCACCAGCGCGTACGACCTGGCGTTGATCGCCCGCGCCTGCTTCGCCGATCCGGCCTTCCGGCGCTACACCGCCACCCGGACGGCGGAGATCCCCGGCCAGCTGGCACTGCATGAGAAGCCGTTCCAGATCCAGAACGACAACCAGCTGCTGACCCACTACCCGGGCGCGCTGGGCGGCAAGACCGGCTTCACCGACCTGGCCCGACACACGTACGTCGGCGCGGCCGAGCGGGGCGGACGGCGGCTCGTGGTGACCCTGCTCGGCGCGGAGATCCCCATCCAGCGCGGCTGGCAGCAGGGCGCCGCCCTGCTCGACTGGGGTTTCGGGCTGCCCCGGAACGCCTCGGTCGGCCGGCTGGTGGGACCCGGCGAGCTCAGCTCGGCCAGCCCGGCGCCGACGGTGGCGGCGTCGGCGCTCGCCGGCGGCGCCGGGCTGCACGGGACCGCCTCCGGGGCCGGCGGCGGCTGGCCGGGCACCGCCCCGTCGGTGGGGGTCGGTGTCGTGCTGGTGGCCGGGGGAGCGGTGCTGTTGGCGCGCCGCCGCCGGCACGCCACCGCCCTCGCCGCCATGCCGCCGCCGGCGGGCCCGCCGGCCGCGAAACGTCCGGAGGACGGCTGAGCGGCCGGCCGGTCGGGTCAGCGCTCGACGGCTGACCGGTTGCCGTCCCGGCGACCGGGCGAGCCTGGTAGACACGGCAGGGTGGGGAGCGGGAGACGAGCCGCAGCCGTCCTGGCGGTCCTGGCCACGGCGCTCGCCGCCGCCTGCCAGCGGCCCGCGCCCCGCCCGCCGCCGGCCCCGACGTCGGCCGCGCCGTCCGCCACCCCGCCGGGACCGCGCGCCCCGGCCGACTTCGTCGACCTCGCCGCCGCCGACCCGAGCATCCGCACCGAGATCCGGTACGCCACCGCGCACAACTTCGTCGGCCGGCCGGTCACCGGCTATCCGGCACCGCTCTGCCTGCTGACCAGGAAGGCGGCGGAGGCGCTGCACCGGGTGCAGGCCGCCGCACTCGCCCAGAACCGCAGCCTCAAGGTGTACGACTGCTACCGCCCACAGCGGGCGGTCGACGACTTCGTCGCCTGGGCGAAGCTGCCGGGGGAGCAGCAGATGAAGGGGGAGTTCTACCCCGACGAGCCCAAGACCCGGCTCTTCGCCGACGGCTACATCGGGGCGCCGACCGCACACAGCCGGGGCAGCACCCTCGACCTCACGCTGGTGCCGGTGCCCACCCCCGACCAGCCGGCCTACCTGCCGGGGCAGCCGCTGGTCCCGTGCACCGCGGCGGCCGGGCACCGCTTCCCCGACAACTCCGTCGACATGGGCACCGGATTCGACTGCTTCGACCCGCGCGCGCACACCGCCGACAGCCGGATCACCGGCGCCGCGCGGGACAACCGGCAGCTGCTCAAGCGGCTGATGACCGCGCAGGGGTTCGAGAACTACCCCCGGGAGTGGTGGCACTACCGCTACACCGACGAGCCGTACCCGGACACGTACTTCGACTTCCCGGTGGCCCGGTCCTCGCTCCGGTGAGCGCCGCCCCCGCCCGGCGGCGGCGCCCACCGGCGGCGGTCAGAGGATGCCGCGGGCGGCGAACGCGGCCCGGGTGGCGGCGGCGGCCTGGGTGCCGTAGAGCCGCTGCGCGGCGGCCACGGTGGCCAGCGCCGCGTCCCGGAACGTGGTGTCCTTGGCGAAGGCGAACTGTGCCTCCACGATCAGCGTGGTGGCCTTGCGGTCGCCGAGCGCGCTGCGGATGTCCCAGAGCGCGCGGGACCAGATCTCGCCGTCGGCGTGCACCTCGCCGCGCAGGTCGCCCGGGTAGACCTTGGTGCCGTCCAGGCGGCGCAGGCAGTGCGGGGCGCTGCGGGTGTAGGAGACGGAGTCCCAGTCGGCCACGCAGGCCTCCGGGGTCTTCGTCGGCACCCCGGTCGCCCAGCTGGTCACCGCGACCGCCAGGTAGTCGCCGAACGCCTCGCCGATCGCGCCGGACTCCAGGGTGGTGCCGAAGCCGGGCACCTGGCCGTCCTGCACCGAGTGGCCGTACTCGTGGACGATCACCTCGGCGTCCTCGGCGTCGTCCACCCCGCCCTTGCCGACGGTGATGTTGGCCTTGTCCTCGCGGAAGAACGAGTTGTCCCCGCCGTACTGGTTGACCCGCAGCTCGATCTGCCGCTGGTTGACCGGGCGCAGCGTGCTGCCGAAGCCCAACGACTGCAGGTACGCCTGGGCGGTGTTGACCCAGTGGTAGCCCATGACCTGCTCGAACTGGTCGGCGTCCCGGTGCCAGGCCGGGAAGGACCCGTCGACCGCGCGGGCCGGCGAGCCGGTCTCGCTCTTCACCACGACGTACTTTCCGGTGAGGGTGCCGGAGCCGTCCAGGTTGGTCAGCAGCACCGACCGGTACGCGCCGGCCAGCGCCGGGTAGTCCGCGTCCTTCTGGTCGGTCAGCGACTCGTCGCCGAGCTGTTGCACCGGGTTCGGGGCGAAGACCGTCGCGGTGGCGGTGTGGTCGTAGGAATCGCCGGCGGCCTGGACGGTCGTGCCGCCGGCGACCAGCGCCGCGCTGACCGCCGAGGCGACCAGCGCGGAGCGTCGGATGTGGGGGTTCATCAAGATCCCTTCGGAGGTGGATCGATGGGCTGAGACTAGGCTCGGCCGGGATCACTGCCAAGCAACCACGAGCAGGCCGGGCGGCCGGCGAGGAAGGACCACGTGGAGACCGAACGGATCGGGCCGCCGCTGGTGGCCGGGGAGCGGGAAATGCTGCGGGCCTTCCTCGACTTCCACCGGGCCACCCTGGAACTCAAGTGCGACGGGCTGTCCGACGAGGAGCTTCGCCGGCAGTCCTCCCCGCCGTCGACGCTGTCGCTGCTCGGCCTGGTCCGGCACATGGCCGAGGTGGAACGGCAGTGGTTCCGCCGGGTGATCAACGGCGAGGACATCCCGCTGGTCTGGTCGGAGACCGGTGACTTCCAGCAGGCGTACGACGCGGGGACCGCCGACGTCGCGACGGCCTTCGAGGCGTGGCGGCGCGAGGTGGAGCACGCCCGCCGCATCGAGCGCGACGCGGAGTCCCTCGACGTCACCGCGTGGAACGCGCGCTGGGCGGAGGACGTCTCGCTGCGCCTGGTGATGCTGCACATGATGCACGAGTACGCCCGGCACAACGGTCACGCGGACTTCCTCCGCGAGGCCGTCGACGGCACCGTCGGCGTCTGAGGGTCGCCGGCCCGCGCCCGGGTGTCCGAAGCCCGACGGAGGCCCAACCCGACGGCCCGTCACCCGAGCAGCGTGGAGGGAGAAATCAGCGGTCACGCCGCAGCGGCAGCCAGGCCAGCACGTTCTGGATCTTCGCGTCCCAGTACGCCCAGTCGTGGTCGCCGGGGGAGAAGTCCACGGTCAGCGGCGCCCCGCGCCGGCGGGCGGCCGCGACGAAGCGGGTGTTGTCCTCGTACAGGAAGTCCTCGGTGCCGCAGGCGACGTAGAGCGCGGGCAGGTCGTCGCCGCGTTCCAGCAGCGCCACCGTGTCGTCGTCGGCGCCCGCCGTCTCCCGGTCGCCCCAGACGGTGTGCCAGACCGCCGGATCCATCGGGCTGGTCGGGTGGTTCCGCCGGTGGGCGGCGTTGAGTGCGCCGGAGAGGCTGGCGGCCGCCGCGAACCGGTCCGGGTGGCGCAGCGCCCACTTCATCGCCCCGTAGCCGCCCATCGACAGGCCGGCCACGAAGGTGTCCTGGCGGCGGTCGGAGAGGCGGAAGAACGACTTGCAGACCTCGGGCAGTTCCTCACTGAGGAAGCTCCAGTACCGGTTGCCGTGCGTCTCGTCGGTGTAGAAGCTCCGCTGGACCTGCGGCATCACCACCGCGAGTCCCAGCGGCGCCACGTACCGCTCGATCGAGGTGCGCCGGGTCCAGACGGTGTCGTCGTCGGTCAACCCGTGCAGCAGGTAGAGCACCGGTGGGTCGCCGGCGACGGCGCCGGCCGCCATGCCGATCCCGGACGAACTCCGCTCGGGCAGCAGCACGGTCATCGACGTGCCCAGGCCGAGCGCCTCGGAGAAGAAGTCACACCGGGTCCGCGCCATGACGCTGGATCGTACGCCGGTGCAGCTCGGCGGCCCGGGCGCAGTTCGGCGCTTCCAGGGGGCAGGAAAGGTCCTCCGAACGAGGCCGAATGGACGGTTCCTATTGCCGTGCGGCCGGCCGAGGGACAGGATGACCATGCGCGCCGGAAACATCCCCGTAACCTGCGTGCTGCTGGTCTCTGTCACGAGGAAGTGGGAGTCAGTCATGAGCGACGTGTCGACGGCGCTGGGTGTGCGCCTCTACCCGGACCTGGTCGAGCAGGGCGGTCTCGCCCCCGCGCTCAGCGACACGGCGGCCCGGCACCAGCTCGACGTCGGCCAGGTGACCGCCCCCGAGCAGGGGCGGGCCCGCTTCACCTGTGCGGAGCTGACCTCCCCCCGGGGCGTGGTCTGCGTCGGCCTCGGCTCCCAGGCCCGCTACTTCATGATCGACCTGCGGGTCTCCGGCGAGGTCCAGGCCCGGGGCGACGCCACCGACCTGCTCCAGGTCGCCCAGGTGGCCGCGGCGTGGCGGGCCGGGACGACCGTCGCCGAGCTGACCGCGCGGTTCCCCTTCATGGAGGAGATGAAGCGCCGCCCGGTCGCCCACGCCGGCTAGGCCCCGTCCTGCCGGTGTCTGACCCGGCCATCGGCTGAGCCGGTGCGCCGACCCGAACCCGACCGGCCCCAGGCAGACCGCCACCGCGCGGGGCACGTTCCCGCGCCGCTGACGCCGTATCCGTCCGGCGGCTGAACCGCCGTGACCCGCACGCGCCTGAGGCGCGGCCCGGTCCGGACCACCCTGTTCCGGCGCTGCCGCGCGGCAACATCCTGCCCCGCAGCCATCCGTCACCCGTCCGGGTTAATCGGTTGCCGGCGCTTCCGCCGGTTGCTGCAATTCGAGCAACGACATCCACGAGTGGAGGAGCACCACGATGCGAGCTGCGTCCATGTCCCAGCAGAAGGGAACGATCGCCTACCTGAAGGACATGACGCTGCGTGAAGACCCTCAATCTCGGAATCCTCGCCCATGTCGATGCCGGTAAGACGAGCCTGACGGAACGGCTGCTGCACAGCGCCGGCGTCATCGACGAACTCGGCAGTGTCGACCACGGCAGCACCCGTACCGACACCATGGCGCTGGAGCGGCAGCGTGGCATCACCATCCGCTCCGCCGTGGTCTCCTTTGCCGTCGCCGGGATCACCCTCAACCTGATCGACACCCCCGGCCACCCCGACTTCATCGCCGAGGTGGAACGGGCGCTGAGCGTGCTCGACGGTGCCGTGCTTGTCGTCTCCGCCGTCGAGGGCGTCCAGGCCCAGACCCGCGTGCTGGCCCGCACCCTGCAGCGGCTCGGCATCCCCACCCTGATCTTTGTCAACAAGGTGGACCGGGTCGGCGCCGACCCGGACCGGGTGCTGCGCCAGATCGCCGACCGGCTCAGCCCCGACGTGATCGCCCTCGGCCGGGTCGAGGCCGCCGGCACCCCGGCCGCCCGCTGGCGCCCCTTCCTGCCCGACGACCCCGGC
The DNA here is from genome assembly GCF_030518795.1 of Micromonospora sp. NBRC 110009. Lineage (NCBI taxonomy): Bacteria > Bacillati > Actinomycetota > Actinomycetes > Micromonosporales > Micromonosporaceae > Micromonospora > Micromonospora soli. The sequence continues at coordinate 6,164,919 of NZ_CP130427.1, read as the reverse complement.
CACGCCACCCGCCTGGTCGACCTGCTCACCGCGCACGACGACACGCTGCTCGCCGCGTACGTCCAGGACGAGCGCTCGCTGACCGGCGCCCGGCTGCGGGCGGCGCTCGCCGCGCAGACGGCCCGGGCCCGGGTGCACCCCGTCCACGCCGGCTCGGCCATCACCGGTGCCGGGGCGGACGACCTGATCACCGCCATCACCGAGCTGCTGCCGGCCGCCGAGGGGGACGACGACGCCCCGCTCTCCGGCACCGTCTTCAAGGTCGAACGCGGCCCGGCCGGCGAGAAGATCGCGTACGCCCGGATCCACGCCGGCAGCGTGCGGGTCCGCGACCGGATCCGCTACCGGGGCGACCACGAGGCCAAGGTCACCGCCATCGACGTCTTCGACGGCGGGGACGCCGGGCCGAGCGACTCCGTCGGTGCCGGGCGGATCACCCGCCTGCACGGCCTCACCGACGTCCGCGTCGGCGACCCCCTCGGCACCCCACCCGACCGGCCCGGCGCGCGGCACCACTTCTCCCCGCCCACCCTGGAGACGGTGGTCGAACCGGTGCGGGCCGTCGACCGGCCGGCGCTGCACGCCGCCCTCGCCCAGCTCGCCGAGCAGGACCCGCTGATCAACCTGCGCCAGGACGACCTGCGCCGGGAGATCGCCGTGTCGCTCTACGGCGAGGTGCAGAAGGAGGTCATCCAGGCCACCCTCGCCGACGAGTACGGCGTCCCGGTCACCTTCCGGGAGACCACCACCGTCTGCGTGGAACGGCCGGTCGGCGTCGGCGCCGCCGTCGAGTGGATCGGCAAGGACCCGAACCCGTTCCTCGGCACGGTGGGGCTGAGGATCGAGCCGGCGCCGATCGACAGTGGCGTCGAGTTCCGGTTGGGCATCGAGCTCGGCTCGATGCCGCTGGCCTTCCTCAAGGCCATCGAGGAGACCGTCCGGGACACCCTGCGCCAGGGCCTGCACGGCTGGGAGGTCGTCGACTGCGTGGTCACCCTCACCCACGGCGGCTACTGGGCCCGGCAGAGTCACGCCCACGGGGTGTTCGACAAGAGCATGTCCAGCACCGCCGGCGACTTCCGCAACCTCACCCCGCTGGTGCTGATGGCTGCGCTCGGCCAGGCCGGCACCCGGGTCCACGAACCGCTCCACCGGTTCCGCCTCGACCTGCCGGCCGATCTGCTCGGCACGGTGCTGCCCGTGCTGGCCACCCTGGACGCGGTGCCCGGCACGGCGACCCTGCGCGGCGGGTCGTACCTGCTCGACGGGGAGGTGCCGGCCGGCCGGGTGCACGCCCTGGAGCAGCGCCTGCCGTCCCTCACCCGGGGCGAGGGCACCCTCGAATCCGAGTTCGACCACTACCGGCCGGTACGCGGACCCGTGCCGACCCGCCCTCGCTGGGACCACGACCCGCTGCATCGGAAGGAGTACCTGCTGGCCGTCGCCCGTCGGGTCAGCCCTCGACCGGGCTGACCGGTCGCGGATACCGGGCCCGCACCTCGTCGACACAGGTGTCCCGCGAGGTCGGGCCGCCGAACCGGAGGCGGTCGTACCCGGTGAACGCCGGCTCCAGCGCGTCCAAATCGTCGACCAGCGCGTGCAGCCGGTCGAGCCAGGCCGCCGACCCGGCGTCCGGCGCGGCCGGCGCCGCCTCGATCGCCGCGGTCAGCTCGTCCTTGCGCCGGATGGTCTCCGGCGTGACCGTGCGCAGGCAGACGTACTGCCCGCTCAGGTAGGCGTCCCACTCGGCCGCGCCCCGCACCGGGTCGGCCCAGCACCCGACGAACCAGTCCACCAGCCGCGCCACCCCGCCGGCCCGCTCGGCCAGCGCGAACAGCTCCGCCGGGACCATCTCCGCGCCGTCCGAGCGCAGATAGCCCGGCAGCGGCAGCCGCCGGTCCAGCATCAACCCGCGTACGTCGTCCGGGTCCCGCCCGGTCGCCGCGCACAACTCGTCGAGCACCACGAACTGCGCGCTGACGTACGCGTCGTCCGCCGCCGTCATCGGGTGCACCCCGTTGACCTCGCGAAACCGCTCCGCCACCCGTCGCCGCAACTCCATGCCAGCCCCCCTTTCTCCCGTGCCGCCGACAAGGCTAGGGCCGGCACCGTTCGGGGGCCGCCGAAACGTCCTCGCGAATATCCATTGCGGTGCCCTCCCCGCTGCCCCTACCGTGAACGGGCAACGTCAACCGGTTCCACCCAGGGAGCACACCGTGTCGCAGCAGAACCGCACCCAGGCCCCGCGGCCCACGCCGCGCGGCGGTGCCCTGCTGGCCGAACGCGGCCTGGGCAGCTGCCGACGGCAGCGGTGGCAACCGGGGTGGTGGCGCGTCTAGCGCCGGCGCGACACCCGCGCAGCCGCCCGCCCCGCAATCAGGGACCGGGCGGCTTTTTCGTCACCGGCGCCCGAGGGGCGTAGCTCAACGGAAGAGCACCGGATTCCAAACCCGACGGTCGCAGGTTCGAATCCTGCCGCCCCTGCCTCACCCGTCCCGGCTTTCCGCCGGCGACGTCGCTCCTTCTCAACTCCACAGTGGACGGCATGAGCACGATCCCGGCCGGCGCCCCGCGCGCCCGGCCGGCATCCGGGACGAGGGAGCTGGCTGACCCGCTCGCCTTGGGCGCGAGAGACACGCGGTTCGATTCCGCGGTCCCGGACTCCGCGGCGACGGCGATCCGCCGTCCCGCACGGGCCGTTGGAGCAATTGGCAGCTCACCCGGTTCTCACCCGGGAGGCTACGGGTTCGAGTCCCGTACGGCCTACGCCCGGTCCCGGCCCCGGGACCACCTCGCGGTTGTAGCGCAGTCAGGCAGCGCGTCACCTCGCCACGGTGAAGACCGCCGGTTCGAATCCGGCCAACCGCTCGAACATCCCACGAACAAGGAGACGACGATGGGTTTCACCCCGCTGGCCGGTACCCGGGCGCCGGTCCGGGTCTGGACCGACCCCTGGACCATCGAGGAGCAGGCGGCCAAGCAGCTGCGCAACATCGGTGCGCTGTCCTGGGTGCAGGGCGTCGCCGTCATGCCGGACGTGCACTTCGGCAAGGGCGCCACCGTCGGCTCGGTCATCGCCATGCGGCAGGCCGTCTCGCCGGCGGCGGTCGGCGTCGACATCGGCTGCGGCATGTCGGCGGTCCGCACCTCGCTCACCGCGGCCGACCTGCCCGACGACCTCGCGCCGCTGCGTGCCGCGATCGAGGCGGCCATCCCGGTCGGCTTCGCCAAGCGCGAGGACGCGGTCGACCCGCGCCGGATCCGTGGCCTGGAACAGGGCGGCTGGGACGACTTCTGGCGGCGCTTCGGCACCCTCGACCGGAAGGTGGCGCAGCTGGAGACCCGGGCCCAGCGGCAGCTCGGCACCCTCGGCGGCGGCAACCACTTCATCGAGGTCTGCCTCGAGCAGGGCGGCCCCGACGACGGTCAGGTCTGGCTGATGCTGCACTCCGGGTCGCGCAACATCGGCAAGGAACTGGCCGAGCGGCACATGTCGGTCGCCCGCGGCCTGCCGCACAACACCGACCTGCCCGACCGGGACCTCGCGGTGTTCCTCGCCGGCACCCCGGAGATGGACGCCTACCGCCGGGACCTGTGGTGGGCGCAGGAGTACGCGCGCCGCAACCGGGCCGTCATGCTCGCCCTGCTCTGCGGGGTGGTGCGGGACGAGTTCCCGCAGGTCTCGTTCGGTGAGCCGATCAGTTGTCACCACAACTACGTGGCCGAGGAGACCTACGACGGGGTGGACGTGCTGGTGACCCGGAAGGGCGCCATCCGCGCCGGCCGGGGCGACCTGGGCATCATCCCCGGCTCGATGGGCACCGGCTCGTACATCGTGCGCGGCAAGGGCAACCTCGACGCGTACTGCTCGGCGTCGCACGGCGCCGGGCGGCGGATGTCGCGGGGGCAGGCGAAGCGGACGTACAGCACCGCGGACCTGGCCCGGCAGACGGCCGGTGTGGAGTGCCGCAAGGACGCCGGCGTGGTCGATGAGATCCCCGGCGCGTACAAGGACATCACCAAGGTGATGGCGCAGCAGGAAGACCTGGTCGAGGTGGTCGCCCACCTCAAGCAGGTCGTCTGCGTGAAGGGTTGAACCGACCGGCGCCCCGAGGGGGGTGGGCGCCGGTCGCCCGCCCCGGTGGCGCAGCGGAGAGCGCGCCGGTCTACGAAACCGGAGAGCCCAGGTTCGAATCCTGGTCGGGGCACGGTCCGCGGTGCGGATCCCATGCGTGCTGGTGCAAGTGGCAGCACGTCCCTCTCTGGAAGGGAGAGACAGCGGCATGAGGTGCCGCGCAGTGCGCGTTCGAATCGCGCCGAGGGCACGCACGTGTTCAGGCCCGGGTAGCCCAACGGCAGAGGCACCGTTTTCAGGGAGCGGTCAGTGTGCGTTCGAATCGCACCCCGGGTACGGACGGCGGGACGATCTCGCGCCGCTCATGCCCCCGTGGCGCAGCGGAGAGCGCATCAGGTTCCGAACCTGAAGGCCGCTGGTTCGAATCCAGCCGGGGGCACTGGTGCCAGCAACGATCGAGTCCCGAGTGGCCAGGGAACGGTCCGCAGAACCGGGCGACCTTGCGCGCGACGCCTACGCGTTCCGTAACCCCGGCAACCAGCAACCACGCACCCGCTGCGCCACGTCACGGCGCCATCGTGGCCACCTCAACCCCCGCTGACTTCACGTTGAGCCGCCAGCCACTCATCGAAGGTCGTGGGGGCTATCTCGGCGTCGGCCGCGGGCAGCAGGGCGTCTCCGGCCGCGGTCTCGTCGAAGATACCGCCATGCCAGGTCGGCACGAGCCGGATGCTCTTGCCTTGGACAGCGAGCGTGCGGTGAGCCATGTCGATCAGGTCTTGCGGCTCGGGTCCGGCGATGTCGCGGTGGCGGCCCTGCGGGGCGCCAACGGCGACCCGGGCAAGGATGTCGGCGACGTCGGCGGGGGCGATTGGCTGCATCAACAGTGGCGGCAGCTGCGCGACCCCGTCGTGTTCGACCCACCCGGCGGCCATCGCCGGGAAGTCGTAGAACTGCGTCGCGGGGACGATGGTGTACGGGATCGGCCCGGCCTCGACGGCGGCCTCCTGGGCGCGCTTGCCCGCCATGTGGGGGTTGCCGGGCACCGTGCGCACCCGGGCGATGGACAGCACGACATGGTGGACGACCCCGGCGCGCTGTTCGGCGGCGAGCAGGTTGGCGGCGGCGGTGGTGAAGAAGCCGACGGCCTCGGCGTCGGTCGCGGCGTTGATGCTGGTGGTGTCGATGACCGCATCTACCCCGGCCAGGGCTTCGTCGAGTCCGGTGCCCGCGACGACGTCCACGCCGTGAGTCCGACTTATGGGCACGACGTCGTGCCCGTCGCGCTGCAGAGCGGCGACGGTCAGAGATCCGATCCGCCCGGTGGCCCCGACCACGGCTACTCGCATGCTGGCATCTCCTTGCACAATGCGGACATCAGGTTCCCATTCCGCGCAACAGTCAGCCTGGCATGGCTCATCGCCCCGCCGCCCCGCCGCCCGCCGCATGTCCCGCATGTAAGCACACGCCATCAGCCCGCCGGGCGGGATCTGGTCAGGGGTGGGGCAGGGGTCGGGTCTGGCCAGCTCGGGAACCCAAAGGCTAGGTCGCCTGAGGTCAACTCCTCAGGAACGCGAGCAGATCCTTGTTGACCTGGTCCTGGAGAGTGGACGTGATGCCGTGCGGCGCGCCCGGGTAGTAGATGTCCTTGGCGTTCGCGATGAGCTGGGCGGTCTTCCTCGCCGAGTCCTTGACCGGGACGATCTGGTCGTCCTCGCCGTGCAGCACCAGGGTGGGGATGTCGAACTTGGCGAGATCGTCGCGGAAGTCCGTCTCGGAGAAGGCTTTGATGCTCTCGTACGCGTTCCACAGGCCGGCCTGCATGCTCCACAGCCAGAACTGGTCGAGGATTCCCTTCGAGACCGTCGCCCCCTGCCGGTTGGCGCCGTAGAACATCTGCGCCAGGTCCTGGTAGAACTGCGACCGGTCCTTCATCAGGTTGGCGCGCATCTCGTCGAAGACGGCGATCGGCAGACCCTCGGGGTTGTCCGGCGTCTGCACCATGATCGGCGGCACAGCGGAGATGAGAACGGCTTTGGCGACCCGACCTGTCCCGTGGCGGCCGATGTAGCGCGCGACCTCACCACCGCCGGTCGAGTGCCCGATCAGCGTGGCGTCGGTGAGGTCGAGCGCCTCGATGACCGCCGCGAGGTCGTCGGCGTAGCCGTCCATGTCGTTGCCGCCGGAGGCCTGGCTGGACCGGCCGTGACCACGGCGGTCGTGCGCGACGACCCGGAAACCGTTCTGCACGAGGAACAGCATCTGCCCGTCCCACGCGTCGGCGTTCAGCGGCCAGCCATGGGAGAAAGTGACAACCGAGCCTGCACCCCAGTCCTTGTAGTAGATCTCGGTGCCGTCCTTAGCGGTGATGTAGCTCATGCCGCTGCCCTTCCGATTCGTCATGGTCGGCATGCCGGACGGACCGCCGGGCAGTAGGACCGCCGAAATGTTGCGAGAGAGGGTGCCGCAGGTCGCGCCCGCGATGTCGGCTTTACCCGATGTTAGACGGCAGTGCGTAAACCATGGGCCGGATCGGGCGAACGCGGGAAGGACTCCACGACCCGCGTCATCCGACCTCGGCCGCCACCCGCTGCATCTCCGTGTCGCTGAGCCCGGTGGCATCCAGCACAACACCAGCCGGGTTGCCGCCAGCCGGATCGGCACTGAACGCGGCGTACCGCAGGATCCCCATGATCACGATCCTAGGGCGGAAGCTCACCAAGTCCGAGTGCCACTCCACCCCTCGCGGCCGCAAGAGCAGCCCCGTACCCCTGGCATCTGCCGCCGACCAGGCGCGGCCTGCGCGAGGGGTTCGCACCGTCCGTACCCATTGTCGGATCGCTCGCTTCGTGCCGCAGGCCGGGTTAGGCAGACTGACCCGGCCAACCGTGGGGGTCCAGGTGCGGTCGCGATAGGCGGTCAGTGGAGACGGGCCCGCAGGTCGGCGATCCGATCCGCCGCGGCGGTGAAGCCGGCGGCGTCGAGTTGGCCCCCGGTCCGGGCGTTGACCAGGGCGGCGGTGGCGGCTTCGCCCTGGCTGACGTCACGGGCGGAGCAGAGGATGAGGTCCATGCCGGCGGTTGCGGCGGCGACCGCGCGCTGGCCGGTGCTGCCGTAATGAGCCAGCGCACCGGCTTCCAGGGCGTCGGTGACGGTCACCCCGGTGAACCCGATGCGGCCGCGCAGTTCCTGCCTGACCACTGTCGGCGACAGGCCGGCCGGGCGGTTCGGGTCCAGCGCCGGGTAGATGGCCCAGGACACCATGACGAGGTCGACGCCGACGGCGACGGCGGCCGAGTACGGGAGCTCGTCGGTGCCGCGCAACGTGGCCAGCGACTGGGACAGGGTGATCGGCCGGGTGTCTGTGTTCTGGGCCGTTGCCGCCCGTCCCAGTCCGGGGAAGTGCTTGGCGGTGGCGGCCACGCCGGTGCGCTGCTGGGCGCTGATGAACGCCCGCCCCAGGGTCGCGACGGTGCCGGGGTCGCTGCTGTAGGAGCGCTGGTACTGGTCGATGAAGTTGCCCGCAGTGGAGTAGACGTCGAGAACCGGGGCGAGGTTGACGTTCATGCCCACTGCGGCGAGGGTGCGGCCGGCTCCGGTGCCCGCCGCGGCCGCCGCGGCCACCGGATCGGCGGACTGGCCGATCCGCTTCTCTGACAGCGCGGGCGCCCCCGGCAGCCGCCGGATCAGGCCCCCCTCCTGGTCGACCATCAGCAGCAGCGGCACCTGTACCGGGCTTTGCGCCTGGGCTCGTCGCAACTGGGCGATCACCGAGCTGATCTGGGCGGTGCTGGCGATGTTCTCCCCGAAGAAGATCACCCCGGCGGCCTCACCGGCGCGGATGATCCTCAACAGGCTCGCCGGTGGTGTCAACCCGGGGTAGGAGTAGATGATCCGCTGCCCGGCCAGTTGCCACCTGGTCAGGCCGGCCGACCTGGTCGGCGCCGGCACGGACGGTACCGGCGCGGGTGACGTGGGCGAGGCCTTCGTAGGCCGCGGGGCGGTCGATATGGACGGCGATGCCACCCGTCCGCCACCCGACCCACCGGGCGCGGACCAGGTTGAGCGTGCCGCATCAGGGGCGGACCGCCCGGGCGTGGGGGTGTGCGAGGACTGGCAGGCGACCATCGCAAGGCCGAGAGCCCCGATCGCCAGAATGGTGCGAACCTTCGCCGCCGAGTACATGACCACCTCCGCGTAGCCCGCACCGATCCCGGTGCGCCTGACGGGACCCGACGATCAGTCGACGGTGACCGGTCTGCGGCGTTCCGATCTCATCCGCCGGCGACGACGTACGGTGCATCCGCTCCGGCGGCGATCGCCAGCGCTGCGCCTGCCTGTGTCACCGGACCCCGTGCGGCGGCTCTATCAGCAGTATGTGCGGGAGATACGTCGGTGACTAGTCGCCCACATCATCGCCTTACGCGGCCATTCGGCTAAGCCTTCGCCACCCGGCTCCCTGACCTGCACCGACGGGGTCGCGCTCGCCGTCGGACACGCGGCGCTCAGTCAGGGCCCTTGACGGTGCCATAAATTAAATGTGTAAATAATTCGACACTTGAATGAAGTCCTGAATCCTCGCGCTGCGCCCGGAACGTTCCGTTCGGGCGCCGCCGAGGCCGGCAACGAAGGGATCACGAGGTGTTACGAAGAGGGCTCGGCGTCGGGCTGGCCGCTGCACTGTCCCTACTCGTGCTTTGGCCGGCCGATGCGCCCGCCGCAGCAAGCGCGCCGGCGGGGGTTTCGGTATTTCTCACTGACCTCGGCACCAAGACCTACCTGTCGCGCCAGTCCGACGTGTCGTGGCATGGCGGGCAGGCCCCGCAGGGACCGACAATCACCGTCGACAGCCAGCGGCGGTATCAGGAGATGACCGGCTTCGGGGCGTCGTTCACCGATTCCTCCGCCTGGCTCGTCGGCACCCGCCTCGACAGCGCACAGCGCGACGCGGTGATGCGCGACCTGTTCAGCCGCCAGGGCATCGGCTTGAGCTTCCTGCGTCAGCCGATGGGCTCCAGTGACTTCGCGGTGAACGGAAACTACTCGTACGACGACATGCCAGCGGGCCAGGCCGATCCGACGCTCGCCCATTTCTCCATCGACCACGACCGGGCGTACATCATCCCGGTGCTCAAGCAAGCCCGTCAGCTCAACCCGGCGCTGACCGTGATGGCGTCGCCGTGGAGCCCGCCGGGCTGGATGAAGACCAGCGACTCGATGATCGGCGGGACGCTCAAGCCGGACGCCTACCAGCCGCTGGCCGACTACTTCACGAAGTTCCTCGAAGGCTACGCGGAGGCGGGGATTCCGGTCCGCTACATCACCCCGCAGAACGAGCCGCTCTACGTGCCCTCCGGATATCCGGGTATGTCGCTCAGCGCCGAGCAGCAGAACAACCTGATCAAGAACTACCTCGGTCCGGCACTACGCGACCGCAAGCTGCATACCGGGATCCTTGGTTACGACCACAACTGGGATGTCGTCAGCTACCCGGAGACCATGTACGCCGACCCGGCCGCGACTGGGTTCGTGGCGGGCACGGCGTGGCACTGCTACGGCGGTGACGTGCGGGCCCAGGCTTTGTCGCACAACGACTACCCCAACAAGCCGGCGTGGCACACGGAGTGTTCGGGCGGCACGTGGGAGGGCGACGAGCAGGCCGGCTTCGCCGCGGCGCTGGGCCTGGTCATCAACAGCACCCGTGACTGGGCAAAGGGTGTCATCCGCTGGAACATGGCGCTGGACCAGAACAACGGACCGACCAACGGTGGCTGCCTGACCTGCCGCGGCGTGGTGACGGTCGCGCAGGACGCAGCCGGCCACTGGTCGTACACCAAGACCGTCGACTACTGGGCGCTCGGTCACGCCAGCAAGTTCGTACGCCCGGGCGCTCGCCGGGTGGCGTCCAACTCACTTGGCGCCGGTGACGTGCAAGACGTCGCCTTCGTCAACCGCGATGGCTCCACGGCGCTCATCGCGTTCAACTCCGCGAACAGACCAAAGACGTTCCAGGTGCAGTGGGGCAACAAGTGGTTCGCCTACCGCCTCGCAGGCGGGGCGGCAGCCACGTTCACCTGGACCGGCACCCAGCATGGCACCGTGGACCCAGCCGCAATCGGCACGGTTGACGTTCCGCTCGAGAACCCGGACGGGACCCGAGCGCTGATCAGCTACGACGCTGGAATGCTGGCGCACCAGGCTCAGGTGCGGGTCGGCAACCAGTGGCTCGGCTACACGCTCCCCGCCGGCGCGTCGCTCACCCCGCCGACGTCCGCGGTGCCGTTGCCGCGCGACGCGTGGACGGTGTCGGCGTCGGCGAGCAATGCCACCGAACCACCCGACAGTGCGATCGACGGCGACCCAGCCACGCGGTGGAGCACCGGCCGCGGCATGGAGTCCGGTGACTGGTTCCAGGTCGACCTCGGCTCGCAGCAGACGTTCAACCAGGTCGTTCTGGACACGACCGGAAGCAGCGGCGACTCCCCGCGGGGGTACGAGCTCTTTGTGTCCAACGACGGCACGAACTGGGGCCAGCCGATCGCGACCGGACCGGGCAGCCCGGTGGCCAAGATTCTCATTCCGCAGGTCACCGGCCGCTACATCCGGGTGGTGAACCAGGGCGATGCCGGCAACTGGTGGTCGATCCACGAGCTGAACGTGCTCGGGCCCGCCGGTCTGACGAGCGTGGCGGCAGGCTCGGACATCGACGTGCAGCGCAAGACGGCCGTGCTGCCCGACGGCACACAGCTTCTCGTCGTGTACAACTCGGGCCGCTCGGTCGCCGCGTTCGATGTGCCGTGGGGAGACACGACCTACGCCTACCGCCTGCCGGCCGGCGCCGCCGCGATATTTACGACGCGCCAAGGCTGATCGGTGGCGCTGTGCCGGCCGGAGCATCCCCTGGCCGGCACAGCGTCACGGCCGTCTCTCGCCGGTGAAGAAACCCGAGCGCCGAAGCCCTGGCTGTCGATCAGAAGGGCTCCCGGGCTCTTCGCTATGCCTGGGTGACGGGTCCGAGGCAGTCAGGACCAATCGTCTTCGCCACCTCGCTCAGGTCGTTGTCCAGCTGGTGATCGCGCCCGGGCAGCCGGTGCAGCTGTGCCTGCGGGATGGCGCGGGCGTACAGGTCAGCATGCGACGGTGGAGCGGTCTCGTCCTCGAGTCCATGGAACACGTGCACCGGCACACCTTGTGGCAGCCTCGCGCCGAGGTCATGCGGCAGCTCGAACTCGTCGCCGGGCCAGCCGCCCGCGCCGACGAACGGAGCGGCGATCAGCACGATCGCCCTGAGCTCCGGCTCCGGTGGTCGCTCGGCGAGCGCGTTGATGAGGATCGTCCCGCCCACCGAATGGCCGGCGACGACCGCGCCGTCGTCCAAGGCCTTCATCTCACGCCGGATGGCCGCGCTCCACCTGGCGTAGCTCGGGTCGTCCTCGTCGGGCATGCGCGGGTAGCGGACCTCGTACCCGTCCCCGAGTTCCCGCCTCAGGCTGTCGAACAGCTTGTCGTCCCATTCGTCGTGCGCGCCCGCGCCGCCGCCCTGGATGAACAGGATCTGCCGGGTCGCTGCCATGACGATCCTCCTTCGCGCCCTCGTGACGATCCGGTTCGACACCCGCCGCCTACCCGCGCTCGGCCCGGGTTGCCTACCGGACCCGTTTCAGGCGCGTCCGACCTGTGCACACAGGGTCACACTGCTGCAGCGAAGGTACCGCGGTGATCGTTATCCGAGCATGCGGCAGTCGGAAGAAGCCCACGACGATTACCTCGAGGCGGCCCGCTGGCGGTTCGGTTGATGACCTTGTCACGCGACCCGAGCCCCGCCCGTGACGGGCAACTACTTGCCGCCGCCGATCATCGTGTGAATGTCGGGCCCGTAAGGCGGCGGGAACAGGACCCGGGGTCGGCCTTCGAGGGTGCGCTCAGCGGGCCTTCTTCGTCGCCCGCTTGCGCGGCGGAGTCAACAGGTCGGCGATCGTCGCGATCGCGGACGGCACCAGGCGGTAGTACGCCCAGACGCCCCGCTTCTCGCGCTCGAGCAGGCCGGCCTCGGTGAGGATCCGAAGGTGATGACTGACGGTCGGCTGGGAGAGACCAAGCGGCGCGGTGAGGTCACTCACGGACGCCTCGCCCTCCGGAGCGGACTGGATCAGACTGAGCAGTCGCAGCCGGGCCGGGTCGGCGAACGCCTTCAGCACTCCCGCGAGCCGCTCGGCATCGGCACGTTTGATCGGCTCGCCAGCGAGCGGCGAGACGGCAGGCGAATCAGATTTCACAGTTCCCACGCCTTCCATCGTTGCACCAACACCATCGATAGGTCGGTGGAATCAGGACCCGGTCACCGTCAGGTTGCGGGCAGGGAGCCCCGTTGGCCTGTCCCGGGCCGGGTCAGCGGCCGGATGAGCGAGTGTTGGCCCCTGCCCGACGAGTGACCGGCGGACGGACAACACTGGTGCGTCAGGCGGTGGGGCTCGGTTCGGTATCCGCGAGGGGATGCGCCCCGCCGTCCGCCACGCCTTCGCCGTCGGGCAGGTGGTCGCCCCCTCAGGGCTATTCCGGGTGGTTGGCGGTGCCGGCCCCGGTGTGGAAGGGGCTGGTGACTCCGGCGTAGCCCAGGTGCAAGATCATCCCATTCGCGGCGTGTTCGAGGTTGTGGCAGTGATCCATCCAGATCCCGGGGTTGTCCGCCCGGAACGCTACCCGGTAGGTCTCCCCAGGCCCGACGTCGAGGGTGTCGACCCACCAGGGGCTCCCGGTTGTGGCCCGGCCGTTTCGGTTGAGGACCAGCATGTGATGGCCGTGCAGGTGCATCGGATGGTGTTGGCCGCTGCGGTTGACGTAGGTGACCTCGACCAGGTCACCGGGGGAGACCATGAGCATCGGCACGTCCGGGAACGATCGGTTGTTGAGCGTGTACAGCACTGCTGGGCGGCCGTCGTAGAAGCCGAGCCGCTCGTCGACGCGTAGCGTGAAGCGCCGGTCGACGTGGCTGGCCGTCCCGAACGGGGTGGTTGCGGGGGTGCCGTAGCGGGCGGGGTTCAGTAACGCCGGCGCCGGCCCCTCACCGCCCGGGCCGGCGTTCCCGTCGGGGCTGTAGACGATTGTCGGGCCGTCCGCGTGTAGGACCACCGGCTGGTCGGGCATGGTGAACGCGAGGTCGTAACGGGCTCCGCCGCCGACCAGGATCCGCACCCCGTTGAGAATGTTCGGTTCATGTACCCCGGTGCCGTCGATCGCGACGACCCGTACCGGGACGCCGGTGACAGTGAAGGTGGCGGGGTTGCCGTCGGTGTTGACCAGCCGTAACCGTACCGGCCGGCCGGCCGGTACCTGTCTCCGCTGCACGCCGGTGGTCACCCCGAGCGTCGCGACGCCGTCCTCGTCCACCCAGGTGTGCCGCAGTACCGTCTCGTCAACGGCAGCGCCCTGCTCTGGTGCCTCGGCGGGCAGGACCACGAACGCCCCGAACAGGCCCCGACGCACCTGGATCGAGGACATCTCATGTGAGTGGTACCAGTACGTGCCGACCTGCGTGGCCCGGAAGCGGTACACGAACCGGCCTCCCGGCGCCACCGCGTCCTGGGTCACCCCCGCGACGCCGTCCATGGCGTTGGGCACGTCCACGCCGTGCCAGTGCAGCGTCACTCCCACGCCGGGCAGCCGGTTGACGAGCGTCACCTCCACCAGATCCCCTTGCCGGACCCGCAGCTCGGGGCCAGGAGTGACGCCATTGAACGTCCACGCCTGCACCTGCTGGCCCGAGTCCAGCTCGACCGCGGCGGGCTCCGCCGTCAAGGTGAACCGACGTACCGGTGCGCCCCCGGTATCGGTGCCGGTCAACGTGGTCACACTGACACCACCGTGCCGGCTATGGTCGGTCATGCCGCCGCCGCCGGTGTCAACGGGGCCGCCGATCATGCTGCTGCGCGCCGGCAACTGGCTGGCGGTGGACCATCCCACGAGCACCGCAGCGGCCACCGCGACGCCGAGGGCTCCCTTCGCCGCCGTACGCCACCACCGGCCGGCTGACCCCCGGCTTCGTCCGGTCCGTCGCCACACCGATCCCATCGCAGCGGCGCCGACCACCACCGCTCCGGTCATTGCGGCGGCACGCATACCGGCCAGCTGGGCAGCGCTGGCCACCAGCACCACACCAACTGCGGCCGTCGCCGCCCAGTAGGCGCCGGGCCAGGCGGCTATCCGCGACTCACCACCTGGCGATCGCAGCATCGGGCGCACCCACACCCGATGAACCGTCGCGACGAGCACCAGCGCCGGGGCGACGAACACCAACCTCGGCCCGGCGAAGTCCCACCCGTTTCGCAGCAGAAGCAGAGCAGCAACCACCCGCAGCGCAGCGCCGGCGAGCAACAGCCCGAACAGCAGACGCCGCAGCCGCGAAGGCCCTGAGCCTGTCGAGGCCGGGAGACGCATCACGACCCAGCCCGCGGCGACGGCGATGGGCACGGCCAGCAACGCGATCACCATATCGACGTAATGCACCCACAGGAACATCGTCACCTCACTCAACGTCCGTCTGGTCTGCGGGCCGCGACTGCCGGCACCGGGACCATACCGGCCAGGTCACCCTCGTTGCCGGCTCCAAGAGCGCAGACGCGGTCGGCGTAGACGTCCGCCCGTACGCCTCAAACGCGCCGGCAGCGCCGCCGCCGCACGCGGCCTCGCCGACCGGCTCACCCTGCACGAGCGCGACGCCCGGACGTACGTGCCGGACGGCGATTACGACTTGGTGCTGTGCGTCGGGTCGACACACGCGTTCGGCGGATTCGGCGAGACGCTGGAGCTGGCCGGCCGGCATCCCTCCTGTACCTTGCCGGAGTGTCGGTACGCCGAACTTGGACTTTGCTGGTCAGCTTGCTGCTTGTTGGTGGCTGCGCGTGGGGGTGCGGACCAGTCGGCCCCTCACCCCACCTCACGCAGGAAGAACTTGCCGGCACCTGGGTCAATGATCAAGGAGCGACATTAGAAGTCAACTCCGACGGCACCTTCACCGCCGCAGCTCTCCGCGCCTGTGCAACTAAAGATGAGCCACTCGATTTCGAACCGGACAGCGGGCAGGGAACCTGGGAGTTGGAAGCGCCGGAAGCGCTCTCGCCCTACCAGACGGTGAACCTACGCTTCGGGCCGCCCGAGAACTTTGCCTGGGACGACTGGCTCGCCGATGACGACGAGATGTTCTTCTTCATCGGCGATCCCGACAGCAACGAGCGCTGCACGTTTCGGCGGAAGTGAGCGGCTCAGCCGGCCTGGTCCGGGCATCAACCGCAACGCTGACAGCCTGGCGGCGTCGGCCGTTCACGCCGCATCCCCACCCCGGGCTTCGTCGCGGCGCGGGGCGTCAGGCCTCGCTTGACGCCGGCCACCCAGGTATGCCACTCATCGCCTGGGTCATCCGGGGCAGCGCCGACACCCAACCAGATGCCATCGTGGCACCATGAAGGCAGACCTGCACAGTTACTTGAAGGGCGGCCGCGACGCGCTGCTGTGGAAGCTCGACGGGCTCAGCGAATACGATATTCGGCGCCCGCTGACCCGGACCGCCACCAACTTGCTCGGTCTGGTGAAACACTCAGCGGTCTGCGAGATCCTCTACTTCGGCGTCGTGTTCGGCCGGCCGTTCGAGCAGGAGCTGCCGTACGTCGGCGACGGGGCGGAGACCAATGCCGACATGTGGGCGACCGCGGATGAGACGCGCGAAGAGATCGTCGACTTGTACCGTCGCGCGAGCGCCCACGCCGACGCCACCATCGAAGCCCTTGCGCTGAATGATGTCGGCCGAGTGCCATGGTGGGGCGATGCAGCGGTCACGTTGCACCACGTCCTGGTCCACGTCATCGCGGAAACGCAACGGCACGCCGGCCACGCTGACATCGTGCGGGAACTCATCGACGGCGCGGCCGGGCTGCTGCCCAGGAACGACAACCTGCCCCCCGCCGACGCGCCATGGTGGCTGGACTACCGTCAGCGAGTGGAGCAGGCTGCCCTCGACGCCAGCAAACGCAGCAACTAGGTTTTCTGTCGGAGGCCGGTGGACGGCTCGCCTGGGCGCTGCACGCCGCGGCGCTCAGCCCAGGCCACCCCGATGTGGTAACCGCCGCCCGGCAACGGTGGTCGACCGCGACAGTCTGACGTCGCATCTCTCAGGCTGCCACCGATGCAGGCGCAGTGAGGTGGGCCCGGAACTGTAGCTCCTGTTCGTGGTCCATACCCTCTCTGGGTAGCGAGATCGCCTGGCGGGGGCCGTAGAACAGGAGCCAGCCAGCGTCGGTTTCGACGACCCGGGTGATGGCTGTCCACAGGATCTCGCTACGGATCGACGGCTGCTCCTGGATGATCCGGTCCTCGGTCACGATGAGCAGCGCTTCGTGCTGGCAGATCTCGGGGAGGTCGGACACCGCCCGCTGTAGAGATCGCGAATTGCCGAAGCCGAGGTAGACGCCGTAGACCGCCAGCGCCAGTAGGACAACCACGAGACCACTCATGCCGGAGAGGGCCAGGAGCAGGATTGCGCCGCCAGCACCGACGGCCACAGCGGCTACGGCGAAGGATCGTGTGGCGTGCAGAGTGTCGCCGTAGATGATCCGTAGGTCAGCGAGTAGCCGGGCGGGATCGAACGGCTTGTTGACCCGGATCTCCATGGGCGCTCCCTTACGGCTGGCCCCGGTATCAGCCGGAGCGTACGACGACGCGCGCCGAGATCTTGACACATGACAGCGCCGTACAGCCATCCGTAGAGCCAAGCCAAGCCCTTTAGCCCGGCCACAGGTGTCGGACACTGTTCCCTGGAGCTAGCGCCCGGTGATCGCCTTTCGCGACTGCCTCGGGGTGTACCTGCATCGCGGGCTGGCGGAGACCTGACCCACCTACGTCCCGGACATCACTCGGCGCGATAACGCCGGATCCTTGGTGGCGAGGTGCCATGCCGGCAGCTCGGCCTGGCCCGGGGGCACCGACGTTTCATGACATCAGGTCGTCTGCAGCCAACTGCGCGGCCAGCTGCGGATCGCCTCCGGCGCGCGCAAGCAGGGCCTCCACCGACCACCGCGCCGTCCGGTTGCCGTCGGTCCCGCCGGTGACCTCGAGTTCCAGGCCAAGCTCGAAACGTTCGGCGAATATCGCCATTTCGACGTCGGGCAGGCGGGCGTGCAGGGTATCGAACAGCATCATGGCGGAGGCGTCGCGGCGGGCGCGGCGTAGGGGATCGCACTCCCGTAGTGCTGCGGCCACGCCGTGGCTGGTGGGATCGAAGCTCTCGAGCAGCGGCACCAACGACGGGTGGCCCAGAAAGCCGGCAGCCTCGAAGGTGAAGGGGTGGACGCTCTGCTGGGCAAGCAGATCAGCCACCAGCGGCAGTGCCCGCTGATCCCGCCGCCGAGCCAACCCCCGGATACCCTCCTCGCGGGCCTCACCGTAGCTGTCACTGGTGCGCTCCCACAGCGCCTGCCGGACCATCCGTCCGTCGGCGGTGCTCTGCCAGCCCAGACCGAACGCGGCCCAGTTGCGCACCTGCGGGTCAAGGTCACCGCACAGATCGACCAGCGCCGTCACGCCGGCCTGATCTGCGTCGTCGACCAGCACGGCCGGCAGCGACATCGCCACTTCGAGCCGAATCTCGGGGTCGGGACTCCCGGCAAGGCTGACCAGCACCGGCGTCGCACGGGCATCATCGGTGGCGCCGAGCGCCCGCGCGATGGACCACCTCACCTCGTCGTCGGCCTCGTTCGCGGCCAACGAGAGCAGCGCCGCCGCCGCGTCCTCGCGGATCTCCTCGTGCGTCTGGCTGGCGACGCCAAGCAGATCGCACGCGGTCGACCGCACCGCTACGTCAAGAGAGGTCATCTGCGTGATGGCCAGGCTTGCAGCGAACCGGCCGGCCTTGGCTGCTCGGTGCAGCAGTTCCCACATGTCCTCGTAGTCGTCGGAGGCGATACCCACCCGCGACCTCTCCACAGCCTGGTCGAACAGCGCTGCAACCTCGGGTGAGTCCACGGGCGGGATCGTGCCACGGCTGGCCGCCGTGAGGCACTCGACATTCGCCCGCTTGATGGCCTCGGCCGCAACGACCCTCCTTGCGGGTCAGGAGCACCTTCCGCAGCGCCGGCTGGTGTGCGCTCCTGCGGTCGTTAAGCGCGATCTTTGAGCCCTTGGCGCGGGTCGGCTCCGCCTTGTGGTGTCTGCGTGCCCACAAGATACTGCGACCGTGTGGCGAGCCTTGTTGATCCTACTGATTACCTATCTTGTCCTGAATCAGGTCGGCGTATCCGACAACGAAGCGGCGTTCTGGGCGCCTACGACGGCGGCCTTGGTTGCTGTACTGCTGGTGTGGCGCGCCGCGCGCAACGGCGAGGCGCAGGCACCGGAGCTCGTACGTCGTCCGAAGCTGGCGGGTCGAGTGCTGGCGCTGGCCGTCCTGACCCAGGCGAGCATGTCGCTGGTCGCGGGGCTCGTCGGCGGTTTCGTGCCGGTGACTCCGCCCGGTGGTTCTCCTGATCACGCCATGGCTATCGGCCTCCGGCTGGCCACGACCGTGAGTTTGCCCCTCAGCCTGATTCTCATATCCGGAGTGGGACGTCTGTCCGCAACGTGGTTGACCGTCAGGAGGCCCTTCCGATGGCTCGGAATGATATCTGTGATTCCGGCCTTGGTTTCATTCGCGCTGCATCCCACAGCTGTCGCATTTTCTCGCAACTATGGCAGCACGCCACCCCGCGACCTCGCAGAGATGGCTCCGCGGACGATTGCCGTGACGATCCTGATTTTTTGCGCCCTGGCCCTCGGTCATCTGAGCGGGCGACAGTCGCTGCGGCGGCGCGCGGCGGGGAACAGCACCGGTCACGGCACCAGTCCCCGTGCCTTCGACACCGGCGAGGTCATGCAGCCAGGTCGGACGACTACCTGACCTCGGTTCTCCTGCCGCTCGCACCTCGACGGTCGGGTGCGGGGCCCAACCCCCTCTGCGGCATCCCTAACGGCTCACCGCGACGGCCCACCCCTGATCTTCTTCTAACACCCAGGCCACTACGTCCCCTGGAGCTTGACGACCGCCATTGAGGCTCGTCCGGTAGGACTGTTCCAGGAGTTGGCTCTCATTGCCTCAGAAACCGCACGGTGGCGTCACGAAGCACTCGGTTCGGGTCGTGAGGTCCAAGGTCAGGGTCAGAGAACGGGGGAGCGGCAACGAGCTCAGCTAGAACAGATGCCAGCCGCTTCCGTTCCGCTGGTAAACCCGACCACGCGGAGTCGGGTAGCCGCAGCACGTTGGCGAGCAGGTCACCCGGGTAATAGTCGGCCTCCACCAGCGGGTCGCGGAGCAGGATTCGTACCGCACGCGGCAGCAAAGCAGGTATGCCAACCTCTTGCCCGAGCATGATGCGCAGATCTTCGACCGTGAACTCATCCAACGGCTTACGTCGCAGCTCGGTGCAACGCCTGACCAGAGAGGTGGCGTCCGGGCTGGGATCCGGCCAAACGTCCCGCTCAAGCTGCTCAATTGTCGTCACGGCGGTCAGCGTAGTCCGCGCCGCGATCCTGGATCGCCCGTGAGGCTGACTGGACTTCCACGTCGGCAACGCTTTTCCCTGGCGCACCTCCCCACCAGCGGCAACGGTCACTTCGGAGGTAGGTGGAATCGTGTCCGTCGCCGTCTTGATCCCATCTGGACGCCGGGATAAATTCCGCCCACCGATCTTCGAGGGGGCTGCAAATGCCAACCAGCAGACGTATGAGAACGGGACTGATCGCGGCGCTGGCACCGATAGTGGTGCTCGGCGCGGTCGCACAGCCGGCGAGGGCGGAGCCGTCCGCGCCGCCGATCACGTCCTATGAGGGGGACCCCGGCCGGTTCGGTGAGCCGGCGAGCTGGCGTACCCCTGAGTTCAACCGGGATGCCGGTCTGGTGTCGATGGGAGCGGAGTTCGCCTACGCCGCCGGCTACTCCGGCACCGGGATGGACATCGGCGTCGTCGACTCGGGCGTCTTCGCCGGGCACCTGCGGGAGCACGGCAGCCTGGACACGAACTACGCAGTCGGGGACCGCTACTTCTCGGTGGAAGCGCAGGGCGGCAACACGGGCCCCACGCCAGGGTTCTACAACCCGGCGTTCAACGACAGCCACGGCACCCATGTCAGCGGGACCATCGGTGCGAGCCGCGACGGGGTTGGTGAGACGCAGCCGGGCGGACCCGCCGCCAACATGCACGGGGTCGCGTTCAACAGCAACGTGTACATGGGCAACACCGGCAAGACAGACGGCGTGCTCTACGGTCTCCTGCCAGCGACCGCGACCGCGGCGCAGCGGCCTGACAACGCCTACATCGCCAACGTCTACCGGGCCGTGAATTCCGCCCAGACGGCGAACGGCAAGCCCATCCGGATCATCACCAGCAGCTGGGGCAGTCAGCCCAACACGGAGAACTACAACACGTACGACGCGCCGCCCGGCAGCCCCGCGGGCTTCGGTCTGAACACGGCGTGGCGCCTCTGGTCCACCCCGGACGGGGTCGTCGATGCGAACGGCCAGACCATCCGCTGGCTCAACGGTGCCATCGAAGCCGCCCGTACCGGCACGGTCATCCAGTTCACCGCCGGCAACAGCGGCTACGTGAACCCGTCGCCGCGCGGTGCCGCGCCGTACTTCATGCCGGAGCTGGAGGGCCGCTGGTACACGACGTCGGGAATCAACCCCACGGTGGGGCGCACGTTCCACGCCGACGGGTCTGTCCTGGTCCCCGGCCAGCAGACCTTCAACCAGTGCGGTGTGGCGAAGTGGTCGTGCGTGACGGCGCCGAGCAACGGCATCAACAGCACGACCGTGTCGGTCGTCAACGGTGTGCCCGAGCCCCGGTACGGAAGCTCGTCGGGAACGTCGATGGCCGGGCCGCACTCGGCTGCCGCGCTGGCGTTGATCATGCAGCGTTTCCCGTACATGACCAACGAGCAGGCGCTCTACACGATGTTCACCACCGGCCGGCAGAACAACACGGTCAGCGACGCGGCGGGCACCGCCGTGCTGAACCCCACCCGCGGGCAGATCGTGCAGGTGCCCGACAGCCGCAACGGCTGGCACACGGTCAGCCTGCGCGAGGCCATGAAGGGCCCGGGCCAGTTCCTGGGGCCGTTCGTGGCCGACCTGCAGGGACAGAATGACGTCTGGTCGAACGACATCTCCGACGTCGCGATCCGGGCACGCCAGCAGGAGGACGCCGCCGAGGCGGCCACCTGGGAGGCCACCAAGGCCGCCAAGGGGTGGGCGAACGGCCTGCCCGCCGACGCGAGCGACGTCGACAAGTCCGACTACGCCATCGGGATGCGCCGCGAGCAGGCCCGCAACGCCCGCGTCTACGAGGGCAGCCTCACCAAGCAGGGCGACGGCATCCTGTTCCTGACCGGCAACAACACCTGGCACGGCACGAGCAGCGTCGAGGCAGGCAAGCTGTCGATCATCGGCTCGCACGCCAGCGCGATCGACGTACGCGGCGGGACGCTCGGCGGCAACGGCAGCGTGGCGGGGAACATCAACGTCACCGATGGCGTGCTCCAGCCCGGCCTGACGTCGGAGGAGGCGGCGCAGATCACCGATGTGCCTGTCACCGCCGGCAACGCGCTGAGCGTCGGCGGGAACGTGAACATCGGCCAGCAGGGTCGCCTCGCCGTGACCATCTCGGGCGACGACGACTACACCAGCGTCCGCGCCGCGGGTGAGCTGACGCTCGCCGGCGAGCTGGACCTGGACGTACGCGGATCGCTGACCCCGGGAACCGTGCTGACGGTCATGAGTGGCGGCTCGATCAACGGCAGCTTCCACGCGCTGCCCGAGAACCGGGTCCTGAGCGCGGGCGGTTACCTGTTCCGGGCGTCCTACAAGAACAACAGCATGACCCTGACGGTCCTGCGCGCACTGCCGCACGCGGACTAATCCCGCAAGGGCTCGGAAGGTGAGCGGATGGGCCGCGACGCCGCGATCGGCGTCGCGGCCCAGCTGTTCGGCGGCACGCGCCCACCTGCTCGTCCGGCTCGGACGGGCTGACGACGCCGTCGCTGCCTGCGGCAGGGCGATCTTCCTGACCCATGACGCCGCCCAGCGGGACCATCCGGTCGGGCGCCGAGAAGCACTCCGCACATGACGGGACGGCCGGACCTGGAAGGTCCGGCCGTCTCGGGACGAGCGCCTGCGGGACTGTGTGGGCCGGCAGCGAAGCGCTCAGCGGGCCCCAGATTTGTGGTGCACCCTGAGCGCACCACCTCGTCGGCGTTCCCGCTCATGCCGCTGGTGAGCGCCGGCGTTCTTCTACTGTGGTGATAGAACGTGAGGCACCTGAGCTGTCCACGCGCGACCATTGCCTCGTCAGCGCGAGCGGAACCAACTGACGAGGCAATGATCACGGGAAGGGCGGTTTGTCGCCCGGCTACTGCTCGAGGCTGATGGTCGCCGTGCGGTAGTTGTTGCGCGTGTCGTTGTTCGCTGGGTCGTAGTTCTGTTCGATGTTGCCGGCGCTGTCGACCGAGAACCAGCGGAACGTCGTCGTTTCCGTTACGTGGAACACCTGCCCGGGCTCACGGAACTCCGTCGCCTCGTAGCGAGGCGACTCGAGCGTGGGCCGGCTGCCGTCCGTCGTGTAGTAGATGGTGGCCGGCTCGCTTGTCTCGAAGCGCACGTCGACGGGACCGGAGTACTTCCCGCCGCCGGGAGCGAGCCGAGACGTCGGCTTCTGGTGGTCCTTGCCCCACTCCGCCGCGACCCGGAACATCTCCATGATCCCGTTGGCGTACTCCATCGTCTCGGAGTGGCCGCTGACGAGATCCGGGTTCCCAACCCACGCCGGCTGGAACGAACCGCCCTGCCAGTTGCCGGTGGCCGGGTTGTAGACCGAGCCGCCGACCTCCCAGCCGAAGGCGTAGATGCCGTAGGTGTGGTACAGGTCCTCGCGAACGTTGCCCGCGGAGGAGTAGAGGACGTCCGAGGAACCACCGACGTTCTCCGGCGTGACAACGGTCTCCCGGTGCGCCTTGACCTGCGAGAGGATCCGGGCGGCCGACTGCCAGTAAAACGCCTCGTCACCCAGCGGCGGGCGCGGCGTGGTGATCCGGCCGTCGGCGATGTAGGCGCCGGGCTGCCAGAACAACTGGCCGCCGTTGGAGTGCACCGACATCATGAACTTGATGTTGGAGTACTTCTCAACGAGCCAGATGATGTTCTTCGACTCGGGCTCGGACAGCTTCTCCGGTCCCTGGTAGGTGTCGCTGATGCAGCTGCTCGATCCGCCCGCGTAGCCGTCGTGGCCCGACCCGACCCGGTAGTTCCGGTTCAGGTCGACACCCCAGGAGTTGCGCCGGGCCGGATCGGCGTTCTCGTCCGGGCAGTGGTTGGTCATGTTCCGGCGCTGCGACGCGAAGTTGTAGAAGCTGTAGTTCGCCCCATCGGGGTTGTTGGACAGGATGAGGAAGACGTCGGTGCTGTCGACGATCTTCTTCGTCTCCCAGTCGGACTTGTAGTTGTGCACCAGACGCTCGGCCGCCTCCAGCGAGGTCGCCGCGGGCACCCATTCGCGGGCGTGGTCCTGCGCCTGAATGAGGACGCCCGGGTTCCTGCCGTCGCGGTGCTTGCCGATCCGCAGGACGGGGATGGTGGCCGGGCCGCGCGGCACCTCGCCCTCCGGAGCGCCGGCGCGCTTCTGGTCGAGGAAGTCGGTCAGCGCGACCGGGCCGGACGTCGGCGCGACGATGCCGGTGCCCGCGTTGGTGCGATACGGGTGCGCCCGGTCGATCAGACCCTGGGACTGGCTCTCCAGCGCCGCAGCCACCTGTGCGGCCGTACTCGCGAGCCCACCGGAGGCGTCCTTCGCGAGGAGGACGCGAATCGCCTTGCCCGCCACCTCGACCGCGAGCGGGAGGTTCGCGCCGGGCCGGTTCACGAACTCGACGGTGATGTCGTTGCCACCCTGGTGGCCCCACGCCGCCGAGCTGACGACGACCGCGGCCTGCCCCGTACCACCGATCGTGGCCTGCGCCTTGCGCTGGTAGCCGTTGGTCTTGTTGGGCAGGTAGACGATCTCGGCAATGTCCGGGTACTGGCGGGCGATCTCCTCGGCGCGGCGGTAGAGCTGCTGCGGGTGCTTGTAGCCGTCGACAAAGTCCGACTGGTATCCCGGCGTCGAGGTCAGCGGCGGCGCGCCGTCCTCGAGCCAGTTGGAGACATACCCGGTGGCGACGCCTCCGGTCGAGCTCGTGACCCGGATCTGGTTCGGGCGTGCGTCGAGCTTGAACAGGTCCCGGTGGAACATGTACTGCCCGGAGTCGACGAACCGGCTCATCGTCCGGGCGAACCCGAACGACGTCCCCGGGCCCGAGTCGTTCTCGAGGTGCATCCCGACGATCGGGTTCGTCTGCGCCCCTTCGGTGGTCCGCGCCTCGACGTAGAGGAAACCCTGGCCCTTCGTCGTGAACCAGTCGGCGCGAACGACTCGCACCGTCTCCTCATGGGTGAGCGGCTGGACAGCCTTCGCGCGGAATGCCTGTAGCCCGCCGTCGGCTTCCTCGCTCCAGGCGAAGCCCTCGCCGTCGCTGAGGATCTTGACGCCCATCGCCTCGAGTTCGGCGATCTGCTCGGCGGTCACCACCGCCTCGCCCTCGATGCCGGCGGGCACGCGCTGGAGGCCGTGTTCGAGGTCGAAGCCGGCGGCGACCACCTTGTCCAGCAGGTCGGCGCCGGTCAGCTGGATGCGTACGAGGCGTACCGCCTCCGGATCCTCGAGGCGGGATCGCCCCGAGCCCGCTGTGGCTGCGGACCCGGTGGGATCCGCGCCCGCGGGCGCGGTCGTCATGAGAAAGCTTCCCACCATGGCGGGCAGCGCGAGAAGCGCGATGCGTCGTCGTATGTGTCGCATGCTCCCCCTCCTTCTGCTTGCGACGTATAGCTACGCCGGTGGCCGGCCCTGTTTCGGCTCGGGCGGCTCCGGTCAGGACGGTCGTGCTGGACTCGCGCAGGGTCGGCCCGGGCAGGAAGACGGTCGCCGCCGTGACCGGTTCGGGGAGGACCGCGAGCGAGCCGGGTGCGGTGAGCGTATGCGCGTTCTTCGTTTCGATCGCTTGCCCGCAGCGGATTTGAGCATTACTTGAGGCGAGGCGTGACGGTGAGCGTCCCACCTGGACGGCCTGGGGCGACCGACGGCTGTGCGACCTCATCGCCGGCCAATCCACATCACGTCAGTCACGTAATGTGGCGGCGACGGCGCGGGTGAACATGTCGACGTTGTCGATCATGATGTTGTGACCGCTGTCGGGGATCGCCACCGCCGCGACGCCTGCGGCGGTCAGCCGGTCGGCGTCGAAGCGCGGTCCGTCCGCCGCGGGATACAACAGCGTACGCGGAATCGTGAGGCTCTCCAGGTGCTCGCGTGGTGTCGGCGTACTCCCGAGTAGCGCGTTGATCGCCGTGCGGTAGAGCGCCTGCGGCCCGGCCAGACGCATCGTGGCGGCCCATTGCGGGCCGACGTGATCCATCGTCTCGGCCCAGCCGTGGTCGAGGAACTCGGCCTCCGACCGGTACACGCCAATGCCCGAGCTCCCCGGGCGCTTGACCGCCGGAAGGGGTCGTACCGGGTCCAATACCGGATCGACCAGCACCATTCGGCGTACGAGCTGGGGATGACGAGCCGCGAGCACGCACGCAACGGCGCCGCCCAGACTGTGCGCGATCACGTCGGCCTGAGCCACCGCGGCCTGGTCGAGCGCGCGGGCCAGAACGTCTGCGTGCATTTCAAGGGTGTACGCCTGGTCGGCGGGCCGGTCGCTGATCCCGAAACCGAGCAGGTCGATCAGCAGTGAGCGGTGACCGGCCAGCGCGGGTTGAGCGACCGCCTCCGCGTAGTAGGGCGCAGAGCTGGCGCCGAGACCGTGGATGTAGACGCGGGTGGGCTGGACACCGGCGATCTCGACCCAGCGCATCTGGGAGCCGTCGGGGAGGACTTGAGCGCTATGCATGGCGCAGAAGATATCTAGATTCCGAGGTATCCCGGCAAGGGGGTATGATTTTGATCATGCTGGAGCTTGCGGTCCTGGGATTCCTCTGCGACGAGCCGTTGCACGGGTACGAGCTGCGTAAACGCGTCGCCGCGCTGACCGGGCACGTACGCCCGATCGCCGACGGGACGTTGTATCCGCTGCTGAAACGGATGGAGGCGGCCGGCTTGCTACGACGCGAGCTGCAGCCGGGTCAGGTCGCCGCGCCCCGGCACGTACTATCGCTGACCGCAACCGGGGAGAAGGCCCTGATGCAGCGGCTACGCGAGCCAGACGACCTGTTCATCACCGACGAGAACCGGTGGTTCACACTGCTCGGGTTCCTGCGCCAGCTCGACAACCCGGCCGAGCAGGCCGCGGTGTTGCGGCGGCGGCTCGAATTCCTCACCCAGCCCGCCAGCTTCTTCTGGGACGGCGACCGGCCGCTGCGCGCCGCTGACTTCGACGACCCGTTCCGGCAGGGGCTGTTCACGATCGCGACGGCGACGACTCGGACCGAGCTGAAGTGGCTGCGAGAGACTCTGGCCGCGCTGGAAGGGGCTCCGACACAGGCCTAGTGTGCCGACCCGGGCTCGGCGCGGCGGAGGACGATCCCGGGAAGGGGGCCCGGGAGGGTTGCCGGGGCAGTTGGCTGGACGGTGTGCTCGTCGGCGGCGTCATGTTCGTCTCCTTCGATACCGCACTGAGCGTCTGCGAAGCGGGCTGCTGGCTGTACGAGGGTGGCCCTTGTCGACGCCTTGGAGGGGAAGGAACTCGTTGAGCGGGCGCCGCAGCCCTCAGGACCGACGCAAGAACATCGTGCAGCTGACGCCGGCCGGGCGGAAGCGCCTGCACGACGCCGAATTCGCCCGCCAGGAAATGGAACGCCTCTGCCTCGCTCCGCTCTCCAGCGCAGGCGCCACGCGCTTGATCCGCGTCCTGCAGTCCCCGGTCGGCAACCCGACGAGCGCCGACCAGGCGGCTGACTCTGCGTCCGCGCGCCGCCGTTAGCCGTAGTACTTGACCAGGCAGAACTCGTGGTCCTCCGGGTCGGCCATGACGACGACCACACCCTCCTTGTAGTCGTGACGCTCGCCGGTGAACCGGCCACCGAGACTGTTGATTTGCGTCATGGCCTCGTCGATGTCGTCGACCGAGATGTCGAGGTGAACCCGCACCTTGCCTGTTTGCGGCTCAGGCACCGGCTGGAACACCAGCCGCGGCTGCGGGTCACCTCGCTCGCCGAGGTAGACCCAGCCCTCCTGCGACGGGCCGGGCTCGCGACCGAGCAGGGCGCTCCAGAATCGGGCTACCCGCTCGGGGTTGAGGCAGTCGATCGTGACACCGGACCAGACGTTCGCCATGCGCCGATCCTGGCAGAACAGGCCACGTGTCAGTACTTAGGCCGGAGCCGTGCCCAGCGCCGCGGCGGGCGATGACGGGTCGATGCCTTGCCGAGACCAGGCGCCGGTACTTGTCGTGGTGGCCGCGGTCGGCGAGCGGGGTGTCGGGGCGTCCTCGGGGGCCGGCCGGCCAGTCCGGGCACTGCGGGAACCTTGGCCAGCAGCGGCTACGGAAAGAACCGGCCCGCGCTCGGGTGATCCTGGGCGCCGTCCACGCAGATGTTGGTGCCGTTGACCCCGCCAGCGCGGGGCGACAGGAGGAAGCACGCCACGTCCACCACTTCGTGCAACTCGACCAGCCGCCCAAGAGGGAAGTCGTCGCGGGCAAAAGCCTCGTACTGCTCCGGTCGGTTGTCCCGGAACCAGGCCCAACCCCCGCCCTCGAACATCACCGAACCCGGACTGAGCGCATTCACCCGGATGTTGCGCGGGCCCAGCTCCTGGCCGAGTGTGGCGGCGAGGTGGATCTCCGCCGCCTTCGCCGAGGCGTACGACGACTTGGGGCCCGGCTTCCAGCCCGTTATCGACGCCACGATGAGCGCGCTGCCGCCCCCGCGCCGCTCGAAGTGCGGCACCGCGGTGCGGATGGCGTGGGCGGCATGCAGCACGTTCAACTCGTACGTCCGCAGCCAGTCCTCGGGGGTGGAATCCAGGAGCCCACCCCCGTATGCGCCGCCGGCATTGGCCACCAGCAGGTCGAGCCCGCCCATCTGCTCGGCCGCCTCGTCTACGGCCCGGGCGAGCGCGTCCGGATCCGTGACGTCCGCCTGGACGCCGGGCAGTCCTGACTCCCTCAGCCGCTCTGGATCCCGTCCGCAGACGGTGACCTTCGCCCCCTCTGCCTGGAGCGCCCGGCCGATGGCCAGCCCGATGCCACTGCTTCCCCCGGTGATGAAGGCTGTCTTCCCCGCAAGTCCTAGATCCACAGCGGCAGCCTGTCAGCAGACGCCGACACGATCAACCCACCTGACCCGCGTACGGGGACGGATGCCGCCGCACGACGGGCTTCGAACTGGTCAGCGAGGTGTCTTCCAGGCGACGGCCGGCGGCAGGCGCGACGGCCGCAGCCGGGTGGGGATCCTGGTCGAGTGGACCAGCAGCTGTCGGTGGGGGGGGGGGGGGGGGGCCCCCCCCCCCCCCCCCCCCCCCCCCCCCCCCCACCACTGGATTCGAGCTGGTGGCCGACCCCGGTCAACGCAGACGGGACTCGATGGCGTCGATGATGCGCGGACGCAGTTCGGCGGCGCGGATGACGGCGTCCACGGAGCCGACCTCGACCGCGCGCTGGATGTTGTGCACCCGGTCGAACTCCGCGGCCACCTCGCCGAGCTTCTCGGCGCGGACCGACGAGCGGAGTTCGTCGAGTTCCGCGGTCAACGCGGCGCGCTCGGTGCCCGAGGCGGCCGTGGCGCGGGCGTCCAGGTCCCGTACGCGCGGGTCGGCCGCGGTGCGGGCGTTGACGTCGCCGGAGAAGACCACCGCGGCGGCGGGCGCGCCGCCGAGCACCGAGGCGAAGGAGCCTTCCAGCGCCAGCACGGTCATGTTCGGGTTCAGCGCCTTCGAGAACACCACGAACGCGCCGCCGTGGTATCGCGAGATCACGCAGAACACGATGGGCCCGCGGAAGTTGACGATCGCCCGGCCGATCTCGGCGCCGTACTCCAGTTGCAGCTTGCGCATCGACTCGGGTGAGCCGTCGAAGCCCGACAGGTTGGCCAGCACCACCAGCGGCCGGTTGCCGCTGGCCGCGTTGATCGCCCGCGCGGCCTTCTTCGACGAGCGCGGGAAGAGTGTCCCGGCGGTGTAGGTGTCCGGGCCGTCGGTGGGCGGGAAGCCGCGCCGGGGCACCGCCCGCGACTCGATGCCGAGCAGGCACACCGGGATGCCGCCGAGGTGCACGTCCTGCACCACCGCGGTCTCCGCGTCGGCCATGCCCGCCCAGCGCTCCAGCACCGGGTGGTCCTGGTCGGCGAGCGCCCGCATCACGGTGCGGATGTCGAACGGCTTCTTCCGGTCCGGGTTGGCCGCCGCGGAGAAGATCTCCCCGACGGTGGTGAAGTCGCTGCCGGCCAGGGCGTGCGGGAAGGGGGAGATGTCCCGGTCGGTGGGGTCGGCGGTGGTCGCCCGCCGTGGCGCGTCCTCGCCGGGTGCGACGTACGTGTGGTCGTAGTGCGCCATCAGCACGTCCCGCGCGGCGGGGAGGTTCGGCGCCCAGTACTGCGCCTGCCCGTTGGGGCCCATCACCCGGTCGTAGCCGCCGATGCCGAAGTTGTCCTCGGCCGACACGCCGCCGGAGAAGTCGAGCGACTGCTTGCCGGTGAGCACCATCGCCGAGTCCGGCGTCATCACCAGGATGCCCTTGGTGTGCATGAGCATCGTCGCCTCGGCGTTCCAGTACGGCTGGGCGCCGACATTGATGCCCGCCACGACGATGTTGATCTCACCGCCGGTCTGGGTGAACTCGACGATCCGCTTGAGCGCCGCGGCCACCCAGTCCATGTTCTCGGTGCCCGACGTCATGGAGATCCGGGCGCCGGCGGAGAGCGCATACCACTCCAGCGGCACCCGCATCTGCTCGGCCAGGTCCAGCGCGGCGATCACCCGGCGGCACTCCGGCTCCGACAGGGCGCCGAGCGACTTCGTGGGGTCGCCGAGCAGCACGACCCGGGTGACGCCCTGCGGGTGCCGCGACGTCGGCGTGGTGACCACGCCGGCGACGATCGCGGCGCTGTTGCGCCCCTTGGGCCGGTCGACCGGCACCAGGGCGTGGTCGTCGTCGAGGTCGTGCTCGACGAAGTCGCCGAGCAGGCCGGTCAGCTCGTACGGGTACACCGTGTTGCGGCTGCTGGCCCGCAGCACCTTCAGCCGGTAGGCGTCGAGGGGCTCGACCGGTTCAACCGGCGGCTCGCCGACGGTCAGCGCGGCGCCGCCGGTGGCGTCGAAGGAGATCCGTACGGCGATCCTGGTCAGCTCGCCGGTCGCGCGGTCGCGCTGCCGCGCGATGAACAGGATCTCCTCCAGCCCGGCGCCCGCGGTCGTCGGGCGCACGCGCCCGGCGATCATCTCCATCTCCTCGCGGGTGAGGTCGCTCGGCGGCCAGACGTAGATCACGATCCGGTTGGTGTTGAAGCGGGTCTTCGACGGACGCCGTGACTGCGCGCGGCGGATCGAGTCGAGGCAGGCGGCGACGGTGTCCTCGGTCGTCGGCAGGGCGACCAGCCGGCCGTCCTGCTCGCGCAGCGCGGTCAGGTCGCGCACCTGCGCGAACGCGACGAGCCGCTCGTCCGACGGGTTTTCCCGCGCCACGCACTGGAAGAGGTAGACCTCCTCGTCCGAGGACGGCAGCCGGGTCAGGTCGAACTTGTGCAACCGTTCCAGCTGCATCCGCTGCGCGATGTACGGGTGCAGGCCGCGGATCAGCCGCTCCTCGGTCACCCCGGCGCCGGCCGGGCGGAACGTGAAGTGGTGGTGCATCACCGCTCCGGCGCGGCCGGCGACGGTGGTGGTGAGCCGGCGAACCTGCTGCGGCAGCGGGTGCGCGTTGATCACCTCGTGCAGCGCGGCCGCCATCGCGTCGAAGTCCTCGGGCTGGTTCTCCCAGGCGAGGTAGATGTCGGCGTCGACCGCGTCCTCGCCGCCGGCCAGCTCGGCGAGCCCGCGCAGCGCGCTGCCGAGCGCGTCGAAGCGCACCGCGGTGGAGACCACGCTCGACACGGCGCGCTCGGCGACCACGAACGTGCAGCCCGCGACCTCGCGGGTGCGGACGCTGGTGAGCCGCTTGTTGCCGTAGTACCGCCGGGTCAACACCTCCAGCATGACCGCGTTGTCCAGGTGGTCGCGGACGAGCCGCTGGCCGAGCAGCCGGACCAGTGGCTCGGTGCTGCGCACCATCTCCGCGATGCGCTCGGCGCGGTCCGGCGCGTCCGGGTGCGCGTCGAGGTGGCGCAGGTGCGCGCGGACCTGGGCGTAGACGCGGGCGCGGTTGCGGCGCAGCAGCGGCTGGCCGAACCAGGCGAACACCACGCCACGCGCGAGGTCGGCGAGCACGGGGAAACGGACCTGCGTGGCGGCCACCAGCCGCTCCAGGGCGAGCCCGGCGGGCTCGCGCAGGGTCTCGTCCGGCGGGGACTCCCGCAGCCACGCGCGCAGCAGCGTCGCGACGACCGTGGCGTCGGCGGACGCGCGTTGCTGGGCGAGGAAGATCCGGAATACCGCGGCTTCGAGCTCGGGGGAGCGCTCCAGGTCGGTGACGCCGTAGTGCCCGAGCGCCCGGGCGAGCTTGGCCTGGAACGCGCTGGGCAGTCCGGCCCGCTCGACGTCGAGGCTCTGCAGGTAGGTGTGGAAGTACTCGCGGGCGCTCTGCACGTGGCTTCCGCCGCCGTCCTCAACGGTCGGCCGGTTGCGGCTCAGCTCGGCGAGGTCGGCGAAGACGTTGACGAGGTCGAGTTCCTCGGCCAGCGGCCGGTGGCCCTCCTCGGTGGCGGCCTGCCGCGCGGCGAGGTAGTCGTCGAGCACCCGGCTGTCGTCGTGCGGGTCGACGTCGAAGCCGAGCAGCAGTCCGCGCAGGTCCTCCTGGCCACGGGTGGCGCGCCGGCGGGCCGGGATCTCCTCGGTCGCGGCGGGCAGGTCCAGCTCGACGGGCGCGGCGCTCGGGCCGTCCGTGGTCTCGGTGTCCTCGTCGGCGACCGGCTCCAGCCGCAGCAGCGGCGCGCCGGCCTCCACCTGGCTGCCCACGGCGACGGCGCATTCCTTCAGCCGCGCCTTGAACGGCGCCCGGAGCACCGTCTCCATCTTCATGGCTTCCAGCACCAGCACCGGCGCGCCCGCCTCGACCTCGGCGCCCACCTCGAGGGGCGTGGCGACGACCAGCGCGGGCATGGGCGAGCGGAGGACGCCGCCCTCGTCGCGGCTGACCCGGTGCGTCACCCCGTCCACCTCGACCAGGTGCACCGGCCCGTGCGTCCCGGTGAGCAGCCGGTACCGGGCGCCGTTGACGGCGATCTGCCCGGTGTGCCGGTCGAAGCGGTCGAGCTCGACATCGGCGGTGCGGACGGAGCCGCCCGCCTCGATGCCGACGCGGAACCGGTGCGCGCCGATCCGCCCCACCCGCATGCGGTAGCCGACGCCGCGCAGCTTGAGGTCCAGCGGTCGGCCGCTCTTGTGCTGCACCTGCGGGCGCCCGCCGGCCGCCGTGGACAGCAGCCGCTGGCGCTCGGCGCGTTCCTCCTCCTCGTACGCCTCGATGGCGGCGGCCGCGAGCGCGACGGCGGAGTGCCGGTGCGCGACGAGCCTGCCCTCGCCGCGGACGCGGTCGATCCAGCCGGTGTCCGCGCTGCCGTCGATCACCTCGGGCTGGTCGAGCAGGTCGAGCACGAAGCTCTTGTTCGTCGCGCCGCCCTCGATGATCACCGTGGTGTTCGCCATCGCCCGGCGCAGCCGGCCGAGCGCCTCGTCGCGGTCGCGGCCGTAGGCGATGATCTTCGCGATCATCGAGTCGAAGTCGGCGGGGATGGTGTCGCACTCGCTGACGCCGGTGTCCACCCGGATGCCCGGCCCGGCGGGCAGGTCGAGCCGCGCGATCCGTCCCGGGGAGGGCGCGAAGTCGCGGTCGGGGTCCTCGGCGTTCAGCCGGGCCTCGATGGCGTGCCCGCGCTCCACCGGGCACTCGCCCTCGAGCCGCCCGCCCGCGGCGACGTGCAGCTGCGCCTTGACCAGGTCGAAGCCGGTGGTGGACTCGGTGATCGGGTGCTCGACCTGCAGGCGGGTGTTGACCTCGAGGAACGCGAACAGCCGGTCGCCCGGGTGGTAGAGGAACTCGACGGTCGCCGCGCCCCGGTAGCCGACCGCGACGGCGAGCCGTTCGGCCGAGGCCTTGAGCTCGGCGGCCTGCGCCGGGCTGAGCACCGGCGACGCGGACTCCTCGATGACCTTCTGGTTGCGTCGCTGGACCGAACAGTCGCGGACGCCGAGCGCCCACGCGGTGCCCTGGCCGTCGGCGATCACCTGGACCTCGACGTGCCGGGCGCCGGTGACCAGGCGCTCGAGGAACACGATGCCGCTGCCGAACGCCCGCGCGGCCTCCTGGCTGGTCCGCTCGTACGCGTCGGCGAGCTCGGCCGCGTTGGTGACCACGCGGATGCCGCGCCCGCCGCCGCCCGCGGTCGCCTTGAGCATCAGCGGGTAGCCGATCTCGGTCGCCGCCGCCAGCGCGGCGTCCAGGGTCTCGACCGCGCCGCGGCTCCACGGCGCGACCGGCACGCCGACCTCCTCGGCGATCAGCTTCGCGCCGATCTTGTCGCCGAGCTTGCGCATGGCGTCCGCGCTCGGCCCGACGAAGGTGACCCCCACCTTCTCGCACAACTCCGCGAACGCCGGGTCCTCGGCGACGAAGCCCCAACCGACCCACGCGGCGTCGGCCCCGGTCTCCACCAGCGCCCGCTCCAGCGCCATCAGGTCGAGGTACGGGCGCGCGGACGCGGGACCGAGATCGTAGGCGATGTCCGCTTCGCGCACGAACGTGGCGGTGCGGTCGACGTCGGTGTACAGGGCGACCGTCTCGATCCGGGCCCCGGTCTCCGCAGCCAGCTCTCGGACCGCGTGGATGAGCCGCATCGCGGCCTCTCCACGGTTGACGATGGCGATACGGCTGAACACTGGACCGATCCCTCCGGTTGACCCACGATGAACGCGCCGCGAGACGGCGGCCCTCGGCAGAGATCCACCTTTCCGCGTGCCGGCTGCCCGCGCCATGTTGTAATCACCGAACCCTACGCGGCACGATTTGTAGGAACCTCACAAAACTTTTTGGTCGCCCGGCTGCTGGTGCGGCGGGCACCGGCGGCGGCTCAGCCACTGGTAGCCAGGATGACGGGGACCGCCACCACGTTGATCCGCGACCCGTCCCGCGCGGACACCTCGTAGACCTCTACCGTGCCCGGACCGGTGGTGGCCCGCCGGTAGCGCACGCTGGCCCGGTAGTCGCCCCGGCAGCCGGAGCCGCAGGTGGCGAGGGTGAACGCGGTGCCGATCTCCCGGCCCGCGGCGTCCAGCACCCGGACGCTCACCGTCGCCTCGAACACGTCGGCGGTCCCGGTGACGGTGACCGGACTGGTGACCCGGTCGCCGGTCGCCGGGGCGGTCACCACGATCGGGGGCAGCAGGTCGGCGTACTCGTCGCGGCCCGTCGGCGCGGTGTCGGTCGAGGTGAAGGCCACCCGTCGCACGGTCGGGAACTGGGTCAGCGTCCAGACCACCTGCGCCCGGCGGAGCCGGACGGTCGCCGCGCCGCCACTGTCGAAGCCGGCCGGCGGGACCAGCGTCGCCACCTGGCCGGCGATGCGGGTCACCTGCACGTCGGGCGGGACCAGGGAGGTCATCCCGGCGGCGGTCTCGGCCAGGGACGGCCCGGCGGCCAGCTCGGCGAGCGCCAGCCGGGAGGTGGCCAGAGTGGCGGGCAGCGTACGCCGGGTCGGCACGAGCTGCCCGCCTCGGGTGAACCACAGCTGCACGGTGATCGTCCCGTCCGGGCCGGGCGACGCGGGGCCGCTCGGGGCGGCGAACGTCGGCGGGGTGTGGCGGCTGGTCGCGGGCGCGGGCGCGGGGGAGGGGGAGCCGGGCGTCGTGCCGGTCCGGGTGGTCGGTGCGGCCGGGGCAGGGCCCAGGGTGCCGCTCCGGGCCGGCGCGCAGCCGGCGGTGAGCAGGAGCAGCGCCGCGAGCGGCGCGATCAGGCGTCGCACGGGTCACCTCCGCGGTCGGCGGGCAGTTCGAGGTGGAAGCAGGTGCCCCGGCCGACCTCGCTGCGAGCCTCCATCCGGCCGCCGAGCAGCCGGGCGTTCTCCAGCGCGATGGCCAGGCCGAGGCCGCTGCCGGCTCCGGTGCGGGACGGGTCGACCTTGTAGAAGCGGTCGAACAGGTGCGGCAGGTGCGCGGCGGGGATGCCGGGCCCCCGGTCCGTGACCTCGACGACCAGCGACGTCCCGGTGTGCCGCACCTCGGCCCGGACCTCGCCGCCGCCGTGCTCGACCGCGTTGGCCATCAGGTTGGCCAGCACCCGTTCCAGCCGGCGCGGGTCCGTTACGGTCGGGGGCGCCGCGCCGGCCACGGTGACCCGGTCGGTCCAGCCTCGCGCGTCGGCGATCCCCCGCAGCAGCGCGACGACGTCCACCGGCCGGACCGACACCGCCTCCCGCCCGGCGTCCAGGCGGGAGATCTCCATCAGCTCCTCGACGAGCCGGCGCAGCCGGACCACGTCGGTGACGAGGAGTTCGGCGGCCCGGCGGGCGTCGGCGGGGAGGGCGTCGAGCTGCTCGGCCAGCAGTGACGCCGCCGCCACCAGGGCGGTGACCGGGGTACGCAGTTCGTGCGCCACGTCGGCGGTGAACCGCCGCTCCCGGGCCTGTGCCCGGGACAGCGCCTCGATCTTCGTCTCCAGCGCCTCGGCCATCTCGTTGAACGACGCGGCCCAGGCGCTGAACTCGTCCCGGCCGCCGACCGGCAGCCGGGTGTGCAGCAGCCCCTCGGCGACCGCCCGGGCGGCGCGGCTGGCCCGGCCGACCGGTTCGAGGGTCCGCCGGGCGAGCGAGTTGCCGACGGCGGCGGCGAGCAGCACCACCGCGACCCAGCCGACCGCCAGCGCGGTGCGGAGCTGGTGGAGGTCGTCGACGAGGTCGTCCTCCACCGTCACCACGTACAGCTCGGCGGTGGAGCCGGGGATCCGGCCGCCGACCACCAGCAGCCGCGGCCTGGCGCCGTCGGGGGAGCGTTGGAAGCCGAGCTGACCGGCGGCGACCGTTTCCCGCAGCGCCGGGCCGGGCGCCGGGGCGTACCCGGGGTTCGACGCCTGGACACCCTCGGTGACGAGCAGCACCGGCCGTCCGTTCTGCGCGAAGCTGGCCAGCAGGTCCGCCCGGCGGGCGTCGGTCAGCGGCAGGAACTGCGCGGCGAGCACGAGCTGGTAGCGGGCGTCGGCCGCGGCGCGTTGCAGCGAGCCGTCGAAGCGGGCCTGGCGCAGCATCAGGTACGACCCGCCGGCGAGGGCGCCGGCGGACACCCCGGCGATGAGGACGAACGCGATGACCAGCCGGCGCCGCAGGCGCCCCGGAGCGACCCTCCCCGCCGTCATCGCGTCACCCCGTCGACAGCTTGTAGCCCGCCCCGCGGACGGTCCTGATCAGGGTCGGGGCGCCCGGATCGTCCTCCACCTTGGCGCGTAGCCGCTGCACCGCCACGTCCACCAGGCGCGAGTCGCCGAGGTAGCTGTGCCCCCACACCCGGTCGAGCAGCAGTTCGCGGGTGAACACCTGGCCGGGGCGGCGGGCCAGCTCCAGCAGCAGCCGGAACTCCGTGGCGGTGAGGGTCAGCTCCCGGCCCGACTTGCGGGCCACGAACCGCGTCGGGTCGATCTCCAGTGGGCCGGCGGTCACGGTGGTCTCCTCGACCGGGGCGACGGTGCGGCGCAGCACCGCGCGGACCCGGGCGACCAGCTCCGGCAGGTCGAACGGCTTGCGCAGGTAGTCGTCCGCGCCGCACTCCAGCCCGACCACCACGTCGATGGTGTCGGTGCGGGCGGTGAGCATGAGGATCGGCACCTGGCTGGTCCGGCGGATCTGCCGGCACACCTCGAAGCCGTCGAGGCCGGGCAGCATCACGTCGAGCACGATCAGGTCGACCGGCCGGGCCCGCCAGGCGGCGAGGGCGGCCGGCCCGTCCACCGCGGTCTCCACCCGGAACCCGGACCGCCGCAGCCCGAGGGCGCTGACCTCCCGGATGGAGGCATCGTCCTCGACCACCAGCACGCGGCCCTCCATGACACGCTCAGGGTAGCCGGGCGCGACGCCGGGGTGCCCTGCCGCAACGGTCGGTGATGGGGGCCGACCGGCCCCCATCACCGGTGTACCGGTCACGCCTACCACTTGTGGGCCACGTCGAGGACGATCCGGCTGTGCGTGCCCGGGCCGCTGAGCACGAAGACCCGGTACGGCAGCCGGGCGCGGACGCCGACGGCGAAGGTGGTGTAGCCCTCGAAGCTGCCGCCGAAGACCACGTCCCGCAGGGTCCGGTAGCCCAGCACGGTCGCGGCGTGCCCACCCGCGCGGTACGGCACGGTGGCCACGTGGTCGTCGTCGTACGCGGGCGCGCGCAGCGACACCCGCAGCAGCGCACCCCCGGCGGTGTACGGGGACAAGGCCAGCCCCTGCCCCTCGGTGTACGTCTCCCCGTACGCGACCGAGAAGCCGTTCGCCGGGCCGGCGAACTCGAAGACCACCCGGTCCCAGCAGTTGTGTCGCCCGGTGCGGACCTCGACCAGCGGGTCGGTGCTGAGCGCGCCCCCCGCCCTGGCCGTGCTGCCCCAGGTGATCCCGCAGTACGGGGCGGTGGCCGCCGTGGCGCCGCCTGCGCCGGCGACCAGCCCGCCGAGCGCGATCACCAGCGCCAGCAGTGCTCTCCTCAGTCTCATCGCTCTCCTCCTGTCGATGCTCCGGTGGACCACCGGAGCGGCTCCGGTGGTTGTCGGACTCGACCGTCGACCTGCCGTGCCACAGTGGCTTCGCAGCCGGGTAACCGCCGGGTAACAGGTACGCGGGCTCCCGTACCGGCCGAGGAGGCCGGCCGGCCCCGGCCGCGGCACCGGGTCGCGCAGAATGAGCTGATGGCTGCGCGTACCCCCTCGGTGTCCTGTGTGTTCGTCTGCCACGACGGCGCGGCCCGGCTGCTGCTTGCCCGGCGCGGCCCCGGCGCCCGCGACGAGCCCGGCACCTGGGACACCGGTGCGGGCGCGCTGGAGTTCGGCGAGACGTTCGAGGCCGCCGTGGCCCGCGAGGTCCGCGAGGAGTACGTCACCTCGCCGCTGGCGATCACCCTGCTCGGGGTGCGTAACGTGCTGCGCGACGACCCACCGTCGCACTGGGTGGCGGTGGTCTTCGCGGTCCGGGTCGACCCCGCCGAGGTCGCCATCGGGGAGCCGCACAAGTTCGACCGGATCGGCTGGTTCACCCGCGACGCGCTGCCGGCGCCGCGGCACTCGCAGCTCGCGCCGACCCTGGCCCTGCTGCCGGAGCACCTCGACCGTCTACGGTGACCGGATGCCGCTGACCCGCCGCCGACTCCTACAGGCTTTCGGCGTCGCCGCCGGCCTCACCGGCCTCGGCGCGGGCGGCGTCGCGCTGGTCGACGCGGAGGTGCTGCCCGGCCGCTCGGTGCTCAACCACGCCCTGGGCCGGTGCGACGCCCGCCCGCCGGACGCGCCGCGCGCTGCGGCGCCCCCGCCGCTCACCGGCAGCTTCCGCTCCGCGGCCCGCCGCCGGGAGGTCGGCTTCGCCATCTCCTACCCACCCGGGTACGCCCCGGGCGCGCCGCTGCCCGTCTGCCTGGCCCTGCACGGGTACGCGGCCGACGCCCGCACCGCCGTCGGCGCGGCCGGGTATCCCGAGTTCCTCGCCGGCGGGTTGTCCCAGGGCGTGGCCCCGTTCGCCCTCGCCGCGCCCGACGGCGGGAACGGGTACTGGCACCCGCACGCGGACGACGATCCGCTCGGCATGCTGGTCGACGAGTTCCTGCCGCTGCTCGCCGACCGGGGGCTGCGGACCGATCGGCTGGCGGTGGCCGGCTGGTCGATGGGCGGGTACGGCGCGCTGCTCGCCGCGTTGACCGGCCCCGACCGGTTCCGGTTGGTCGTGGCCACCTCACCGGCGGTCTTCCATTCGTACGCCGACGCCCGGCGGGCCAACGCCGGCGCCTTCGACGGCCCGCAGGAGTGGGACCGCTACGACGTGACCGCCCGCGCCCGCGAGTTCGCCGGCCTGCCGGTGCGGATCGCCATCGGCGCGGCGGACCCGTTCACCCCGGCGGTACGCACCCTCCGCGACCGGCTGCCCGACCCCGGCGTCGTGGAGATCGGCACCGGCTGCCACGACGGCGACTACTGGCGGTCGGTCGCGCCCGCGCAGGTACGCGCGATCAGCGCGGCGTTGGCGGACTGACCGTTCCGGAGCCGTCCACAGCGGCAGCTGCTGCTCGCTCCTGACCCCGAACGGCGTGGCCGCACTCGGGTATGGCGGACTCGTTCCCGGGTATGCGCGCCCGGCAGGCTCGACCGGGCCTGCGGCGGGCCGGGGCGGAACCGACGGCGTAGTCAGGGGCAGATGGCGCGAGATGTGGTCGAGCTGCGCGTACACGGGGTCTCCGGGGTACGGGCCGAAGCGCTGCTGGACCATCCGGTGGTGGTCCGGGTCGCCGGTGACCGCAGCGCCGGGTTCTACCGGCCCCGGCCGGGGTTCGGCGTCACCAGCGGGCCGGCCGGCGTCACCATCGAGGCGTACCAGTGGCGGAACCTGACCGCCGGCACCGTGGCCCGAACCGTGGCGCTGCTGTTGCTGCTGCCCTTCATGTTCAGCAACCTGGCCGCGTGGCTCCGGCCGCCCGGCGGTGGCGGCGGCCTCGTGAAGGCCCTGTGCCGGTTGCTCGGCGCCACCATCACGGCCATGTTCGTGCTGGCGATCATCGGTGTCTTCCTGGATCTGATCGGCTGGCAGTGCGTGCCGTACCAACCCTGCACCGCCGGGCGGG
The DNA here is from genome assembly GCF_030518795.1 of Micromonospora sp. NBRC 110009. Classification (NCBI taxonomy): domain Bacteria; kingdom Bacillati; phylum Actinomycetota; class Actinomycetes; order Micromonosporales; family Micromonosporaceae; genus Micromonospora; species Micromonospora soli. The sequence continues at coordinate 6,124,860 of NZ_CP130427.1, read as the reverse complement.
GCTACCTGGGCTGGCTCGCCGAGGTGCCGACCGGGCCGCGGCTGGTCGTCCTGGCCGTGCTGCCGGCCGCCGCCATCCGGCTCGTCTGGTGGATCGGCGCCCGCTCCGCACGGGCCTTCGAGGACTTCCAGGCCCCGTACGGCGCCTCCGGCGCCCCACCCGGGGACCGGCTCGACGCGGACGGCTTCTGGCAGGGGGAGGTGCTGGTCGGGCGGCTCCGGTCGATCCATGTGGCGATCGCGTACTTCACGCTGGACCTCAGCGTCCTCATGGCGCTCACCGCCGGGCACGTGAGCGCGGTGGGGGTGGCCCTGCTCGCCGTGACCCTGCTGCTCCTGACGGCCTGCCTGGTGCTGCTCTGCCTGCCCGCGCTGAGTGCCCCGCACACCGGCTGGGACTGGACCCGGTCAGTCATCCGGCCGCTGCGCGTGGCGGTCGCCGCGGTCACCGCCCTGACCGCCGGGTACGCCCTGCTGCCGCGTCCCCCCGAGCCCGTGAATGGGGCGCTGCCCGGCTTCGCCCTCACCGTCAACGTGGTGATCCTCGGCCAGGCCGTGCTGCTGACGGCGCTCGCCGGGGTCGCCGTGTGGCAGCAGCGTGGCGCACCGCCCGCGGCGCGGGCGTTCTTCCGGGGTCTGGGTGCCCCGGTGTTCGGCGCGATCTCGGCCGGGCTCTCGGCCACCTTCACCGCGGGCCTGGTCTACCGGACGGCCGACGTGCTGGACCGGGGCACGATCCCCGGCCCGGAGCATCCGCCCCCGGCCGGCGCCCCGCCGCTGGATCCGCCGCTCGCCTATCGATGGGACGCCCTGGGCGCCCTCGTGACCGTACTGCTGGTCGCCATCGTCGGCCTGTACGCCGGCCGGTTCAGCCGGCGTCGGCGCGAACGGCTGGCGGCCCGGATCAGTCAGGAGGACTTTCCCGAGGCGCCCCCGGAAGCGGCGCGCCGGATGCGGGCGGTGCGCCGGGCGATCAGCAGGTCGCGCCTGGCCGAGCAGTTCAGCCCACTGCTCATCGTCTACTTCGTGCTCGCGCTGTTGAGCCTCGCGTTCACCGCGCTCGACCTGGCCGAGATCGGCCCGACCCAGCTGGTGCAGCAGCTCGGTGGAAACCGTCGCACGTTCGTGGGGTTCGCGGCCTACCTCACCGACGCGGGGACGTTCTCCCTCGGGCTCATCGTCTTCGGGCTGCTGACGATCGGCGTGATGGCCTACTTCTCGGCGGAGGTGCGGCGGGCGGCCGGGGTGCTGTGGGACCTGGGCACGTTCTTTCCCCGCACCACCCACCCGTTCGCGCCGCCCTGCTACGCCGAACGCGCAGTACCGGAGCTGGCGCGGCGGGTGAGCGCCCTGAGCCGGGAGCATGAGGTGCTGCTGTCCGGGCACAGCCACGGCTCCGCGCTGGCTGCGGCGGCCATCCTGCAGCTGCCGCCGGAGACGTTGCGCCGGGTCGCCCTGCTCACCTACGGCTCGCCGCTGCGCAGGCTCTACGGCCACCTCATGCCGGCCTACTTCGGCGACGACGTCATGCGGGAGACCGGTGAGCGGATCGGGTGGCGGTGGCGCAACCTGTGGCGCAACACCGACCCGGTCGGCGGGGCCATCTTCTCCACCCATCGCCCCGGCGACACCCCCGCCGTGGGCGGCCCCGCGGGCCAGGTGGACGTGCGCCTGCGCGACCCCCGCGCGGTCATCATCCCGCCGATGGACACCGTCCCGCCGCCGATCGAGGCGCACTGGCCGTACCACACGGACCCGCGGTACGCCGCTGCCGTGGTCGAACTCGCCGGCGCCCTCGATCCGGCCAGGGCTCCAGACGGCGGGGGCAAGGGTGACCGGCCCGCATGACCCGGCGCCCCGTCCCGTTCGCCGGTGCCGGCCGCCAGCCGGTTGCCGGCGGTCAGGGGCGCGGGCAGGCGGGGGCGGCGTAGATCGTGAGGTAGATGAGGGCCGGGCTGACGACAGACCACTGTGGGGACGGTGGCCGGTCCGGCGTGCTCGGCCGGACGTCCATCAGTTGGGCGGCCTGGGCCCGGATCAGCAGCCGGCTGGTGACGCCGCGCACCCTGCGGCAGTAGGTGAGGGTCGCCACGCCTGGTCCGTCCGGCGGAGCGTCCGGGTCCACCGCGTACCGCCAGCCGGCGCGACCGGCCACCGGGTCGTAGATCTGGCGCAGGCTGGTGTCGTCGTAGTCGCGGGACGGGCGCCAGGACAGCGTCACCGCGGTGTTCGACACGTCCTCCTTGTTGAGCTGATGGCAGCCGCTGCTGCGGGCAAGCTTCCCGATGCGCTGCGCACCCTCCGGGCGCACCGCCAGGACCGGGTCGTCCGCGTACGCGTCGAGCAGCGTGTCCTCGTCCTGTGGGACCGTGCAGCCCGGCACCTGGGGACCCTCCGCCCCGTCCGCCCGGGCGCACCCCGTCAGGGCCGCCGCAGTCAGCAGCGCTGCCACCGGCCACCACCCCCGCGGTCTCATCGATCCAGGTTATTGCCCGCTGGTCCGTCCGGCTGTCCCGTCCCGGCGTACCGGATGGGCGGCCTGGAAGGCGAGCAGCCTCGAGCGGCCCAGCTGTGCGGCGGGTGGCGGATCTCGCCCGGCTCGAACGGCATCCAGTCGACGCCCCGGTCGCGCAGTCAACCCCGCACGGCCGCCAGCGGCGTCGGGCAGCCCGGCACGTTCTCGTAGCCGGCCACCGTGACCCAATCGGTCGTCTCGCCCGTCATGTCCCTGATCGTGCCCGGGCGGCATGCCGCCCGCCTAGGCGGGTACGCGGGGGCCTGACCTGGGGAGGTTGGGCAGTGGAGTCGTACCCGGCGGTGGAGCACCACGGGCTGATCGGTGACCTGCAGACGGCGGCGCTGATCACGCGGGATGGCACCCTGGACTGGTTCTGTGCGCCCCGGTTCGACTCGCCCAGCATCTTTGGCGGCCTACTGGATCGGCGGAACGGGGGATACTTCCAGATTTCGCCCTGCGGGGTCGACTACGCCAGCAAGCAGCTGTACCTGCCCGGAACGCCCATCCTGATCACCCGCTTCCTCAGCGCGGACGGGGTGGGTGAGCTCCTCGACTTCATGCCGGTGGCGGGGGAGGTCGCGACCGACCGGCACGCCATCGTCCGAATGCTCCGGATGGTGCGCGGCAGTATGCGGTTTCGGTTGGTCTGCCGGCCGCGCTTCGGCTATGGCCGGGAACCGCACACCGTCGACGTCAGCCCCGACGGCGCCGTCTTTCGCAGCCGCCACCTCAGCCTCACCGTCAACCCGGTCCGAGGGCACGGGGAGGTGCTCGACGAGCGGGACTACCCTCCCGACGAGCAGGGTGGCGTCACCATCACCGGCACCCTCCGCGAGGGCGAGATCAAGGGAGTCGTGCTGCACACCGCATCTCCCGAACCGCCCCGGGTGGTCAGCGCGGCCGAGGTCACCGAGCTGTACGAGCGGACCCGGGACCACTGGCGGCGCTGGCTCGACTGTTCCCGCTACACCGGCCGGTGGCGGGAGATGGTGGAGCGCTCGGCGATGACGCTGAAGCTGATGACGTACGCGCCGACCGGTGGTCTGGTCGCCGCGCCGACGGCCGGCCTGCCGGAGCAGGTCGGCGGCGAGCGCAACTGGGACTACCGCTACACCTGGATCCGGGACGCATCGTTCTCGGTGCGGGCCCTGCTGAGCCTGGGTTTCACCGCCGAGGCGCGCGGCTATGTCGACTGGCTCACCCAGCGCATCCGCGACGCCGACGAGAGCGGCGAGCCGCTGCAGATCATGTACCGGGTGGACGGCTCGCGCGACCTCGCGGAGGAGTTGCTGCCGCACCTGGAGGGGTACTGCGGCTCCGCGCCGGTGCGGATCGGCAACAACGCGGCCCGCCAGCTGCAACTGGACGTCTTCGGTGATGCGCTCAACTGTCTGCAACTCGCCAACCGGGAGGGCCTGCGCGGCTCCCACGAGGGGTGGTGCAACCTGACCCGGGTGATCGACTGGCTCTGCGAGCACTGGGACCAGCCGGAGGACGGCATCTGGGAGACCCGGGGCGGCCGGCAGGACTTCACCTACGGCCGGCTGATGTCGTGGGTGGCCTTCGACCGGGCCATCCGGTTGGCCCAGGACCTCGGTCGCCCCGCCGACGTGGTCCGCTGGGTGGCGGCGCGGAACACGGTCTACAACCAGATCATGGAACGCGGGTTCCACCGAGGCAGGAACGCCTTCGTCCAGCACTACGCCACGGACATCCTCGACGCGTCGCTGCTCGCCATGCCGGGCGTCGGGTTCGTCGCGCCGGGGGATCCGATGTGGCAGTCGACCCTGCGGGCGATGGACCGGGATCTGGTCAAGGACAGCCTGGTCTACCGGTACGACCCGCAGGCGTCCCCGGACGGCCTGCCGGGCAACGAGGGCACCTTCACCATGTGCACCTTCTGGTACGTCCAGGCGCTCGCTCAGTCGGGCCGCCTCGACGACGCCCGGTTGACCTTCGAGAAGATGCTCACCTACTGCAGCCCGCTCGGCCTCTACTCGGAGGAGATCGCGCCGAGCGGCGAGCAGGTCGGCAACTTCCCACAAGCGTTCAGCCACCTGGCGCTGATCGCCACGGCCACCGTGCTGGACCGGCTGCTGGACGCCCGCCGGTGACGACGCCGGCGGTGGACCGCCGGCGCCCGCGGCCGCACTCCTCGGCGAGCCGGACCGCGAGTCGAGCGCCGCCTTCGGCCCGGCTGCGGGCCCCGCCGCGTCCGCTCACCCCGGTGCGGATGTCCCGCCCCGCGGCCGGGGCGGGTGCCAGGCTGGAGGCGGGCGCCGCCGCCCGGGGCGCCGACCGCAGTGGAGGGTGCGATGGCCGAGCCGCCGATCGGGGTCCCGTCGGGCAGCGCGCAGGCGCACGGCCGCCGCGCCAACCGACGCAGCTACCACGACGGCGCACGGGTCAACGGGTACGTCGACGATCCGTACCACCGGATCCGCCGGGCCGTCGCGGCCCGGCTGATGGTCGACGGCGTCCGCAGCGCCGGGCCGGTGCTGGAGCTGGGCTGCGGCCCGCGCAGCATGCTCGACCCGGCGGAGCTGCCCGGGCCGCTCGTGGTGGCCGACGTGGCGGAGGCCGCGCTGGGTGAGGCCCGCGCGGCCGCCGCCGGCCGGGCGCTGCCGGTGTGCCTGGACGCCACCCGCGGCCTGCCGTTCCGTGCCGGCAGCTTCGCCGGGCTGCTCACCGGCGAACTGATCGAGCACGTCTACGACCCGCTGGCGCTGCTGCGCGAGTGCCACCGGGTCCTCGCCCCGGGCGGGCTGCTCGTGCTCACCACGCCCAACCTGGCGACCGTCCAGGACCGACTGGCCTTCCTCGCCGGCCGCGCCCCCCGCCAGGTGGACCCGCTGCACCCGTACCTGTGGCTGCACATCCGCCCGTTCACCGCGTCGCTGCTGCGGCGGGTGCTGTGCCAGGCCGGTTTCACGCCGCTGGCGATCCGTTCCAACCACGTCGGCTGGCGGCTGCCCGGCGGACGCTGGGTGACCTCCCGCCTGCTCGCCCGGATCGCGCCGGGGCTCGGCGGGTCGCTCATCTGCGCGGCCCGCCGGCTCGGCGCACCACCACCGCCCCCGAACAGCGCGTGATGATGATATTGACAACGGGCTATCATGGGGATTCCGTCGTCGACCGGGGGATGTCATGGCGCGCCTGTTCACCTGGGTCGTCAAGAACCTCGACGCGTTCATCGGGCTGCTCATCGCCGTGACCGTCGCGGTCCTCGGGCTGACCAACGCGGTCAGCCAGGAGGTCGTCAACAGCGCCATCCTGCTGATCCTCGCCCTGCTCGCCCAGTCCATGCTGCGGGACCGGCTGCGCCGGGAGACCGCCGAGCACCAGGTCCGCAACGTGCTCACCGACACCCGGGACCGGCTCACCGAGCTGGTTCCGCAGATGCACGAGATCACCGGCCCGGAGGGGGCGCTGAACCGGGCCCGGGAGGCGATCGACAGCGTCTCCATGGTCCGCGTCCTGCACGGCAGTGAGGTGGGCCAGGCCCTGGCCGAGGCCCGCCGGCACACCGACCGGTGGACGTTCAAGGGCGGCACCGGCACCTACACGCGCGCGGTCACCCTGCCCGAGTGCCTGGAGCACGCCCGCCGCCGCAACGGCACCCTGCACGTCGCCCTCGAGATCATCGACCCGACCGACGAGGAGATCTGCGAGCGGTACGCGCGGTTCCGGCGCAGCCTGGCGCCGGACGCGCGGGAGGAGCGGTGGACCGTGGACCGGACCCGCAAGGAGTCCTACGCCACCGTGCTGGCCGCCTGCTGGCACCTGCAACGCTCCGGGCTGCTCACCATCGACGTGCGGCTCTCCGCCCAGATGACCACCTTCCGCTACGACCTCTCGTCGACCTGCGTCATCATCACCCAGGAGAATCCGCAGACCCCGGCGCTGCGGATCGACCGCAAGGAGCTCTACTACAACCGCTACAACATCGAGCTGCAGTACAGCCGCGAGCAGAGTCGACGCGTGCCGATCGAGGCCGCCGCGCAGGTCAAGCTCGACGACGAGCCCTCGGTGGAGCAGGTCCGCCGGCTGTTCACCGCGCTCGGGCTGCCGCTACCCCGGTCCTTCGGCGACCGGGAGGTCGCCGACATCGTGGGCCGGGCCATCCAGGCGAGGAACCCGTACGCATGATGAGCTACGCCGACCTCGAACGGGAGATCGACCGGGGGACCCGGCCGGAGCTGTTGCGCGGCTGGGTGCTCGACGTCCTCGACGACGTCGCGGAGGGGCGGCGACCGCTGCACGCCGTCCGCCACCCGCTCGGCTTCACCTGCCTGCCGGTGGAGCGCGCCGGCCCGGACGGCGTGTGCGTGCACGCCTGGCCGGCCGACCCGCAGCCCGTGCGGCCGACCACGTCCGCCATGCACTCGCACAGCTGGGACCTGCTCAGCCACGTGCTGCACGGGCGGGTCCGCAACGAGCTGATCGAGGTGACCGACACCCCCGTCGACCCGGCCTGGCGGGTGTACGAGGTGCGCAGCAGCGGCGACGTCGACGAGATGGCCGCCACCGACCGGCTGGTCACCGCGGTGACCGCCACGGTGGAGACCCACTCGGCCGGCGACTCCTACGCGCTGCGCGCCGGCGGCTTCCACACCTCGGAAGTGGACTCGGGGCAGCCGGCGGTGACCGTGGCGCTGGGGCGGACCACGCCCGGCGTGTGCGACCTGAGCCTCGGCGCGGTCGACGGGCGCAGCCACCGGGTCCGCCGGGACCGCTGCGACCCGGGGGAGACCGCGCGGATGGCGCGGGAGATCGCCCGACTGTTGGCACGGGGCTGACCGGCTTGGAGGAAGCCATGGACGAGGAGCCGAGCAGAGGCGGACCCGACCTGCGCGACGCGCACCTGTTCGCCGTGGAGGTGGCTCGCGCCGCCGGGCGGCTGCTGCGCCAGGGCACCCGGGGGGAGCTGCGCGCCCGGGCCAAGAACGCCTCCGGCGACCTGGTCACCGACCTGGACCTGGCCGCCGAACGGCTGATCGTGGACCGGATCCGGAGCCGCTGGCCCGGGCACGGCGTGATCGCCGAGGAGGGTGGCGAGTACGCGCCCGACGAGTCCTGGGCGTGGCTGGTCGACCCGCTCGACGGCACCAACAACGTGGCGATCGGGCTGCCCGCGTACGTGGTCGGGATCGCGCTCTGTGAGCGCGGCTCGCCGGTGCTCGGCGTGGTCCACGACCCGGTCGCCGGGCGTACCTGGTCGGCCGTACGCGGTCAGGGCGCCTTCGTCCACGCGGCCGGTGCCGCCGGCCGGCCGCTGCGCGCGCCGCACCGGCCGGTGCCGGCCGCGCCGGTGCTCGCCTGGACGCAGGGCCACGAGGTACGCCGGGACGACAGCACCGCCCGGGCGCTGAAGGTGGTGCTCGACTCCACCGCCCGGCGGGTGCTGCAACTGTGGGCGCCGCTGCTGTCCTGGGTGATGCTGGCCCGCGGCGACATCGACGGCATCGTCGGCTACCGCCCGGAGGCCGTCGACCTGCCGGCCGGGATGCTGCTGGCCGCCGAGGCCGGCATGGTGGTCCGGGCCCTCGACGGCGGCTGCTTCGACGACCGGTACGGCTGCCCGGCCGACCGGCGCAGCTTCGTGGCCGGACCACCGGAGACCATCGACCGGCTGGTCAAGCTGGTCACCGCGGCACAGTGGATCGAGCCGCAGGTACGGCGGCTCACCCCGATCAGCCTCACCTCGGTCGGTTGGTGAGCCTCGGCGGCCCGACGCTCACCGCAGTTCGGTCAGCCGCCGCGCGGCGGCCCCGGCGCCGTCGCGCACTCACCCGGCCAGGGGCCGGGCCGTCTCGGGGTCGCCGAAGCGGCGCCAAGCGTCGTCGGCCACCGCGTGGACACTGTCGCCTGCGGTGATCAGGTCTGTGGCGGTGAACCGCTCTGCTTCACCGGCACGCCAGCGGACGGACCGGTGCGCGAGATCGGCGTATTCCGGGAACAGTTGCCCGAGATATTCGCCTGCTGCGGCCTTCGAGATGACGTCACCGTGGGCCAGCGTGTAGTGCAACCGCGCGGGCCCGAGCACGAACCAGCTCACCGTTCCGGCGTCCAGGATCGCGTCGGGGGCGACGCCGGCCAGGTCCGCCGGGAACCCGTCGGCCGCCGCCTGCCAGTACTCACGCAGGTTGTGCAGGTTGTAGCGGCGCAGCTGCTCCGGATCGACCCGCACCCCCAGGCTGGCGACCGCCGGGCCGCGCACCCGGATGCCGTACCGCCGCAGGGTCAGCCACAGCACCGGCGTCAGCTCGCCGCAGGGCCTGTCGGTGGTGAACTCGCCGTCGACCACGAACGGCACGGCGCGCCGGTCGGTCGGCCAGGAGTGCGCCAACTCGGGCTCCAGGTAGACCCCGTCGAAGTGCGGGGACCGGGGCAGCTCGGCGTGGATCTTCGCGAGTCGGGCGAGGTCGTCGCCGGCCGCCGGGCGGGATGTCATGATCACGGTATCGACGTCGCTGGCGCTGGACTGCCACGCGCCGAGTGCGGCGGACCCGACGACGTAGAGGCCCTGCACGTAGCCGGGCAGGACTTGATCAACCGCTCGAAGATATCCCCGCGTCAGCTCCTCGATCATCCGGGTGACCGTACCTTCCCGCCGTCGCGTCGACGGGCGGTCCGGTGATCCGGCCACTCGTTTCGCTGCGTCCGCCGGGGCGGCTCCTCTATCGTCGAACCGTTCGCGTTTCGTCCGGCTTGCCGCAAAGGTGCTGAGATGGGTGTGCGCACGTGGATCGCGGGTTGGCCGGTATACCGGCAGCTCACGGGCACCGACCCGCTCGGCCGGGGCGCCGCGGCCCAGTCTGCCCGGTCGGCGGCCCTGACCGCGCGCACGGAGACGGCCGACAGCATGGCCCGGTCGGTGTGTCCGTACTGTGCGGTGGGTTGCGGGCAGCGGGTGTATGTCAAGGATGGGCAGGTCACCCAGATCGAGGGGGACGCGGACAGCCCGATCTCCCGCGGCCGGCTCTGCCCGAAGGGCTCGGCCAGCAAGAACTACGTGACCAGTGAGCTGCGCCAGCAGAAGGTGCGCTACCGCCGCCCGTACGGCACCGAGTGGGAGGACCTGGATCTCGACACGGCGATGCAGATGATCGCCGACCGGGTCCTCGCCGCCCGTGACGAGACGTGGGAGGACGTCGACGACGCGGGGCGGCCGCTGAACCGGACGCTGGGGATCTCCAGCCTGGGTGGGGCGACGCTGGACAACGAGGAGAACTACCTCATCAAGAAGCTGTTCACGGCGATGGGGGCGCTCCAGATCGAGAACCAGGCGCGGATTTGACACTCCGCCACCGTCCCCGGTCTGGGGACCAGCTTCGGTCGCGGCGGGGCGACGGCCTTCCAGCAGGACCTCATCAACTCCGACTGCGTCATCATCCAGGGCTCCAACATGGCCGAGGCCCACCCGGTGGGCTTCCAGTGGGTGATGGACGCCAAGAAGCGCGGCGCCAAGGTCTTCCACGTCGACCCGCGGTTCACTCGGACGAGCGCGCTGGCGGACACGTACCTGCCGATCCGGGCGGGCACCGACATCGCGCTGCTCGGCGGCGTGGTGCGCTACATCCTGGAGAACGAGCTCGACTTCCGCGAATACGTGGTCGCCTACACCAACGCCGCGACGATCGTCAGCGAAAAGTTCCTCGACACCGAGGATCTGGACGGCTTCTTCTCCGGCTTCAAGCCGGCCAACGCCAGCTACGACCAGACGAGTTGGCAGTACGCGGGGCACGAACGGACCGCTCTCGCGCGCGACACCGAAACCCAGCGGGAAACCGCGGCTGGGCTGGAGCACGAGTCGCACGGTGCGCCGATCGGCGGCCAGGTCGAGCGGGACGAGACGCTGCAGCATCCGCGCTGCGTCTACCAGATCCTCAAGCGGCACTTCGCCCGCTACACCCCGGAGATGGTGGCACGGGTCTGCGGCATCCCGGCCGAGAAGTTCCTGGAGCTGGCCCGCGCCTGGACGGAGAACTCGGGCCGGGATCGAACCAGCATGCTGGTCTACTCGGTGGGCTGGACCCAGCACAGCGTCGGCGTGCAGTACATCCGCACCGGGGCGATCATCCAGCTGCTGCTGGGCAACATGGGCCGCCCGGGCGGCGGCGTCCTGGCCCTGCGCGGGCACGCCAGCATCCAGGGCTCCACGGACATCCCCACGCTGTTCAACCTGCTACCGGGCTACCTGCCGATGCCCCACCACGCCGACCACCCGACCTTCCGCGACTGGATCGAGAGCATCCGGAATCCGGGCCAGAAGGGCTACTGGGGCAACGCCAAGGCGTACGGGGTCAACCTGCTCAAGGCGTACTGGGGCGACGCCGCCACCGCCGAGAACGACTACTGCTACGGCTACCTGCCCCGAATGACCGGCGACCACGGGACGTACCAGCAGGTGCTGAACATGATCGACGGCAAGGTGAAGGGGTACTTCCTGCTCGGTCAGAATCCGGCGGTCGGCTCGGCGCACGGCCGGGCGCAGCGGCTGGGGATGGCGAACCTGGACTGGCTGGTGGTCCGGGACCTGTTCATGATCGAGAGCGCGACGTTCTGGAAGAACAGCCCCGAGGTGGCCACCGGCGAGATCGTGCCGCGGGAGTGCCGCACCGAGGTGTTCTTCCTGCCGGCGGCCTCGCACGTGGAGAAGGAGGGCACCTTCACCCAGACCCAGCGGCTGCTGCAGTGGCGGGAGAAGGCCCTGGACCCGCCGGGCGACTGCCGTTCCGAGCTGTGGTTCTTCTACCACCTCGGCCGCATCATCCGGGAACGGCTGGCCGGCTCCGACAAGCCGCGTGACCGGGCGCTGCTCGACCTGGCCTGGGACTACCCGACGCACGGCCCGGAGGCGGAGCCGAGCGCCGAGGCCGTGCTCAAGGAGATCAACGGCTACGAGGTGGCCACCGGCCGTCCGCTGTCCGCGTTCACCGAGATGAAGGACGACGGCTCCACCGTCGGCGGGTGCTGGATCTACTGCGGGGTGTACGCCGACGGCGTCAACCAGGCCGCCCGCCGCAAGCCCGGCTCGGCGCAGAACTGGGTGGCCTCGGAGTGGGGCTGGGCCTGGCCGGGGGACCGACGGATCCTCTACAACCGCGCCTCCGCCGATCCGGACGGTAGACCCTGGAGCGAGCGGAAGAAGTACGTCTGGTGGGACCCCGAGAAGGGGGAGTGGACCGGGTACGACGTGCCGGACTTCGAGAAGACCAAGCCGCCGACGTACCGGCCACCCAAGGGGGCCTCGGGCACGGAGGGGCTCGCCGGCGACGACCCCTTCGTCATGCAGGGCGATGGCAAGGGCTGGCTGTACGTACCGGCCGGGGTGCTCGACGGGCCGATGCCGACTCACTACGAGCCGGTCGAGTCACCGGTGCGCAACCCGCTCTATGGCCAGCAGGAGAACCCGACCCGCAAGGTCTACACCCACCGCGTCAATACGCTCAATCCGAGCCCGCCGGAACCGCACAGTGAGGTGTTCCCGTACGTCTTCACCGTCAGCCGGCTCACCGAGCACCACACGGCGGGCGGGATGAGCCGGACCGTCACCCGCCTCGCGGAGCTGCAGCCGGAGATGTTCGTCGAGGTGTCGCCCGAACTCGCGGCGGAAAGGGGGCTCACCCACCTGGGCTGGGCCCACCTGATCAGCACCCGCGCGGCCATCGAGGCGCGCGTCATGGTGACCGACCGGCTCATCCCCCTCCGGATCGACGATCGGATCATCCACCAGATCTGGGTGCCCTATCACTGGGGATACGAGGGCCTCATCCGTGGCGACTCGGCCAACGACCTGTTCGGCATCACGCTCGATCCGAACGTGCTGATCCAGGAGAGCAAGGTCGGCACCTGTGACATCCGCCCTGGCCGGCGGCCGACGGGCCGCCCGCTGCTGGACCTCGTCGCGGACTACCAGCGGCGATCGGGGGAACTCGGCGCGCACTACCCGCCGCTCGTCACCACCGACGTCCTGCGCCGCAGCCACGCCTGAGCAGCGGTACGGCCCGTGCGGGTGTCAGGGCGGTGCGGGCGGAGCCGGCGCCTGGCCGTCCGACGCCTCCAAGGTTCGCCACGTGGGTTCCAGCTCGGTCGGTGAGGTGTCCGGAGTCCGGGCATCGTCGTCGGTCATCGCGTCGTCCAGCTGTTCCTCGGCCGAGGCGTCCCGACGGCTGCCGCGGCCCAGTTGGCGCTCGCTGTCCGGCCCCCGGTCCTCGGAATCGTGCGGCACGTCGGGCTCCCCTTCTGTGCAGACGGGTGCGACGGTCCGCTCGATCGGCGATACCGCCTCGGCATCCCACCCGTGGCGCTGGACGCCTCCGGCGGCATACCCGGTCGAGCCCGGTCGACACGACAATCCGCGAACGAGGGGTCGTCCGCCTCAGCTTGTCGGTGGGTCCGGCTACCGTCCGCCCTGTGACTGGTACCGATCTTGCTGCTTCGTCGCGGTTGCCGACGGTCGAGGAGGAGGCCCGCTTCTGGGCTCTGCTGGAGCAGGCGTGGGCCCGGCTGGGCCCGGAGCCGGCGGCGCTGCGCCGCGCCCTGCTCGAGCGGGACCCGGAGGGCGCCGAGGACGACGAGCTCTACGCGATCGACGACTGGCTCGACCCCTTCGTCGAGACGCTGCGTGAGCTGTGTGCCGGGCTGTCGGGCCCGGAGCTGGTCGACCTCGGCCGGGTCGTCGAGCGGAAGCTGTACGACATCGACCGCGCCGACATTCAGGAGGTCACGGACGGCTCCGACGACGGCTTCCTGTACGCCCGCGGGTTCATCCTGGCGATGGGTCGGGAGTTCTATGCGGCGGTCCGGGCGGAGCCGGCGATGGCCGTGCTCGACGCCGAGTGCGAGCAACTCTGCTACCTCTTCGCCCACCTGTACGAGGAGCGCTTCGGTGCCTGGCCGGAGACCGGCTCGGGCATCTCCCGAGAGTCCGTCAGCAACCCGGCTGGCTGGCCGGACTAGCTACGGTTGGCGCATTCATTCCCCGCCGTTGGGGAGGTCGGAGCCGCCTGACTCAAGGGCGGTGCGGTGGATGGGGGTCTCGAGGCCGGTGAGGGGACGGCCCGAGCCACCCCAGGCCAGGGAAATGATCTCGGCGGCGATCGCCACGGCCGTCTCCTCCGGCGTCCGCGCGCCGAGGTCCAGCCCGATCGGGGAGGAGAGCCGGGCCAGGGCGGCCTCGCTCACACCCGCCTCGCGCAGTTGGCGTAGCCGGTCTTCGTGGGTGCGGCGGCTACCCATCGCGCCGATGTAGCGGGCCGGCGTGCGCAGGGCCACCTCGAGCAGCGGCACGTCGAACTTCGGGTCGTGGGTCAGCACGCACAGCACCGTGCGCTCGTCGACGACGGCCGACTCGAGGTACTTGTGCGGCCATTGGACGACGAGGTCGTCGGCCTCCGGGAAGCGCTTGCGGGTGGCGAACACGGGGCGGGCGTCGCAGACCGTGACGTGGTAGCCGAGGAACCGACCGATCCGGGCCACCGCCGCGGCGTAGTCGATCGCACCGAAGACGATCATCCGGGGCGGGGGCACGTACGACTGAACGAAGACGGACAGCTCGTCGCGCCGCTGGTCCCCGTGCGCACCCAGGTGGATGGTGCCGGTGGTGCCGAGCGCGAGCATTCCGACTGCCCGCTGCGCTACGGCGCGGTCCAGGTCAGGATCGCCGAGGCTGCCCGCGACCCGGCCGGGCCAGACCACCAACTGCGCGTCCTCGACCGACGCCGTGGCGACCGGCCGGCCGTCCCCGATCGCCGCGAGCACCTCGTCGAGCTCGGTCAGCGCGACGTCCGGCTGGACCAGGACCTCGATGGTGCCGCCGCAGGTCAGGCCCACGCCGAACGCGTCGTCGTCGCTGACGCCGTAGGTCTCCGTTCGCGCCTTGCCGGTATCGATCGCCGTCTGGCAGAGCTCGTGGACCGCGCCCTCGACGCAGCCGCCCGAGATGCTGCCGAGGACCTCGCCGTCGGCGGCGACGGCCATCGCCGCGCCCGGCTGCCGGGGGGCCGACCGCCAGGTCCGGACGACGGTCGCCACGGCGAACGCGACGCCGGCGGCACGCCAGGCTGCCAGCCCTTCGACGATGTCCCGCATGGCAGCACGATCCGCGAGCTGCGGCGGCACCGTCAACGCCGACCTAAGTGATTGCTTAGGTCGGCGTTGACTTCGGTACGCGCCGGGGTGAGATTTTGCCGGACTGCGGAGGTGCGACATGCAGGTTCCGGCGCCGTTCGAGTACGAGCGAGCCACCAGTGTGGACCAGGCCATCGGGTTGTTGGAGCGGCTCGGCAGCACAGCCCGGCTGGTCGCCGGCGGGCACAGCCTGCTGCCGATGATGAAGCTGCGCCTGGCCAACTTCGACTATCTGATCGACATCAACGATCTGCACCCGGAACTGGGCTACATCCGGCCGGGGCGCGACGAGATACGGATCGGCGCACTGACCCGACACCGTGAGCTGCTCGAGTCCGCCGAGCTGGCCGCGGCGTTCCCGATCTTCGCCGATGCCGAACGGGTGATCGCCGACCCGGTCGTGCGCAACCGGGGCACGTTGGGCGGCTCGCTCTGTCAGGCGGATCCGTCCGAGGATCTGTCCGCGGTCTGCACGACGCTGGACGCGAGCTGTGTGATCCGCGGGCCGGGTGGCGCCGAGCGGGTCGTGTCGATGGAGGAATTCCACGTCGGGCCGTACGAGACGGCGGTCGGCGACGCGGAGATGCTGGTCGAGATCCGGCTGCCGGTGCGGCCGGGCGGTGGCAGCGCGTACCAGAAGGTCGAGCGCCGGGCCGGCGACTGGGCCGTGGTCTCGGCGGGCGCCGCGGTCTGGCTCGACGGCGGCGCGATCGCGGACGCCCGGGTGGGGCTCGCCGCGGTCGGGCCGAACACCACCGGTATCCCGGAGATCTCCGCGGCGCTGCGCGGCCAGGAGCCCACCGAGAGCCTCTTCGAGCAGGCCGGGGCGATCGCGGCGCGCAGCTGCGACCCGGTCACCGACCAGCGTGGCAGCGCGGACTACAAGCGGCATCTGGCCGCCGAGCTGACGAGACGGGCCCTGCGCCGGGCCGTCGAGCGGGCGAGGAGTTGAGCATGCAGGTCACCATGACCGTCAACGACGTCGAGGTCACCCGGGAGATCGAGGGTCGGCTGCTGCTGGTGCACTTCCTGCGGGACGTGCTCGGCCTGACCGGCACGCACTGGGGCTGCGACACCAGCAACTGCGGCACCTGCGTGGTCTGGCTGGACGGCGAGCCGGTGAAGTCGTGCACGGTACTTGCCGCGATGGCCGGCGGCCACGAGGTACGCACGGTCGAGGGCCTGGCCGACGGCGCCGAGCTCGACCCGATCCAGCAGGGCTTCATGCAGTGCCACGGCCTGCAGTGCGGTTTCTGCACGCCCGGGATGATGATGACCGCCCGGGCGCTGCTCAACCGGAACCCGGACCCGACCGAGGCCGAGATCCGCGAGGCGATCTCGGGTCAGATCTGCCGGTGTACGGGCTACGCCACCATCGTGCGGTCGGTCCGCTGGGCCGCCGTGCACGAGGCCGCCGCCGCGGCCCGGGTTCCCGAGCAGACCCAGCCAAGCGAAACCGGCGAGAGCGCGGACGCCGGCCAGAGCGTGGGGAGCGTCGCATGACGACCGTGCACGATCGCGTGGACACCTTCCACGACAACGATCAGAAGCCGATCGGGTACGGCCGGATGCTGCGCAAGGAGGATCCGCGGTTCGTTCGTGGCCGGGGCCGGTACGTCGACGACGTCCAGCTGCCCGGCATGCTGCACCTCGCCATTCTTCGGGCGCCGGTCGCGCACGCCCGGATCGTCAGCATCGACACCAGCGCCGCCGAGGCCTCGCCAGGGGTCAAGGCGGTCGTGACCGGGGCGATGCTGGCGGAGCTGAACCTGGCCTGGATGCCGACCCTCTCCAACGACGTGCAGGCCGTGCTCGCCACTGACAAGGTGCGCTTCCAGGGTCAGGAGGTGGCGTTCGTCGTCGCCGAGACCCGGTACGAGGCGCGGGACGCGATCGAGTTGATCGACGTCGAGTACGACGTCCTCGAGCCGGTCGTCGACGCGCGGCGCGCGCTGGAGCCGGACGCCCCGCTGATCCGCGACGACCTCGAGGGCAAGGCGAACAACCACTGCTTCGATTGGGAGACCGGCGACGAGGCGGCCACCGCGGCCGTGTTCGCCCGCGCCGACGTGGTGGTCAGCCAGGACCTCGTCTACCCCCGGGTGCACCCGGCGCCGATGGAGACGTGCGGGGCGGTCGCCGACTTCGACGCGGTCGAAGGCAAGCTGCGGCTCTGGTCCACCACGCAGGCGCCGCACGCGCACCGCACCTTGTACGCGATCGTGGCGGGCATCCCCGAGCACAAGATCCAGGTGATCTCGCCGGACATCGGCGGCGGGTTCGGCAACAAGGTGCCGATCTATCCCGGCTACGTCTGCGCGATCGTCGGCTCCATCGTCACCGGCGTGCCGGTGAAGTGGATGGAGGACCGGTCCGAAAACCTGATCAGCACCGGCTTCGCCCGCGACTACATCATGCACGGCGAGATCGCGGCGACCCGGGACGGCCGGATCCTGGCCATCCGCACCAACGTGCTCGCCGACCACGGCGCGTTCAACGGCACCGCCGCGCCGGTGAAGTATCCGGCTGGGTTCTTCGGCGTGTTCACCGGCAGCTACGACATCGAGGCCGCCTACTGCAAGATGACCGCGGTCTACACCAACAAGGCTCCCGGCGGCGTCGCGTACGCCTGCTCGTTCCGGATCACCGAGGCCGTCTACCTGGTCGAACGGATCGTCGACTGCCTCGCCGATGAGCTGGGCATGGACCCGGCCGAGCTGCGGCTGAAGAACTTCATCAGACCGGAGCAGTTCCCCTACACGACGAAGACCGGCTGGGTGTACGACTCCGGCAACTATGAGCCCACCATGCGGCTCGCGATGGACCTGGCCGGCTACGCCGAGTTGCGTCAGGAGCAGGCGGAGAAGCGGGCCCGAGGCGAGCTCATGGGCATCGGCATCGCGTTCTTCACCGAGGCCGTCGGCGCCGGGCCCCGCAAGAACATGGACATCCTCGGCCTGGGCATGGCGGACGGCTGCGAGTTGCGCGTGCACCCGACCGGCAAGGCCGTGGTCCGGCTCAGCGTGCAGTCCCAGGGCCAGGGCCACGAGACGACGTTCGCCCAGATCGTCGCCGAGGAGATCGGGATCCCGCCGGCCGACATCGACGTGGTGCACGGCGACACCGACAACACCCCGTTCGGCCTCGGTACCTACGGCAGTCGCTCGACGCCGGTGTCGGGTGCGGCGGCCGCCCTGGTCGCCCGCAAGGTCCGCGACAAGGCCCGGATCATCGCCTCCGGCATGCTCGAGGTCTCGGTCGCCGACCTGGACTGGGAGAAGGGCGCATTCCACGTCAAGGGCGACCCGGGCAAGTCCGTCACGATCCAGGACATCGCCCTGCGCGCGCACGGCGCCGGCGATCTGCCCGAGGGCGTCGAGGGCGGGCTCGAGGCGCAGATCTGCTACAACCCGTCGAACCTGACCTACCCGCACGGGGCGTACATCTGCGTGGTGGACGTCGATCCCGGCACCGCACAGGTCAAGGTGCGGCGGTTCATCGCGGTCGACGACTGCGGAACCCGGATCAATCCCATGATCATCGAGGGGCAGGTGCACGGCGGGCTGACCGACGGGGTCGGCATGGCGCTGATGGAGATGATCGCGTTCGACGAGGACGGCAACTGCCTCGGCGCGTCGCTGATGGACTACCTGATCCCGACGTCGCTCGAGGTGCCCGACTGGGAGACCGGCTTCACCGTCACCCCCTCGCCGCACCACCCGATCGGCGCGAAGGGCGTGGGCGAGTCCGCCACCGTCGGCTCGCCGCCGGCGATCGTCAACGCGGTCGTGGACGCCCTCAAGCCGTTCGGCGTCCGGCATGCCGACATGCCGTTGACGCCGTCGCGGGTCTGGGACGCGATGCGCGGTCACCCGCGGCCGCCGGTCTGAGGGGCCCTGATGACGTTGATCGACGACCGCGCCCGCGAGCTGAGCGCCTCGCGCGAGCCGTTCGTGCACGCCACTGTCGTCCGCGCCCAGGACCCGACGTCGGCGCGGCCCGGCGATGCCGCGGTGATCCTCGCGGACGGCTCGATGGAGGGCTTCGTCGGCGGGGCTTGCGCCGAGAGTTCGGTCCGCACGGCCGCGCTCGACGCCCTGCGGGACGGCAACACCCTGCTGCTCCGGGTGCTTCCGGACGACACGGCCGCGTTTCCCGAGACGCCGGGCGCGCGGGTGGTGGTCAACCCGTGCCACTCGGGCGGCGCGATCGAGATCTTCCTGCGGCCGATGCTGCCCGCGCCGGTGCTGGGGCTGATCGGCAGCACGCCGATCAGCGCCGCCGTGGCGGAGCTGGCGGCGTTCCTCGACTTCGAGGTCTCGGCTTCCGGCGACTACTCGGGTGTCACCGCGGTCGTGGTGGCCGGGCTCGGCAAGGGTGAGCAGGACGCCATCCGGGCCGCGCTCGACGCCGGCGTGGGCCTCATCGCGCTGGTCGCCAGCCGCAAGCGCGCCGCGGCCCTGCTCGACGAGTTGGCGCTGACCGACGCCGAACGGGCCCGCGTCCATTCGCCGGCCGGGGTGGACATCGGGGCGGGTACGCCGCAGGAGATCGCCCTGTCGATCATGGCCGAGGTGGTTCGGGCGATCAGGGTGGACGGGCTGACCCCCTGCTCGGACGCGCCGGTGTCGGGCCCGCCGGTGGCGCGGCCGCAGCAGGCGGTCGACCCGGTGTGCGGAATGACCGTGTTGATCGGGCCGGAGACGCCGCAGGCGCAGGTTGACGGGCGGGACTTCTGGTTCTGCTGCCCCGGCTGCCGCACGAGCTTCACGGCGGCATAGCCGTGTTCGTGACCGGTCTGGTCCTGGCCGCCGGAGCGTCGGTGCGGATCGGCGGGGCCAAACAGTTGCTGCCGTACCGGGGCCGGACGCTGCTCGACGCGACCCTGGAGCTGGCCCGCTCCTGCCGCTTCGAGCAGCTGCTCGTGACGCTGGGCGGCGCGGTGAGCCTGGTGCGCGAGCGGGTGGACCTCACCGGGGTCGAGATCGTCGAGAACCCGGATTTCACCGCCGGCTGCGGGTCGTCGATCCGGACGGCGGTGCAGGTGGTGGACCCGCGCGCCGACGTGATCGTCCTGCTCCTCGGCGACCAGCCCGGCGTGCGCGCCGCCGACGTCCGGCGGGTCGCCGCGGCGCCCACCCCGCTCGGCGTGTGCCGGTACTCCGACGGGCTGGGGCATCCGTTCCGGTTCGGCCGCGAGGTCTTCCCCGAGTTGTCCGGCCTGCACGGCGACAAGGCCGTCTGGAAGCTGCTGCACTCGGGCCGCTACCCGGTCACCGAGGTGCCCGCCGACGGGCCGGTGCCGATCGACGTCGACACCCGGGCGGATTACGAACGGCTGCTGGCGGGCGAGGCCCCGTGAAGGACTTCCTGGCGGTCAAGCGCCGGCTCGACGCCGTGGACTATCTGGCCGACGACGGCATGGCGATGGCGCTGTTCCTGGCGCTGAAGCTCGGCAAGCCGCTGTTGCTCGAGGGCGAGCCCGGTGTCGGCAAGACCGCGGCGGCCAAGGCCCTGGCCCGGGCGCTGGACACGACGCTGATCCGGCTGCAGTGCTACGAGGGGCTGACCCCGGGCGAAGCGCTCTACGAGTGGAACTACCAGCGACAGTTGCTCGCGATCCGTCTCGCCGAGGCCCGGCACGCGAAGCTCACCGACGCCGACCTGTTCACGGCCGAGTTCCTTCAGGAACGGCCCATTCTGCGGGCCGTACGCCATTCGGGGCCGGTGCCGCCGGTGTTGCTGATCGACGAGATCGACCGCGCCGACGACGAATTCGAGGCCCTCCTGTTCGAGTTCCTCGGCGAGGCCGGCATCACGATCCCCGAGCTCGGCACGTTCACCGCGACCACGCCACCGGTCGTCGTGCTCACCTCCAATCGCAGCCGTGAGCTGCACGACGCGCTGCGCCGCCGCTGTCTGTACCACTGGATCGACTTCCCTGAGCCGGGCCGGGCGGCCGAGATCGTCCGCCGGGCCGTGCCGGGTGCGGCCGAGCCGCTGATCCGCACGGCGACCGAGTTCATCAGCGGCGTGCGCGACCTCGAGCTGGACAAGGCCCCCGGTATGGCCGAGGCCATCGACTGGGTCGCCGCGCTGTCCGTGCTCGGCGCCACCGATCTCGGCGCCGGCGACGTCCTGCGGACCATCGGCGCCATCGCCAAGACCACCGACGACCGTGCCACCGTCGCCGCCGCGCTCGGCACCCACCAGGAGAGGCAACCATGAGGATCACCAACGAGTTCGCGGTCAACACCCCGATCGAGCGAGCCTGGGCGGTCCTCACCGACCTCGAAGGGATCGCGCCGTGCCTGCCGGGCGCCCAGCTCACCGGCGTCGACGGAGACGTCCACCAGGGCAAGGTCAAGGTCAAGGTCGGGCCGGTCATCGCCGAGTTCGCGGGCACGGCGCGGTTCGTCGAGAGGGACGACGCGCGATACCACGGAGTGATCGACGCGAAGGGCCGCGACGCTCGGTCCGCGGGCAACGCGGCCGCACTGGTCTCCGCCCAGCTGCGGCCGGACGGCGATCGGACACTGGTCAGCGTGGACACCGACCTGAGGATCTCGGGGAAGCTGGCCCAGTTCGGCAGCGGCATGATCAAGGAGGTGTCCGGCAAGCTGCTCGCGCAGTTCGTCGCCAATCTCGAGGCCAGGCTGGCCGCCGAGGAACCGGCGGCGTCGTCGGCTCCCGAGCAGCCGGGTGCCGCGGCGTTGGCCGCCGGATCGGCGAGCCCCCGGGTCGCCTTCGCCACCCGGCCCGAGCCGGAGCCCGTCACCTCGGCAGCCACCGTGCCCACCTCCCGCCCCGCCGCCGTCGAGCCCACGCCCGCCGACCCGACGGCCACCACCGCCGGACCCGCCGCCGAGGCCGAGGCGCTCGACCTGCTCAGCATCGCCGGCCGGTCGATCACCAAGCGGCTCGTGCCGGTGCTCGTCGGCCTGGTCGCCGTCGGGGCGGTGATCGCCTGGCTGGTCGCCCGCCGGTGAGCTCCGGCCTGCTCCGCGGGATCGACCGGGCTGCGTTCGCCGTGGCCCTCGTCGACCGGCTGCGGCACGCCGGCGTCCCTGCCGGGCTCACCGACGTCGACGACTTCGTCCGGGCACTCGCCGCCAACCCACCCGTGGACAGATCCACCCTCTACTGGACCGCCCGGATCAGCCTGGTCCGGCGCCACGCCGACCTCGCCGCGTTCGACCGCGTCTTCGCCGCCGTCTTCGCCGACGCGCCACCGCTGCCACTGACTCGGTCCGCGGCTCCGCCAGGTCGCCGCGACGACCTGCACGTCCCGGTGCCCGCGGACACCGCGGACCCGCGCCCGGGCGGTGGACTGCCGTGGGCGACGCTGCCACCGGCCGTTGCCGAGGCGGGGACGTCCGATGCCGCGCTGCGGCTGCCCGAGCGGCGCCCCGCCGCTCTCGCCGGGCTCGCCGACCGGCCGTTCGAGGAACTCGACGCCGCGCAGGTCGCACTGCTCGGCGAGGCCCTGCGCGCGGCCGTCGCCGGCTGGCCGACCCGGCGTACCCGACGGCACGCCGTCAGCCCGGCCGGACGGCGGGTCGCGCTGCGGCCGACGGTCGCCCGGGCCCGCCGCACCGCGTGGGAACCCGTCGAGGTGGTCCGCGAGCGGCCGGTGCGGCGACCCCGCCGGGTCGTGCTGCTCTGCGACGTCAGCGAGTCGATGCGCGCGCAGGCGACGGCCTACCTGCACCTGATGCGGGCGTTCGCGCTGGTCGCCGACGCCGAGGTGTTCGCGTTCGCGACCACGCTGACCCGGCTCACGGTCGCGCTGCGACACACCTCGCCGGTCACGGCGGTCGCGCAGGCCAGTGCGGCCGTGTCGGACCGGTTCGGCGGCACCCGGATCGCCACGAACCTGCGCGCCCTCCTCGCCTCCCACCACGGTGACGCCGTCCGGGGGGCGGTGGTGATGATCGGCTCGGACGGCTGGGACAGCGACCCACCCGGCGAACTGGCCGCCGTGATGGCCAAGCTGCGCCGCCGCGCGTACCGGATCGTCTGGTTGAATCCGCGGGCCGGGACCCCCGGCTTCGCCCCCCGGGTGGCGGGCATGGCCGCCGCGCTGCCCTACTGCGACCGGTTGCTGCCGGCCGGGACGTTCCAGGACCTGGTGGACGCCGCCCGTCAGCTCCAGAGTGTCACGTGTACCGCCGGCTTGAAGTGGCCCACGCTGACGCCCGCGCCGCGAATCATCGCCTGAATCGCCCGCGGCGTCGAGGCGAACCGGGACAGCTCCGCGGCGGCCGGCGGGGTGCCCGTGGCGAGCACCAGCGAATGCCAGACGGCCTCGAGTGTCGCGTGCGGCCCCGGCGTGAGCAGGAGATGGCCCTGACGGACGTCCGGCGCGACGGCGAACGACAGCGCCGGTGCGATGCCCTTGCCGCGCTTCGCCTCGGTCACCGCGGCCGCGTGGCTCTGGAAGATCTGCTGCCGGTCGTCGGGCACGGCGAGCCGGCGCAGCATCGCCTGGACCGCGCCCAGGTCGGTGGCCGCCGACGGCCCGAGCAGCCAGGTCTGCTCACGCAGTTGCGCCGCCGACGCCCGCACCCCGGCCAGCGGATGGTCCGGGCCGACGACGATCACGAGTCGATAGTTCATTACCGGCTGGGCGGCGATCGACGGGTCGAGGGCGGACGACTGCGGCCCGATCGCGATGTCCGCGGCACGGGTCTGCAGCAGCGTCTCGAAGGAGGCCGGGTTGCGGACACTCAGCTCGACGTCGAGGTCGGCGGCGCGTTTGGCGAACAGCTCGAGCAGCCCCGGCGCGGCCAGCTCGGCGAACAGGCTGGACGCGGCCACCCGCAGCAGGCGGCGGCCGCGTCCCGCCGCACTCACCTCGAGCACCGTGCGGTCCTGCAGGCCCAGCAACTCCGCCGCGCGACTGGCCAGCCGCAGGCCACCGGGGGTGAACGCGAGGCCCGCCGCCGTCCTGGAGAACAACTGGTCGCCGAACTCCTTGCGCAACTGCGCGATGTGCAGCGAGACGGCCGACTCGGAGACCTCGAGCTGCGCGGCGGCCTGCTTGACGGATCCCAGCCGGACCACGGCGACGTATGCGCGTAGCTGCGCCGGGGTCATCGGCGTCGACCCATTTCCCGCCCTCCGCTCGAACGATCCGGAAGTCGCTCGTCATGAACCTGGATCTTTCCCGCTCGGGCGCTCCGCCGCCATCCCCCGTCGGCATACCGCTCAGACGGCTCATTCCGGCCACCCCAAGGTGCGGATCGGGCGCTCCGGCCCGCCTTCCTGCTGCCGGTTGGTGATGGTCAACTGCCCGCCGTACATGCCCATGCCGCAGGTGTAGGACAGCACGCCGGGTTGCAGGACGCCCAGGTCGATGCGGGTCTCACCACTTTCCGGCAGCATCCACTGCCGCTCCAGCCCGGAGACGACGAGGGCGCGGGTGCAGCCATGATTGTTCTGTGAGCGAACCACCAAAGTGGTCGGCACCCCGGCCGCGACCGCGACGTTGGCCGGCTCGTATCCGTCGCTGCGGGCGGTGACGACGACCTCCTGCCGGCCGTCCAGGTACCGGTGCACCACAGCCGGGCCGCCCACTGCGGGGTCGGCACCGAACCCGAGAGCGACCGAGAGGTTCCGGGCGGCGAGGGGTGAGTCCGCCAGGGTGAGTCCGGCGTTGAGCGTGTACAGGCCGATGCCGAGCATCAGCAGGCCGGTGGCGAGGACCAGACGGCTTCGCCAGGCGGCGGCCGCACGGGCGACGTACCCGAGAATCGTGAACTGCGGGGCGGTGCCGATCACGAACACCGCCATGGTCGCGGCGCCGGCCAGCGCCGAACTCGAGGCGACGGCGAGGGCTTCGACGGACAGGGTGACCCCGCACGGCACAAGGATGGTGACGAAGCCCAGCAGGGCGGGGGCGAAGGCGGCCTCGGACCGGGCGCGGCCGCGAACGAACCGCGACCACGCCGTCGGGGTGCCGATGGTGAGCCGAGTGAAGGGGTTGACGCCGAGCTGCGCTAGTCCGAAGGCCATGATCAGCGCGCCCGCGGCCAGTTGGGTCCAGACCCGCATGGTGGGTGAGAGCTGCACGGCAGCGCCCAGGGCGCCGAGCAGAGCGCCCAGCAGGGTGTGGGAGACCAGCTTGCCGCCCAGGAACGCGGCGACCGGGGCGAGGTCGTCGCCGGCCCGATCGCGCGCCGCCCGCAAGCCGCCGAGCACGCGTTCTGGCCAGGCCTCGCGTGGTTCGAGGGCGACGGCCCGCTCCTGCCGGCACCCGGCCGTCGCCTCCGGCCGGGCGCCCGGCGTGTTCGATGCGGCGACGCCGCGTTGGCGGGCGACCAGGCCGGTGAGCAGCCCGCCCTGTGCGGCGGCGCAGGAGACGCCCCCGGCGAACAAGCCGGTGACCAGGACAGCGCCCAGATTCACACGCACCCCTTGGTGCCGGGTTCCATCGTCGAGGTTGCCGGGCCGGCGGTCGCATGACCAGTGTCGCCTCAGATCAGGTATTCCGGAAGCCGTGCGAAGCTTGGGTGCCGCGCAGTGGTGGGGGAGCAGAGTGGGACCGTCGGCCGGTGCGGATGCTCGAAGCCGGCCCGGGCAACCTGCGCCGGCCAGCCGGGTGCCTAGCGCACACTCGCTCGCACACAGCAGCGCGATCGTGCCGCTGCCGACCATGCCCGCCGTCCGCACCCAGAACGTCCGAACCTCGCACAGCAGGGTCGCGCCACCGGGCACCGCCACCCCCGCCTGGTGCGGTGTGCGGCCCACCGGAGACCCAGTCGGTGGGCAGGTGGAGGCGTGAGAGTTCCGTGACGGGGTAGCCGCGGCCATGGTCGGTGGTGGTCCGCCCAAGGATGGCAATGGACGGGGGCGCCAGGACCGTGACGGGATGGCCGAGTGGTTCAGCCGGTCGGCGCAGGCGTTCCGGGACCGGCTGGGTCGGGTCCGCGCGGGTGTCGGGTTGGCGACGCAGGCGGGCCTGGCGGCCGGTTTGTCCTGGTGGGTGGCCGGCAGTCTGCTGCATATTCATAAGCCGGTGTTCGCGCCGATTTCGGCGGTCGTGGTGCTGGCGGCGTCAGTTGGCCAGCGACTGCGCCGTACGGTCGAGCTGGTCATCGGCGTGTCCCTCGGGATCGGGATCGGTGACCTGCTGATCTACCTACTGGGGACCGGGCCGTGGCAGCTCGGTCTGATCGTGGTGCTGGCCGTGCTGGCGGGCGCGTTCATCGGCGGCAGCCCCGCGCTGGCGGTCCAGTCGGCCGCGACGGCGGTGCTCATCGGTACGTTGAGTCCATCGATATCGAATCTCGAGGTACCGCGGATCCTCGACGCGCTCATCGGCGGCGCGGTGACCATTGTCGTGAGCTCGGTGCTGCTCCCGCTGAACCCGCTCAGGATCATCAACCGCGCCGCCGGACCGGCGCTGGATCTGCTCGTCGATCAACTCGAAGCCACCGTCGCCGCGCTGAAGCAGCGGGACGCCGGCCTTGCTCAGACTGCTCTCGAACGATTGCGCAACAACAAGAAGGAACTTGCCGCCTTCACCGAGGCGGCGAGGGGCGCCCAGGAAACCAGCCATCTGTCACCCGTGCGGTGGGACACCCGGCAAGGGACGATCAGCCGCTTCGCCGAAGCGGTGGACCCCGTGGACCGGGCGATGCGCAACAGCGGAACCCTCATCCGCCGCGCCGTGACCCTGATCGAGGACGGGGAACCTGTCCCGCCGCAGATGCCCGCGGCGGTATCGTGCCTTGCCGATGCCGTCCGGACGATGCGCCGCGAGTTCACCCGCGGCGCCGAGCCGGACCAGGCGCGCGAGCTGGCTCTGCGGGCGGTCAGCGTGGCCGGCCGCGCCTACCGGGCCGGGGTGGGTTTTTCGGGGGCGGTGGTGATCGCCCAGGTCCGTACGGCGGTCAGCGACCTGATCGTCGCCAGCGGGTTGTCGCAGGACGACGCGAACTCGCTGGTCCGGCGTGCCTTCGGCCCGCTCCGGCCACCCGCGCCGGCCGGCTCATGACGGCAGCCGGACCGTTCCGCCGGATCCGGAGGATTGTCTGCCCTGGTGGCGGGTATCAGCGGCACGCTCACCCGACCACTGTCCCGGGAACCGCGCGGCGCTGCGGCAGCCGCTCGGCCAGGAACGCCTCCCAGCTCCGCGTGCCGGTGGTGGCGCCGTCGAGGGTGAGGTTGTCGCCGTTCCGGTACGCCCGCCCGGGCTTCCCCGGCAGCCGGACCGGCATGAGCAGCCGGCGCTTGCCGACCGCCCCCAGATAGCCGCGGATCAGCTCGTCCATCCCGTACACGGTCGGGCCGGCCAGGTCGGGCACCAGCCCGGCGGGCGCGCCGAGTGCCAGCTCGACCAGCCGGGCCGCGACCTCGCGGGCGTCGACGGGCTGGAGCCGGAGCCCGCCCGGCACCGGCACGACGGGCAGCTTCGCCATCTTCTCCGCCATGGCCAGCACCAGGTCGTGGAACTGAGCGGCACGCAGCGTCGTCCAGGGCAGCCCGGAATCCGCGATCGCCCGCTCGGCGTCGAGCTTGGACCGCAGCCAGGCCAGCGGCACGCGGTCGGCCCCGATGACCGAGATGTGCACCAGGTGCCGTACGCCGGCCCGCCGCGCTGCCCGGACCAGGTTGCGGGTCGCCTGGTCGTCCCCCTTGGGGCCACCCGCCAGGTGCAGGACGATCTCCGTGCCGCGGACGGCCGGCTCGACGTCCTCGCCGCCGAGCAGGTCGGCGGTGACGTGCGTGACGCCGTCGCCCGGGTGCCCGACGTGGCGGCTGAGCACCCGCACCGGGTGGCCGGCGTCGCGCAGCAGCGGGGTGACCAGCCGGCCGAGGGTGCCCGTGCCGCCGGTGACCAGAATGGGTGCGTTCATGTCGTCCTCCGTGTCCGGGGCCCGCCAGGTTTCGTGCCCTCACCGCCTCGACCCGTGGCGGCCGGGAAGTGTGACCGCTGTGAGCGGGGCCACATGTCGTCACATCGGTCGGATCCCTCGGGTCGGATCGGTGGAAGCGGGCGAGGAAGGGACGGGACATGGGCGAGGACACCTGGCTGGCCGAACGGTTCGAGCAGCACCGGCCGCAGCTGCGGGCGGTGGCCTACCGGATGCTCGGCGCGCACGCCGAGGCCGACGACGCGGTCCAGGAGGCCTGGCTGCGGCTCGCCCGCACCGACGCCGACGAGGTGGACAACCTCGCCGCGTGGCTGACCACGGTGGTCGCCCGGGTCTGCCTCAACACCCTGCGGGCCCGCAACACCCGCCGTGAGGAGCCCCTCGAGGTACGGATGCCCGACCCGGTCGTCCGCGCCGACGAGGCGGAAGATCCCGCGCACGCGGCGGTCCTGGCCGACTCGGTCGGGCTGGCGCTGCTGGTGGTGCTGGACACCCTGACCCCGACCGAGCGGCTCGCGTTCGTGCTGCACGACATGTTCGCCGTGCCGTTCGAGGAGATCGGCGAGATGATCGACCGGTCCCCGGCGGCCGCCCGGCAGCTGGCCAGCCGGGCCCGCCGCCGGGTGCAGGGCCGCGCGCCCGCCCCCGACCCGGACCTCACCCGGCAGCGTGCCGTGGTGTCGGCGTTCCTCGGCGCCGCCCACCACGGCGACTTCGACGCGCTGGTCGCCGTGCTGCACCCCGACGTCGTGCTGCGCGCCGACGGCGGCGCCACCCGGGCCCGACACACGACCGTGCTCACCGGGGCCCGCACCGTGGCCGCCCAGGCCGCCACCTTCGGGCGGTTCTCGCCGTTCGCCCGGCCCGTGCTGGTCAACGGCACCGCCGGCGTCCTGGTCAGCGCGGGCGGTCGCCCGCTGTCGGTCATGGCGTTCACCGTCACCGACGGTAAGATCGCCGCCATCGACGTGATCGCCGACCCGGAGCGGCTCCGCGGGCTCGACCTCGCCGGACTCGGCCACTGACCCCGCCGGGGCCGCTACCCGGTGACCAGCTCGGCGAACCAGCGCGGACCCGCCGGGTAGACCTCGCGGACGGCCAGCCCCGCCGTCGCGGCCACGTCGTGCACCGCGCGGGTGTCCAGGCTCGCCCAGCGGAAGCTCGGCCCCTGGTGCCGGCCGGACACCACGTGCACCTGTCCCTGCCAGGCGCCGGTGCCGGGCGGGTCCAGCTCCACCAGGACGCTGCCCCCGGGGCGGAGCAGCGCGCGGCACCGGCGCAGCAGCGCTCCCGGGTCGCCGCCGATGCCGATGTTGCCGTCCAGCAGGACCAGGTGCCGCCACCGTCCCTCGGCGGGCAGCGGATCGAACAGGTCCGCCTGGACGGCGACCGCGCCCCGCGCCCGGGTCAGCGCCACCGCGCGGGCGGAGACGTCCACGCCCACGGTGGTGAGCCCGGCGCGGGTGAGTGCCTGGGTGAGCCGGCCCGGCCCGCAGCCCAGGTCCAGCGTCGGGCCGGCGCAGCGGGCCACCACCGAGGCGATCGCCGCCTCGGCCGGACCGTGCCATCGCTCCACCGGTAGCCGGCTGCGCGTCCCGTCGGCGTGCACGAGCCAGTGCGTGCCCAGCGGGCGACGGCGCAGCGTGGTGCCGAACCCGTCGACGGTCACCGCCGGCCCCCGGGCACCAGGGCGCGCCGGAGCGCGGCCACCTCCCGGGCGAACCGGCCGCCGGAGAGCGGGCCGGCCACCGCGAGGGCGTCGGCCCAGCCGTCCACGTCCCGCAGCACCGGCAGCGCCCCGACCCGCAGGCCCCGCGCGGCCAGCGCCGCCCAGGTGAGCCGCCCGGTGGCGGGGGTGGACATCGGCACCCCCCGCAGCGCCACCGCGTGCCGCGGGTCGCGCAGGCCCAGCGCCCACCAGCCGCCGTCCGCGGCCCGGCCCAGCACCGCGTCGGTCCCGATCGCCCCCAACCGGCGTACGGCCGCGGCCAGTCCCACGGCGGTCACCTGCGGGGTGTCCATGCCGATCTGCAGCACCGGTCGCCCCGGGTACGCCGCCGCCACGTCGGCGTGGGCGTACG
Organism: Micromonospora sp. NBRC 110009; assembly: GCF_030518795.1. NCBI lineage: Bacteria > Bacillati > Actinomycetota > Actinomycetes > Micromonosporales > Micromonosporaceae > Micromonospora > Micromonospora soli. Next base: position 6,095,246 of record NZ_CP130427.1, on the reverse strand, counting down.
CCAGCCGGGCGGCGAAGTCCTCGCCCCGCTGCGGCAGGACCGGCCAGCCGGCCACCGCGGCGGCCAGGCCCGCGCCGTCCTCGGCGCCGGCGAACCGGCCGGCCAGCGCGAGCACCGGGGTGACCCCCGGGGTGGCGGCGACGGCGTCGAGGGTGTCGCGCAGCGCGGCGGCGGCGATCCGGGCCGCCTGCGCCGGGGTGGCCGGCGGGCAGAGCCGGGTCTTCACCGCCCCGGCCACGGGCGCCTTGGCCACCACGAGCAGGACGGTCACCGCCGGCCGTCCACGGTGCGCAGCACGGCCACGAAATCGCGGGTGGCCCGGAGCGTGCCGCGCACCGAGCCGGAGACCTTGGACCGGGTGCCGGCCGCGCGCGGCGCGTACCGGACGTCGCGCTCATGGATCCGCCAGCCGGCGGCGGCGGCCCGGATCATCAGCTCCAGCGGGTAGCCGAACGCCCGGTCGGTGACCCCGAGGGCGAGCAGCGCATCCCGCCGGGCCACCCGGATCGGACTGAGATCCCGCAGCGGCACGCCCCGCTGCCGCAGCAGCGCGGCGACCAGCGCGGTGCCGGCCCGGGCGTGCCACGGCCAGACGCCGGCGCGCACCGGCCGGCGCCGGCCCACCGCCAGGTCCGCCGTGCCCGCCGCCACCGGGGCTACCAGGGCGGGCAGCTCGCCCGGGTCGAAGGAGCCGTCGGCGTCGAGCACGCAGACCAGCTCCGTCTCGGCGTGCTCGATCCCGGCGTGCACGGCCGCGCCGTAGCCCCGGCGGGGTTCCCGCACCACCCGGGCGCCGAGCCGGGCGGCCACCTCCGGCGAGCCGTCCCGGGAACCGTTGTCCACCACGATCGCCCGGTAGCCCGGCGGCAGCGCGGTCAGCACACCCGGCAGGGCGGCGGCCTCGTCCAGGCACGGCAGCACCACGTCGATCTGCGTCCGCATGCCGCCGACGCTAGGCCGGTGTCCGCGGTCGTACGCCCCGATCGTGCTTACGGAACCCTTACCGACCAGGTGATTCTTACCGTCCGGTGACGGGACGGCGGTTCGGCCCCCGGCCCGCCCGGACACGCCGTACGGTCCGGTCGTCATGAGACCCGCACCCACCCTGCCGCGCACCTCCGGCGTGGGCCCGTCCGCGCCCCCGGACCGGGCCGACCTGCTCGTGCTGGCGGTCGAGGCCCTGCTGCTCGCGGCCGCGGTCCTGGCCGGGCTGGTGCTCAACCGGCGTGGCGGGGGCCTGCACGCGAACGCCGCGCCGCTCTACGCCACCTGGCGCCCGCACGTCGGTTGGGGCACCCCGCTCGCGGTGCTGGTCGCGGCGGTGGTGCTCGGGCCGGGGCTGCGCTGGGCCCGGACCGCCCGGTGGGGGCCGCTGCTGGCCGCCGGCTGGCTGGCGGCGGTCGCCTGGACGCTCTCCCTGGCCCTGGTCGACGGCTGGTCGGCGGGGCTGACCCGGCGGCTCACCCCGCAGGCGGAGTACCTGCACGAGGTGCCCGGGGTGGTCGACATCCGCGGGATGCTGGCCGGCTTCACCGACCGGATCCTCGACTTCCAGCCCGACTCGTGGTCCACCCACACCGCCGGCCACCCGCCGGGCGCGCTGCTGGTCTTCGTCTGGCTGGACCGGATCGGGCTGGGCGGCGGCACCGCCGCGGCGCTCTGCTGCGTGCTGGTCGGCGCGACCGCCGTGGTGTCGGTCCCGGTCACCCTGCGGGCGCTGGGGGCCGCCGACGCGGCCCGGGCGGTGCTGCCGTTCCTGGTGCTGCTGCCGGGCGCGGTCTGGCTGGGCGCCTCCGGCGACGCGATCTTCACGGGCGTGGTCGCCGCGGGGCTCGCCCTGCTGGCGGTGCGCGGGCCCGCCGCCGCGCTCGTCGGCGGGCTGCTGCTCGGCTTCGCGCTGCACCTGTCGTACGGGTTCGTGCTGGTCGGCGTGCTGGCGGTGGCGGTGCTGGCGGCGCGCCGGGACCGCCGCCCGGCCGTGCTGCTCGCCGGCGCGGCCGGCGTCGCCGCGGTGACCGCGCTGTTCCTGCTGGCCGGCTTCCGCTGGTGGGAGGGGTACGACCGGGTGGTCGAGCGCTACTACCAGGGTTGGGCGGCCGACCGCCCCTACGGCTACTGGGTCTGGGCCAACCTGGCGGCGCTGCTGCTCTCCGCCGGGCCGGTGCTCGGGCCGGCGCTGCGCCGCACGGCGCTGGCGATCCGCGCGGGTCGGCGGCCACCCGGCTCCGCGGTGGCCGATCGCCCCGGGGCTGGCGAGGGCCGGCCCGGCCGAGGGCCGGCCGGGTGGGTGACCGCGCTCGGACCAGGCCTGCTCGCCCGAGTGGCCGCGCTCGGGCCGGCCGTGCTGCTGCCGGCCGCCGCCGCGCTGGTGGTGACCGCCGCCGACGTGTCCGGGATGAGCAAGGCCGAGGTGGAACGGATCTGGCTGCCGTTCGTGGTCTGGCTGCTGGTCGCCGCCGCGCACCTGCCGGCGCCGGCCCGCCGCTGGTGGCTGGCCGGGCAGGCGCTCACCGCGCTCGCCGTCAACCACCTGCTCTTCACGGTGTCCTGACCGGGGCCGGAGCTGCTCGTTCCTATTGACAATCGATAGGAAACGAGCGAGAGTCGATGCATGGTCACAGGGCGTGTCTTCAGCGAGGCATCCCTGGGGTGGGTGGATGCCATCGTGTGGGCGATCGTCGCCGCGTGGGTCGTGCTCCTGGGCGTGTTCCTCCTCGTCGGCCTCAACGCGGACGACCCCGGCCTGCCGCTGCTGCTGTTCCTGATGGTGATCGGTGTCGCGGTGCTGGGACTGCTGATGGTGGTGATGCGGACGCTGCTGCGGCAGGCCACCACGCTGCGGACCGACATGGCAGCGGTGATCTGATGCCCATCGTCGTCCGCATCGACGTCGAGTTGGCCAAACGCAAGATGAGCGTCGGCGA